>CAZTNB010000006.1:32627-43648 GCA_964614825.1 uncultured Gammaproteobacteria bacterium
CAGGTGCTCGAATACAGCACCTGGTAGCCCACCTCGAGGCGGAACTCGCCCTTGTCGAGCAGGCCGGTGATCGCCACGGGATACGACTTCCAGCCGCTGTTGTCGCTCATCAGCGCCGGGCGCCGCACCAGGTAGTCGAACTGCACCCGGATCATCGCGCGGTCGGACAGCTCGGCGTGCGAATCGAGGAACTCGCGCAGCAGGCGCCGCACCGAGCACGGGGTCAGCGCCTCCGACGACAGCGCCCTGTCGACGTGCAGGTACAGCCGCGACATGTGGATGCCGCGCACGTCGACGCGATGCAGGTTGACGTAGGCGGTGACGCGGGCCGGCGTGGTCACCGTGCGGCCATCGCCGCCGGCGATCGACACCGGCACCTCGATCTCGCCCATGCCGACCCAGTCCAGGGCGCCGGCCACCTTCGGGCGGACGTCGTTGGCGACGTCGGGCAGGAGACTGGCAAGCGGGGACGCTGTAGGCATGGCGGCACTCTGGAAGGTAACGGCGGGAGGAGGATGCAAGGGCACGCTAGAGGGAGGTCGGTGCAGGCCTCGTCAACGGCTCGGCAGGCATGACGCATCGATGCCGGGCGTCAGGGCCGGAACTGCGCGCGGGCGAGGCGCCACAGGGCGTGCGCGAGCCGCCAGCGTGCCCACAGGCCCGCCGGCTGCGCGTGCTGGCGCCCGATCGCGCGACCGAGCAGCAGGGCGGCCGCATCGAGCGCAGGCGCCGGCGCCTGCAGGGCTTCCTCGATGCGCGGCAACAGTGCCTGTGCCAGGGCCGCGCGCACCGGCGCGCCCTCGGCCAGCGCGGCATCGCGCCCGGCACCGACCCGTGCCAGCAGGTTCAAGGGCAGGCGCGCGCGCTCGGGCAGCGCGAAGCGCCCCCAGTGCCGCGCCTCGACCATCACGCGGGCGGCCGCCAGGCCGCGCACGCGGTCCGTCGCCGGCGCCGACGCATCCAGCAAGGTGGCGCGCGCCTCGGCCAGGGGCTGCTCCAGCGCCACGAAGGCCGACAGGAGCGATTCCACGTCGGCCGGCGATTCGAGCGCGACGGCATGCGCGGCGCCGCGCAGGATGCGCTCGGCACCGCCACCGTCGAACGCGGCCAGCGCATCGAGCGCCGACAGTTTCCGCAACAAGGGATGCCGCGCCGCGCCCGCCCTGGCCCGGCCGATCTCGTCCAGCCACCAGCCCAGCTTGGCCTGCGCGACGCGCGCGTCGCGCACGCGCCAGACCGTCTCGCGCAACGCGTGCTCGAACCCGGCCCAGGCCTCGAAGCGCGGCTCGCGCGCCGCGGCCAGGAACACGCGCGCCAGGCGCCATTCCGGTTCCGCGGCCAGCCACGCCTCGACCAGGTCCGTTGCGTCCGCCTGCGTCTCCAGGTCCGCGCCCACCGCCGCCATCCCGGCCTCAGTCCAGGCCCAGCAGCGGCAGCAACTGCGCCGGGCGCGCGATGCGGTGCTGCGCGCCCCATTCGTGCGGCAGCTCGTCGTCGCCGTAGTAGCCCCAGTCCACCAGCACCGAGGTGGCGCCCGCCGCGTGCGCGGCGTCGACGTCGCGACGGTCGTCGCCCACCATCAGCGCCCGCGCCGGCGCGACGCCCAGCGCGCGGCACGCGTGCCACACCGGCTCCGGCGCCGGCTTCTTCTGCGCCAGGGTGTCGCCGCTCACGACCGACCCGGCGCGTCGATCCAGCCCCATCGCGGCCAGCAGGGGCGTGGTCAGCCAGCCGGGCTTGTTGGTGACGATGCCCCACGGGCGGCCGGCGGCCTCGACCCGCTCGAGCAGCGCGTCCATGCCCTCGAACAGGCGCGTGCGCTCGCAGATGCGCTCGCGGTACAGGCCGAGGTAGCGCTCGAGCAGCGCGGGCGCCAGCTCCGGCGCATCGGCGAAGGCCACGCGCAGGATCGCCGCGCCGCCCTTCGACACCGCGTTGCGCACCGCCAGTTCCGGCACCGGCGCCCGGCCCAGCTGCTCGCGCAGCCGGTTGGCCGCGGCGATCAGGTCGGGCGCGGTGTCGGCGAGGGTGCCATCGAGGTCGAACAGCACGGCATCGGCGATGCCGCCGCTCATGCGGGTTTCTCCGCGTGCATGAGGTAGTTGACCGCGGTCGAGCGGGCCAGCCACGCGCGGCGCAGGATCGGCTCGTAGCCCAGGCCGCGGACCTCGCGCAGCGCCAGGCCCGCGCGCCGCAATGCGGCGTCGAGCTCGCTCGGGCGCAGGAACTGCTGGTAGCGGTGGGTGCCGCGCGGCAGCAGGCCGGCCACGTACTCGGCGCCCACGATCGCCAGGGCGAAGGCCGCCGGCGTGCGGTTGATGGTCGAGAGGAACAGTTGCCCGCCCGGCTTGAGCAGGACCGCGCAGGCCTGGATCACCGCGGCCGGATCCGGCACGTGCTCGAGCATCTCCATGCACGCGACCACGTCGAAGCTGCCCGGTTCGGCCGCGGCCAGCGCCTCGGCGCCGGTCTCGCGATAGTCGACCTGGCGCCCCGATTCGATCAGGTGCAGGCGCGCCACGCCCAGCACCTCCGGCGCCAGGTCGATCGCCACCACCTGCGCGCCGCTGGCCGCCAGCGCCTCGCTGAACAGCCCGCCGCCGCAACCGACGTCGAGCACCCGCGCGCCGGCCAGTTTCGCGCGCTGGCGCACGAACTCCAGCCGCACCGGGTTGAGGTCGTGCAATGCGCGCGAGGGGCCGTCCGGGTCCCACCACGATCCGGCCAGGCGCCCGAAGCGCTCGAGCTCGGCGGGATCGGCGTTGTGCGTGGCGGCGGGGTTCATTTCGGCTCCGGCGCGGTGATCAGCATCGCCCAGCGGCGCGCATTGTCGCGCAGCGCCTGCATGTCCATGCCCGCCACCTCGCCATGCGCGAGGCGCCGCACGCCGGCCACCCACACGTCGCAGACCTGGCGGCGGCTGGCGGCGTACACCAGCTGCGAGGTCACGTGGTAGACCGGCTGGGTCTCGATCGCGTCCAGGCGCACGGCGCACAGGTCGGCCCACTTGCCGGGCTCGATCGAGCCGATCCGCTCCTCCCAGCCGAGCGCGCGCGCGCCGTTGAGGGTGGCCATGCGCAGCGCGGTGGCGGCATCGACCGCGCGCGCATCGCCGGCCACGCCCTTGGCCAGCAGGGCCGCGGTGCGCATCTCGCCGAACATGTCGAGGTCGTTGTTGCTGGCGCAGCCGTCGGTGCCCAGGGCGACGTTGACGCCCGCGGCCTGCAGCTTCGCCACCGGGCAGAAGCCGCTGGCCAGCTTGAGGTTCGATTCCGGGCAGTGCACCACGCTCACGCCGGCGCGCGCGCATTGCTCGATCTCGGCGTCGTTGAGCTCGGTCATGTGCACCGCGATCAGCGAGCGGTTGAGCAGCCCCAGCCCGGCGATGCGCGCCAGCGGCCGCGCGCCCAGCCGCGCGAAGGCATCGTCGACCTCGAAGCGGGTCTCGTGCAGGTGCAGGTGCACCGGCAGGTCGAGCTGGTCGGCCAGCAGGTGGACGCGGGCGAAGCTCTCGTTGCTCACGGTGTAGGGCGCGTGCGGCGCGAAGGCCGTGCCCACCAGCGCTTCGCCGCGCAGGTCGTCGTGCAGCGCCAGCGCCTTGTCGAAGTATTCGTCGCGGGTGCGCGCCCACGCGCTCGGGAACTCGATCACCGGCAGGCCGACCAGGGCGCGGAAACCCAGGCGCCGGTAGGTGGCGGCGGCCACGTCGGGGAAGAAGTAGTTCTCGTTGCAGCAGGTGGTGCCGCCGCGCAGCATCTCCGCCACCGCGATCTCGATGCCCTCGCGCACGAAATCGGGCCCCATGACCCGCGCCTCGGCCGGCCAGATGTGGTCCTCGAGCCAGCGCATCAGGGGCAGGTCGTCGGCCAGCCCGCGCATCAGCGTCATCGGGTTGTGCGTGTGGGCGTTGACCAGGCCGGGGATCAGCGCGTGCTGGTCGAGGACCACGCACTCGGCCGCGTGCCACTGCGCGCGGGCCTGCGCCACCGGGGCGAGGCCCACGATGCGGCCGGCCCGGACCGCGACCGCATGGTGGTCGAGCACCACGCCGTGCGGCTCCACCGGGACGACCCAGCGGGCTTCGATCAGGAGGTCGACGGGTTGCATGCGTGAATGCTAACCGGTCGCGGGACCAGCAAAAGAGGCCTCATTCGTCGTCATTCCCGCGAAAGCGGGAATCCATTTCCGTCGGGAGGCGCAGGGCGCGCCGTCCCTGGCCAGTGGATCCCGGGCAGTCCTTGCCCGGGATGATCGATCCGGAGCCGGATTCGTTGCACGAATCCGGACCGGATCGATCACTTGACCCGCGACACGTACTCGCCCGAGCGCGTGTCCACCTTGATCTTCTCGCCCTGCCCCACGAACAGCGGCACGCGCACCACGGCGCCGGTCTCGAGCTTGGCCGGCTTGCCGCCGCCGCCCGAGGTGTCGCCGCGCACGCCGGGATCGGTCTCGGTGATGGTCAGCTCGACGAAGTTCGGCGGCGTCACCACCAGCGGCGTGCCGTTCCACAGCGTCACCACGCAGGTCTCGTTGCCCTTGAGCCACTTGGCGGATTCGCCCATGGCGGCGGCGTCGGTCTGCAGCTGGTCGTGGGTCTCGGGGTGCATGAAGTGGAAGAACTCGCCATCGGAGTACAGGAACTCCATGTCGGTATCCATCACGTCCGCCGCCTCGAGGCTGTCGGTCGACTTCATGGTCAGTTCGACCACGCGCCCGGTCTTGAGGTTGCGGTACTTCACCCGGGTGAAGGCCTGGCCCTTGCCCGGCTTCACGTACTCGGTGTCGACGATCGTGCAGGGATAGCCGTCGACGATGATCTTCAGGCCATTCTTGACGTCGTTCATGCCATAGCTGGCCATGGGGAGGCTCCAATGCAAAAAAGCCGCTTCCTGAAAGCGGCTACAATTCAAGGTCTTGTCTTCAGGACGCCGGGCCCCGGACGGGCCGGCACGACCCCGCAATGATACCTGCAAGCCCGCTGCCGGCGCAGCCGGCGCCGGACTGGCGCCGCCAATGGCGCGAATCGATCACCGATCCAGCCGAACTCCTGCGCCTGCTGGGACTGCCCGCGAGCCTGGCCTGCGCAGCCGCCGCAGGCCGCTTCCGCCTGCGCGTGACGCGCGCCTGGCTGTCCCGGATCCGCCCCGGCGACCCGCACGATCCGCTGCTGCGGCAGGTCCTGCCGCTGGACGCCGAAGGCCGCGTCGAGCCCGGTTACGGCGCCGACGCCGTCGGCGACCTCGCCGCGCGCATCGCGCCGGGCCTGCTGCACAAGTACGCCGGGCGCGCGCTGCTGGTGGCGACCGGCAGTTGCGCCATCCACTGCCGCTACTGCTTCCGGCGCGAGTTCCCCTATGCCGCCGAAACCGCCGCCCGCGACCGCTGGCAGGGCGCGGTGGCCGCACTGGCGGCGGACCCCGGCATCAGCGAGCTCATCCTCTCCGGCGGCGACCCGTGGTCGCTCGACACCCCGCGCCTGGTCGAACTGACCCAGGCCCTGCGCGACGTGCCCCACCTGCGCCGCCTGCGCGTGCACACGCGCCTGCCGGTGGTCCTGCCGGCGCGGGTCGACCGTCCCCTGCTGGACTGGCTGGGCCGGCTGCCGTGGCCGGTTACCGTGGTGATCCACGCCAACCACGCGCGCGAGATCGACGCCGCCGTGGCAGAGGCCTGCGCGGCCCTGCGCCAGGCCGGCGCCACCGTGCTCAACCAGTCGGTGCTGCTGCGCGGGGTGAACGACGACGCCGAGGTCCTGTGCGCGCTGAGCGAGCGCCTGCACGAGGCCGGCGTGCTGCCCTACTACCTGCACCAGCTCGACCGGGTGACCGGCACCGCGCACTACGCGGTGGCCGATCGCACGGCGCGCGCCCTGCACGTGGCCATGCGCGCGCGCCTGCCGGGCTACCTGGTGCCGCGGCTGGTGCGCGAGATCGCCGGCGCCGCGGCCAAGACTCCGCTGTAAGCTCCGCCTGCGGGCGGGTGGCAATGCCCTGCCCGATCGGGTACAAACCGGACACCCACGCACCACGCCCCATGCCCAAGCAGGATCAAGTCATCCGGCTGCTGTTGGTCGAGGATTCGACCGAAGACGCGGAACAGATCGTCAGCCAGCTGCGCAACGGCGGGATCGCCGTGCGTCCGAACCGGGCCGAAACCCGCGAGGCGCTCGCCGAGCAGCTCGAGAACCAGCCCAACGACCTGGTGCTGGCGAACACGCGCGCCCGCAGCATCCCGCTCAAGGACGTGGTCGCCACGGTCAACGCCAGCGGCAAGGACCTGCCGGTCATCGCCCTGGTGTCGACCATCGACAACGACATCGCGCTGCAATTGCAACGTGAGGGCGTGCGCGCGATCGCGCTGCGCTCGCAGCCCGAGCACCTGCAGGGCGCGGTGCGCAGCGAGTTCGAAGACCTCGCCAACCGGCGCACGCTGCGCCGGCTCGAGGCCGCGCTGCGGGAGAGCGAGCGCCGCTGCGACGCCCTGCTCGATTCCTCGCGCGACCCCATCGCCTTCGTGCACGAGGGCATGCACGTGCGGGCCAACCGCGCGTACCTGGAGATGTTCGGCTTCGACGACTTCGACGACATCGAGGGCACGCCGATCCTGGAACTGATCGCGCCGGCCGCCGCCGACGGGTTCAAGAACCTGCTCAAGCGCCTGTCCAAGGGCGAGCGCCCCCCGGCCAAGCTCGAGATCAAGGCCCAGACCTCCGAGGGCGCCGCGTTCGACGCGCTGATGGAGTTCGCCGAGGCCACCTTCGAGGGCGAGACCTGCCACCAGATCACCCTGCGGCGCTCGATGTCCGGGGTCGACGCCGAGGCCCTGGAGCAGATGCGCAACCAGGACCTGGTGACCAAGCTTTACAACCGCACCTATGCCCTGGGCGAGCTCGACCGGGTGGTGACCGAGGCCGCCAACGGCAGGAACGACCTCGCGCTGGCGCTGCTCGAACCGGACAACTTCCGCTCGGTGCTCGACACCGTGGGCCTGGGCAGCGCCGACCTGCTGCTGGCCGACATGGCCGCGCTGCTGCGCGAGCACTGCGGCCCCGACGACGTCGCCGCGCGCTTCGGCGAGAGCGCCTTCGTGCTGATCCTGCGGCGCCACCCGCACGACGACGCGATCAAGCGCGTGCAGGCGCTGCGCAAGGCCTTCGAGGACCGCATCTTCGAGGCCGGCAACCGCTCGCTGCAGGTCGGCATGAGCATCGGCCTGGTGCTGGTGGGCGAGCGCATCGCCAACGCCGACGCGATCCTGCGCGAAGCCGCCACCGCGCTCAAGGGCGCGCAGGCCGACGGCGGCAACGCCGTGCTCACCTTCGATCCCTCGGCCCAGGCCAAGGCCGACGCCGAGGTCGAGAAGGCCCGGCTCGACCAGCTCAAGGCCGCGCTCACCACGCTCGACGGCTTCGTGCTGTTCTACCAGCCCATCGTCAGCCTGCACGGCGCCGAGGGCGAGTTCTACGAGATCCTGCTCCGCATGAAGGGCGCCGGCCGCGAGATGCTGCCGGCCGAGTTCTTCCCGGTCGCGGAGCGCTTCAGCCTGCTGCCGGCGATCGACAAGTGGGTGATCGCGCGCGCCATCGCCACCCTCGCCGAACGCGAGAAGGGCGGGCACAAGACCACGTTCTTCATCAAGGTCACGGTGCCCTCGCTGGAGGACCCGAGCCTGCTGCCGTTCATCGCCCAGCAGCTGCAGAAGCACCGCGTGCCGGGCGTGAAGATCGTGTTCATGATGCCGGAGAGCAAGGTCTCGACCAACCTCAACCCCGTGCGCCAGTTCACCAAGGGCCTGGCGCAGCTGCACTGCGGCTTCGCCGTGCAGCAGTTCGGCAGCGGCCTGAACTCGTTCCAGCTGCTCAAGCACGTCGACCTCGACTACATCAAGATCGACCGCACCTTCATGACCGATTTCGCCAAGACGCGCGAGAACCAGCAGAAGGTCAAGGAGATCTGCGACCAGGCCCACGCGCAGAGCAAGCTCACCATCGCCGAGTTCGTCGAGGACGCGGCCAGCATGTCGATCCTGTTCTCGCTCGGGGTCAACTTCGTGCAGGGCAACTTCCTGCAGGAGCCCGAGAAGGTGATGAGCTACGACTTCGGCTGAGGCCGGGGGCCCCGCCCGCTCTTGTAGGAGCGCACCTTGTGCGCGACCGTGGACGACAAGCGCACGGCGACACCCCATGCCGCGGTCGCGCACAAGGTGCGCTCCTACACGAGGCTGGTGCCGTTCCCGGGCAAGAAAAAAGGGCCCGGCATGCCGGGCCCTTTCGTTCGAAACGCTACCGAACCGTTCAGCCCGCGCGCA
This sequence comes from uncultured Gammaproteobacteria bacterium, assembly GCA_964614825.1. Classification (GTDB taxonomy): domain Bacteria; phylum Pseudomonadota; class Gammaproteobacteria; order Xanthomonadales; family Ahniellaceae; genus JAGOEZ01. Next base: position 40,938 of record CAZTNB010000006.1, read on the forward strand.
GCGCCGCGATGCGCTGGTCCAGCGGCGGATGGCTGGCGAACAGCGCGCCGACGCCGCCCGAGATGCCGAACGCCGCGATCTCCTTCGGCAGCGCGGTCTGGTCGTGGTTGCCCTTGAGGCGTTCCAGCGCCGCGATCATGGCATCGCGCCCCTCGAGCTTCGCCCCGCCCGCGTCGGCGCGGTACTCGCGCCGGCGCGAGAACCAGGCCACGATCACCGAGGCGAACAGGCCGAACACCACCTGCAGCACCATCACGATCAGGAAGTAGAAGATGCCGCCGCCGCCCTCGCGGTTGCCGCGGATCATGCCGTCGATGATGTTGCCGACGATGCGCGAGAGGAAGATCACGAAGGTATTGAGCACGCCCTGGATCAGGGTGAGCGTGACCATGTCGCCGTTGGCGACGTGGCTGATCTCGTGGCCCAGCACCGCCTCCACCTCGCGCCGCTCCATGCCGCGCAGCAGCCCGGTGCTGACCGCCACCAGCGCATTGTTGCGGTTCATGCCGGTGGCGAAGGCATTGAGGTCGGGGGCGTCGTAGATCGCCACCTCGGGCATGCCGATGCCGGCGGCCTCGGCCTGCTTGCGCACCGTGGCCAGCAGCCAGGCCTCGGCCTCGTTGCGCGGCTGGTCGATCACGTGCGCGCCGGTGGCGCGCTTGGCCATCCACTTCGACAGCGCCAGCGAGATGAACGCGCCGCCCATGCCGAACACGGCCGCCATCACCAGCAGGCCGCCGGTGCCGGTGCCCAGGCGCACGCCGAACACGTTCTCGAGCACCCACAGGATGGCACCGAGCAGGACCATCACCGCGAGGTTGGTGGCAATGAACAGCAATACACGCATCATGGGTGTCGGCTCCTTGGGAACTTGCGCGCGGCGCCGGCTTGCCGCCGGGCCCGCTCCGCGGATTAGATAGGGGGCGGCGCCGCAAGTTCAAGCGCGCCGCCCCGTCACGCCACGGAAACATCGATCGATGCCGCCCACTTCCGCCTACCGCGGCCGTTTCGCGCCCTCCCCCACCGGCGACCTGCACTTCGGCTCGCTGGTCGCGGCGCTGGGCAGCTGGCTGCGCGCCCGCGCGCAGGGCGGCACCTGGCTGGTGCGGATCGAGGACCTCGACCCGCCGCGCGAGGTGCCCGGTTCCGGTGAAAGGATCGTGCAGACGCTGGCGGCATTCGGCATGGACAGCGACGAGCCGGTGCTGCGCCAGTCCGGACGCGGCGCCGCCTACGCGGCCGCGCTCGAGCGCCTGGTCGCCCTGGACGCGGCCTTCGCCTGCCGCTGCAGCCGCACCGAACTCGGCGAGGGCGCCATCCACCGCCGCTGCGTCGCGGCCGGCGCCGGCGCCGCGCGCGCCCCGGCCTGGCGCGTGCGCGCGCCATCCGTGCGCATCGGCTTCGACGACGCCATCCAGGGCCGTTTCGAGCAGGACCTGGCGCTTGACGTGGGCGACTTCGTGGTGCGGCGCGCCGATGGCTGGTGGGCGTACCAGCTCGCGGTGGTGGTCGACGATGCCGCGCAGGGCATCACCGAGGTCGTGCGCGGCGCCGACCTGATCGATTCGACGCCGCGCCAGATCCACCTGCAGCGACTGCTGGACCTGCCCACGCCCGCCTACGCGCACCTGCCGCTGGCGCTCGACGCCAGCGGCGCCAAGCTCAGCAAGCAGGACCACAGCCTGCCCGTGGACCCGCGCGACCCGCTGCCGGCGCTGCGCGCCGCGCTCGGATTCCTCGGCCAGCCGCTGCCCGGCACGCGCCGCGCGACCACGCCGGCCCGGCTGCTGCAGGCCGCGGCCGAGGGTTTCGACCTCGGCCGCGTGCCCCGCGCCAATCCTGCGCCCTTGCACCCCGCCCTTCCGGGCAAGCCAAGCGCAACGCCGCGCCGCTAGAATGCCGGCAGGCGTATCCGCCGGCCAACGATGCCGGTGGAGCGACCACCGGAGGGAGGCAACCATGGAATCACGCGTCGCACTGGTCACCGGCGGCACGGGCGGCATCGGCTCGGCCATCGTCAAGCGCCTCGCCCGCCTCGGGCACCGCGTCGCCACCAACTACCGCGATGAAGCCAAGGCGCGCAAATGGCAGGAGCAGGCCCGCGCCGAGGGCCTCGAGATCACGATCGTGCCGGGCGACGTCGCCAATCCCGAGTCGGCCGCGGCGATGGTCGACGCCGTGCGCAGCGCGCTGGGCCCGGTCGAGATCCTGGTCAACAACGCCGGCATCACCCGCGACACCACCTTCCACCGCATGAGCGCGCTGCAGTGGCAGGAGGTGATCAACACCAACCTCAACTCCTGCTTCAACGTCACCCGCCCGGTGATCGACGGCATGCGCGAGCGCAAGTGGGGCCGGATCATCCAGATCAGTTCCATCAATGGCCAGAAGGGCCAGTACGGCCAGGCCAACTACGCCGCCTCCAAGGCCGGCATGCACGGCTTCACGATCTCGCTGGCGCAGGAGAACGCGCGTTTCGGCATCACCGTCAACACGGTGTCGCCGGGCTACATCGCCACCGACATGGTGATGGCGGTGCCGGAGGAAGTCCGCGCCAAGATCGTCGCCAACATCCCCACCGGCCGCCTCGGCACGCCGGAGGAAATCGCCTACGCCGTCGCCTTCTTCATGCCCGACGAGGCCGCCTGGATCACCGGCGCCAACCTCTCGGTCAACGGCGGCCACTACATGGGTTGGTGACCCTTGCCGCG
>CAZTNB010000007.1:0-43456 GCA_964614825.1 uncultured Gammaproteobacteria bacterium
GTGCTTAGCTCAGCGGTAGAGCGTCGCCCTTACAAGGCGAGGGTCGGGGGTTCGAAACCCTCAGCACCCACCAAGAACAGCGCGGAGTGGTAGTTCAGTCGGTTAGAATACCGGCCTGTCACGCCGGGGGTCGCGGGTTCGAGTCCCGTCCACTCCGCCATTACCGTCAAGGGCGCCCGCGTGTGGCGCCTTTGTTTTTTCCGGATCGAGCCGCGCGTCGCGGCCGGTCGACCACCACGGCAGTCACGACATGCTCCAGACACTCCGCGAAAAGACGTCCGGCTGGGTCGCCTTCTTCATCCTCGCCGCGGTCAGCGTGCCGTTCGCCTTCTTCGGCATCAACAACTACTTCACCGCGCAGACCGAGACCTTCGTGGCGAAGGTCGGCGACACCGAGATCTCGACCGACGAGTTCCGCCAGCGCTACGAGGAGTACCGGCAGCAGGCGCGGCGCTCGATGGGCCAGAACTTCGATGCCGCCTACTTCGAGCAGCCGCTGGTCAAGCGCCAGGTGCTCGACCGCATGGTCGACGAGGAACTGCTGGTGCAGGCGGCGCAGAGCGCCGGCACCGCCGCCACCGACGCCGTGGTCCGCGACGCGATCGCCGAGGTGCCCGCGTTCCAGGTCGACGGCAAGTTCAACGCCGACCAGTACAAGCTGCTGCTGACCACCCAGAACATGAGCGCGCAGGCCTTCGAGCAGCGCGTGCGGCGCGACCTGTCCGCGCGCGAGCTGCCGTCGGAGATCGCCGCCACGGTGCTGGTGACCGACGCCGAGCTCGACCGCTACCTGCGCCTGCGCGACCAGACCCGCGACTTCCGCGCGGTGCGCGTCGCGGCCGTGGATCCGGCGACGCAGCCGGAGCCGAAGGCGGAGGACGTGCAGGCGTACTACGACTCGCACAAGGACGAGTTCATGACGCCGGAGCAGGTGTCGCTCGAGTACGTCGAACTCGATGCCGCCGCGATCGCGGTCGAGGCGCAGCCCGACGAGGCCGCGCTGCGCGAGCGCTACGAGGAGCAGCGCGCGCGCTTCGTCGAGGAGGAGCAGCGCCTGGCCTCGCACATCCTGGTCAAGGTGGCGGCCGACGCCGACGCCGAGGCGCAGAAGGCCGCGCAGGCGAAGGCGGCCAAGATCGCCGCCGATGCGCGTGCCGGGGCGGATTTCGCCGAGCTGGCGCGCACCCTGTCCGACGACGCCGGTTCGCGCGCCCAGGGCGGCGACCTCGGCTGGCTGCAGAAGGGCACCACCCAGCCGGGCTTCGAGAGCGCGCTGTTCGCGCTCGGCCCGGGCGAGATCTCCGATCCGGTGCGGACCGACGAGGGCTACCACGTGATCCAGCTGCGCGAAGTGCAGGCCGAGCAGGCCAAGCCCTTCGAGCAGGTGCGCGAGGAGCTCGCGCAGCAGTTCGTCGACGGCGAGCGCGAGCGCGTCTACACCGAGCGCTCGGGGCAGCTCATCGACCAGGTGTTCCAGGACCCGACCGCGCTCGAGCCCGCCGCCGAGGCGATCGGCGCCACCGTGCAGCGCACCGGCCTCTTCACCCGCAGCGGCGGCGACGGCATCGCGGCCGATCCGCGCGTGGTGCGCGCGGCGTTCTCCGATCCGGTGCTGGTCGACGGCACGGTCAGCGACCCGGTCGAACTGGGCCCCAACCACATCGTGGTGGTCAAGCTCGGCGAGCACCGCCCGCGCGCGCCGCGTCCGCTGGACGAGGTCCGCGCCGACATCGTGGCGCGACTGCGCGCCGAGGCCGCCGCCCAGGCGACCGCGGCCCGCGCCGAGGCCCTGCACCAGCGCTTCGTGCAGGGCGAGACGCTGGACGCGCTCGCGCAGGAGCTGGGCACCACGGCCACCGCCGCCGTCGCCGTCGGCCGCACCGCGGTGGACCAGGATGCGGCGCTGCTCGCCGAGGTGTTCCGCCTGTCGCGTCCCGCCGACGCGCCGCGCCGGGCGCTGGTCAAGCTGGGCGACGGGGCCTACGCGCTGGTCGAGCTGACCGCGGTGAAGGACGGCGACCCCAAGGCCGTGGACGCCGCCGGCCGCGACAACGCGCGCCAGCTCCTGAGCCAGGGCGCCTCCGGCGCGGAAAGCCTGGGCCTGATCGACGCGCTGCGCCGGACCACCGAAGTGCGCATCGCCGAAGAGCGGATGTAGCGCGAGGCGCTGCCCGTCGCACCCTGCACGAGGCCGGCGCAAGCCGGCCTCGCGCGTTTCCGGGTGCCGCGGCGGCTCAGACGCCGGTCATGCCCAGCACGTTGTAGCCGGCATCGACGTAGGTGACTTCGCCGCTGATGCCCGAGGCCAGGTCCGAGCACAGGAAGGCGGCCGCGTTGCCGACTTCCTCGATGGTGACGGAGCGGCGCAGCGGCGCATGCTGCTCGACGTGGTCGAGCATCTTGCGGAAGTTGGCGATGCCGGCCGCGGCCAGGGTCTTGATCGGCCCGGCCGAGATCGCATTGACGCGCGTGCCCTCCGGGCCGAGGTTGTAGGCGAGGTAGCGCACGTTGGCCTCGAGGCTGGCCTTGGCCAGCCCCATCACGTTGTAGTTGGCCAGCGCGCGCTCGGCGCCGAGGTAGGTCAGGGTCAGGATGGCGCCATTGCGGCCGCGCATCTGCGGCCGCGCCGCCTTGGCCAGCGCCGCGAGGCTGTAGCTGGAGATGTCGTGCGCGACGTTGAATGCCTCGCGCGTGAGCCCGTCGAGGAACTCGCCCTGCAGCGCCTCGCGCGGCGCGAAGCCGACCGCGTGCACCAGGATGTCGAAGCCGTCCCAGTGCCGGCCCAGCGCGGCGAACACGGCATCGATCTGCGCGTCGCTGGACACGTCCAGCGGCAGCACGATGTCGGAGCCGAACTGCTGCGCGGCCTCGTCGACGCGTTCCTTGAGCCGCTCGGTCTGGTAGGTGAGGGCGAGCTGCGCGCCCTCGCGGTGCATCGCCTCGGCGATGCCCCAGGCGATCGAGCGATGGCTCGCGATGCCGATGATGAGTGCGCGCTTGCCCTGGAGGAATCCCATGCCCTGCCTCTCCCGTCCCTGCACGCCGCGGCGTGCGTTGATCGATGTCCCGTCGCGCGCGCCTTGCCGGCCGTTCGCGCGCGCTCCGGCGCGGCAGTGGATACCTGTACGGAGGTGCCCTAGTTTAGCCGCAAGCGCGGCCGGGCTGGCCGCGGATCAGGGCGCCGTGATCCGCACCACCTGCCCGGGCCGCAGGATGGCATCGGCCTCGAGGTCGTTCCACGCCAGCAGGTCGGCCAGGGCGACGCGGTGCCGGCGCGCGATGGTCCAGGGCGAATCGCCGCGCCGCACCACGTAGCGGTCCCCGCTCGCGATGGCGGGCGCCGCGGCCGTCGCCGGCGCGCCCGGCAGCAGCAGGCCCGCGGCCTGGTCGCGCCCGGCGTTGAGCCATTGCAGCAGCGCGGCATCGATGCCCGGCCCCGCGGCACGCGCCGCGGCCGCGAAGTCGACCGGCGCGGCCTGCCGGTGCAGGTGCCAGTCGCGCCGCGCCGCCGGCGGCACCTGCGCCAGCCCCTCCCGGAGCCGGATCGCGGCGGCCTGCGGCACCAGGATGTCGACGCCGGCGGGGATGCGCCCGCGGCGCGGACCGGCGTTGAGAGCGTCGAATTCGCGCGGCGGCAGCGCGGCCAGCGCGGCGGCAAGCACGCGGTCGAGTGGCGCCTCGTTGGCGACCGCGACCAGCCGCGCGTCCGCGGCCGGTTGCGGCAATTCGAGGTCGAAGCGGCCCGGATCGCGCACCACGCACGCGGCGGCGACCAGGCGCGCGAGATGCTGGTGGGTGATCGGGCTCAGGCGCAGGCGCGAATGCGGCGGCTGGCTGGTGCCGGCGGCGCGCAGCGCGCGCCGCACGCGGAATTCGCCGGCGTTGAACGCCATGTTGGCCAGCATCCAGTCGCCCTCGAAGGACCGTCCCAGGTCGGTGAGCAGGCGCAGCGCGGCCCTGGTGGAGGCCACGTAGTCGAGACGCGCGTCGTAGTCGGCGCCGATCGCCAGTCCGTAGGCGCGCGCGGTGCGCGGCATGAACTGCCACGGGCCCGCGGGACCGCCGCCCCGCGCCGGGACCGCGCGGTAGCCACTTTCGACCAGTGGCAGCAACACGAACTCACCGGGCACCGCCGAGTCCGCGAACACCGACTCGACCAGCTCGAGGCGCGGCAACATCCGCGCAAGCTGCGCGCCGATGGCGCGGGCGCGCTGGCGGTCGGGCCAGGTCGATTCATCGCAGGTCGCGAAGGCGAAACGCTCGCGCAGGCCTTGCCAGAAATCCGGTTCGACGTCCGCGGCCGCCGCGGGGCCCGGCGCCGGCATCGCGCTCGGCGCCGCTACGGGCGCGCCGGCCGCCGGAGCTGCCGGCGGCGCCGGGGGCGGGATTTCCGCCACCGGGCGCACGCTGGCGCAGGAAGCCAGGGCCAGGGTGGCCACCGCGGCAAGGTGCCAGCGTGCACGCCGGGTCAGGCCCATGGCGTGGCCTGTCCGGGTCGGAAGCGGTCCTTCCAGCCGCGCAGGCTGGCGAAGGTGCCGACGCGGGAGTCCGCGTCGCCGCCGCCCTCGGCCACGCGCGCACGCACCGCCGGCGCGTCGACGCGCAGGAACGGGTTGCAGTGGAGCTCGTCGCCCAGGCGCATGGGCAGCGTCGGCTGGCCGGCCGCGCGCTGCGCGCGCGCCTGGGCGACCCGCGCCTGCAGCGCCGGGTTGCCCGGCTCCACGGTGAGCGCGAACGCGGCGTTCGCCAGCGTGTACTCGTGCGCGCAGCAGACTTCGGTGGCAGGCGGCAGCGCCGCGATGCGATCCAGCGAGTCGAGCATCTGCGCCGGACTGCCTTCGAACAGGCGGCCGCAGCCCAGGCTGAACAGGGTGTCGCCGGCGTACAGGCGCTGGTCGCCGTGGAAGGCGACATGGGTGGCGGTGTGGCCGGGCACCGCCATCACGGTGAAGGCCACCGCGGGTCCGTCGAGCGCCACGCGCGCGCCGTCGCCCACGACCTCGGTCAGGCCCCCGATGCGCGGGTCGAGCGGACCGATGATGCGCGGCCGGTGGCGGCGGGCCAGTTCCGCCACGCCGCCGATGTGGTCGGGGTGGTGGTGGGTGACGAGGATCGCGCGCAGCGCGAGGCCGTGCGCGTCGAGCACGGCCTGCACGGGCGCCGCGACGCCGGGATCCACCACCAGGGCGTCGCGGCCGTCGTGCTGGAGCCAGAAGTAGTTGTCGTCGAATGCGGGGATGGCGATCAGCACGGACTGTCGGGCTCGACGCTGGATTTCCCTGGCGACCACGACGGCGCGCCTCGCGGACACCGGCCGCCCTTCATGCGCGACGGCGGTTTGTAACATAATCCCGCCGCCCGCCACTTCGACCGCCCACCCATGTCCGTCGCTGCAACGCCGCATGAATCCGAGGGCATCGTGCCGGAAGCGCTGCTCGCGCTGGAGCGCGACTGGCTGCCGGAGGCGCAGGGCGCGGCCGCCAATGGCCGCGCGTTGTGGATCGCGCCGCGCGGCACGGCGGGGTCGGTGGCCACGGCCAACGTGCTCGAATCCGGCGCCGGCGAACTCGGCGGCTGCCTGCGCTGCCTGCCCGCGGCCTTGCCCTTCGGCGACGACAGCGTGCCGCGCATCGTGCTGCAGCACGCGCTGGACGAACAGGTGGAACTGCTGCCGCTGCTGGGCGAATGCGCGCGCGTGCTGCGCCCGGGCGGCGAGCTGGTGGTGTTCGGGATCGAACCGATCAGCGCCTGGCACCCGTGGCTGCGCGCGCGCGCGCGCCGCGCCGGGCGGCGCCTGCGGCCGCGCCTCTCGGCGCGCCTGGGCGCGCTGCTGGGCCGGCTCGGCCTCGACGCGGTCGCTTGCCAGCGCCTGGGCACGCGCTGGCCGGCGTTGCGTCCGGAGGCGGCGCCCGCTGCCGCCGGCGGTCCGCTGCGCGCCGTGTATGCATTGAGCGCGCGCAAGTCCAGCGCGATCGTGATCCCGCTGCGCCAGCGCCCGCTCGCACTGCGCGCGGCCGCGCAGGAGGGCCTGGTCCCGGCGCGGCGCGAACTGGCGGGGGCGGCCTGAGTCCGGCAGCGGTGGTCGAGATCTATACCGACGGCGCCTGCTCGGGCAATCCGGGCCCGGGCGGTTGGGCGGCGCTGCTGCGCTGGGGCGACCACGAGCGCCTGCTGGCCGGCGGCGACACCGAGACGACGAACAACCGCATGGAGCTCATGGCCGCGATCGAGGGACTCGAGGCCCTGACCCGGCCCAGCCGCGTGCGCCTGCACACGGATTCGCAGTACGTGCAGAAGGGCATCTCGGAGTGGCTGCCGCGCTGGAAGGCCGCCGGCTGGCGCACCGCGGCCCGGCAGCCGGTGCGCAACCGGGACCTGTGGGAGCGGCTCGATGCCGCCGCGGCCCGCCACGGCGTCGAGTGGCGGTGGGTGCGCGGGCACGCCGGCCACCCGGAGAACGAGCGGGTCGACCAGGCGGCGCGCGCGGCGATTCCCGGCAGCGGCGCGGCGGGGCGCTGACGCCGATGCGCCAGATCGTGCTCGACACCGAGACCACGGGCCTGGAGCCTGGCCGCGGCCATCGCCTGGTCGAGATCGGCTGCATCGAGCTTTGCGAGCGGCGTCGCACCGGCAAGCGCTTCCAGCGCTACCTCAATCCCGAGCGCGAGATCGACCAGGGCGCGCTCGAAGTGCACGGCCTTGGCCTCGAGTTCCTGCGCGAGCATCCGCGCTTCGCCGAGGTCGCCGACGAATTCCTCGCCTTCATCGCCGGCGCCGAGCTGGTCATCCACAACGCGCCCTTCGACGTCGCCTTCCTCGACCACGAACTCGCGCTGCTGGGCGGCCGCGGCCGCATCGCCGACCACGCCAGCGTGCTCGACACGCTGGCGCTGGCGCGCGAGCGCTACCCGGGGCAGAAGAACAGCCTCGACGCGCTGTGCAAGCGCCTGGGCGTCGACGCCAGCCAGCGCGAGTTGCATGGCGCGCTGCTCGACGCCTCGCTGCTGGCGGACGTGTACCTGGCGATGACGGCCGGGCAGGGCGACCTGGCCCTCGAGGTGGACCCGGGCACCGCCCGCGCGGCGCGCCGGGTCGCCGCGGCGCGCGACGCGCCGGCGCCGCGGCTGCGCGTGGTGCGGGCCGACGCGGCCGAACGGGCGGCGCACGCCGGCCGCCTGGAGGCGATCGAGCGGGCCGCCAAGGGCCCCTGCGTCTGGCGCGTCGTGGAACCGGATCCCGGTCCGGCGCGGAGCTGAGCCGCGTCCGGCCGACCCCGGACGTTGGCAGGGCGCATTCCGATGGCATAATGCCCCGGCAGTACGCCGTGCGACGCCCGGCCGCGATCCGCGGCCCGTTTCCAACCTCGGGGAGGGTGGCAATGAAGATGCGCGGGTGGTGGATGCTATTGCTCTGGGCGCCGGTCGCGGTCGGCGCCGATTCCGTGGTCGCCCAGATTGCGGCCCACAAGCATCTGGGCGTCGCCAGTTGCGCCAGCGGCGTGTGCCATGGCTCGACCCAGGTGTACAAGGAATCGAGCGTGATGCAGAACGAATTCGCCTACTGGCAGGAATTCGATCCGCACGCGAACAAGGCGTTCCAGGCCCTGGCCAGCGCCGAGGGCCAGTCCATCGCGCGCAAGCTCGGGCTCGGCGACGCCACCCAGGCGGCGGTCTGCCTCGACTGCCACGCCGACAACGTCCCCGATGCCAGCCGCGGCGACCGCTTCCAGCTCAGCGACGGAGTCGGCTGCGAGGCCTGCCATGGCGGCTCGGAGCTGTGGATCTCCTCGCACACCGACCGCGGCGCCAGCCACGCCGACAACCTCGGCAAGGGCATGTACCCCACCGACAACGCGGTCAAGCGCGCGCAGCTGTGCCTGTCCTGCCACATGGGCACGCCCGACCGCATGATCACCCACCGGATCATGGGCGCCGGCCACCCGCGCCTGTCGTTCGAACTCGACACCTTCACCTGGCTCAACCCGCACTACCAGATCGACGAGGACTACATCAAGCGCAAGGGCGACTTCAACGGCCTGCGCGACTGGGGCGTCGGCCAGGGCGTCGCGGCGGTCAACCTGCTCGACCTGCTGCTCGACGACAAGAAGGGCTGGAACGGGATCTTCCCCGAACTGGTCCTGTTCGACTGCTATTCCTGCCACAAGGTCATGGACAGCAAGACCTGGGGCCCGCGCCAGGGCACCGGCCTGGGCCCGGGCGTGGTGCGCCTCAACGACGCCAACCTGGTGATGTTCCGCCACGTGCTCTCGGGCATCGATCCGGCGGCGGCCAAGCGCCTGCTGGAGCAGACCCGCGCGTTGCACCAGGCCACGCTGCAGGGCCGCGACGCGACGCGTTCGGCGGCGAGCGCGCTGCGCGGCACGATCGAGGCTGCATTGCCCAACGTGGCCGCGGCCCCGTTCGACGCCGACACCCTCAAGGGCATCCTGGCCAGCATCGCCGGCGACGGCGAGCGTGGCGAGTATCGCGACTACGCGGCGGCGGAGCAGGCGGCGATGGCCGTGCAGTCGGTGGTGGTCGCGTGGCAGAACCTGGGCGGGCTCGACGAGGAAAAGACCAAGCTGCTGCAGGGCAAGGTGGACCAGCTCACCGACGCGGTCGACAACGGCGATCGCTACTCGATGGGCAAGTTCATCACCGCCCTCAACGCCGTGCGCGCCGCCGCGCCCTGAGCCCGGTGCCGCCGGTCGTACCCGCGCGGGCGTCGCCGGTGGCGGCGCCCGCGTCGTTTGCGGCGTCGCGCATGGCGGCGCCGCGAACGCGTTTGCTATGGTTGCGGGCCCGCGGCGGCGCCGGCGGGCGCCAGTCACGGAACGCACCGAGGTTGCCTTGAGCGAGAACGTCCCGCAGATCCCCGGTTACCGCATCATCAGGCCGCTGGGCATCGGCGGCATGGCCTCGGTTTACCTGGCGGTGCAGGAGTCGCTGGACCGCGAGGTCGCGCTCAAGGTGATGGCGCCGGCGCTGGCCGCGAACCACGAATTCACCCAGCGCTTCCTCAAGGAGGGGCGCATCACCGCGCAGTTGTCGCACCCGAACCTGGTCACGGTGCACGACATCGGGCAGTCGGGTACGCACTACTACCTCGCCGCCGAGTACATCCCCGGCGGCACGCTGCGCGATCGCCTGGCGCAGGGCATCGGCATCGCCGAGACGCTCGATTGCGTGCGCGACATCGCGCACGGCCTCAACTTCGCCCACGAGAAGGGCTTCGTGCACCGCGACGTCAAGCCCGGCAACATCCTGTTCCGCACCGACGGCAGCGCGGTGCTGGCCGACTTCGGCATCGCCAAGTCGATGGGCTCGGGCACCATGGCCACGCAGATCGGCAATTCGATCGGCACGCCGCACTACATGAGCCCGGAGCAGGCGCGCGCGGAGGCCGTGGATGGCCGCTCCGACCTCTACAGCCTCGGCGCGGTGCTGTACGAGTGCCTGGTCGGGCGGCCGCCGTACGACGCGGCGGACCCGTTCACGATCGCGCTGATGCACGTCACCCATCCGATGCCGCAGTTGCCGGCGCAGTTCGCCTGGCTGCAACCGCTGGTCGCCGGCCTGATGGCCAAGAACGCCGACGACCGTTTCCCCACCGGGGACGCCTTCGCCGCCGCGATCGACCAGCTGCTCGCGACCGCGCCGGAGGCCGCAACCCTCAAGGAGGCGCCGGCGCCGCGCAAGCGCCAGCAGCCGCGCCGGCCGTCGAACAGCGGCCAGGCGCCCGGGGTGCCCGGTGCTGCCGCCGCGCCGCGCCGGGACGCCGCGCCAGCGCCATCGCGTCGCCTGCTGTGGGTGACGCTGGGCTCGCTGGCCGGCGCGCTGCTGGTGGCCGCGCTGGTCTGGAACACGATGGGCCGCAAGCCGGCCGAGCCCGGGGTGCCGCCGGTCACCGTGGTGCCGGCGCAGCCGATCGACGCCGATGCCACGCCGCCCGGGCCGGGCGGTGACGCGCCCGACTCCAGCGTGCCGGTGGTGGGCACGGGTTCCGCGGACGTGCCGGCCCTGCTGGCACAGGCGCGCGAGTACGTGCGCATGGGCATCACCCAGAACGGCCGCCGCCTGGCCTCGCCCGAGGGCGACTGCGCGGTCGACCTCTACCGCCGCGCGCTGACGCTCGATCCGGGCAACGCCGACGCCAAGGCCGGCCTCGACCAGATCGCCGACTACTTCGAGCAGAAGGCCAAGGCCGCCTTCGACCGCGGCTACTACAGCGGTTCGATGGTCCTGGCCGAGCAGGGCCTGCGCGCCGACGAGACCAGCGAGTCGCTCAAGCGGCTGCGCGACGATTCGCGCAAGGCAGCCGGGCTCTGAGAGGATGCCGGCAGGGCGTCGCGGTCGCGGCTGAAGCCGCTCCCACAGGGCCATGGGCCGGTGCGATCGCGGGAGGCGTCGCGCCAGGGCTTCAGCCGCGACCGCGCGACGCTCGGGATCCGGCCACCCAACCGGCTACTTGCGCCGCAACAGCAGGACCGTGACGTTGTCGGAGCCGCCGCCGTCGAGCGCGGCGAGGATCAGGTGGTCGACGCACTCCTGCGCCGAGAGGTCGGTGCGCGACAGCACCGAGGCGATCGCCTGGTCGTCGACTTCCTCGGTCAGGCCATCGCTGCAGAGCAGCACCTGGTTGCCGGGCTCGAGCTTTCCGGACACTGTTTCGACGCGCAGGCTCTGCGGGTCGGTCACGCCCAGCGCCTGCGTCACCACGTTGCGGTGCGGATGGGTGCGCGCCTGTTCGGGGCTGATCGCGCCCTGCTCGATCAGTTCGCGCACGTAGGAATGGTCCTGCGAGATCTGCTTGAGCGCGCCGTTCCACAGGTACACGCGGCTGTCGCCGACCCAGGCCACCTCGAACTCGTCGGCCGCGAGTCGCACCGCCGCGATCGTGGTGCCCATCGGCAGCGCCTGCGTGCGCTGGCTGGAGTGGCGGATGATCTCCTCGTCGGCGACCTGGATCGCGCGGGCCAGGCTCTCGCCCGCGCCGACCTGCTGCACCAGGGTGTCGCGCGCGAGCGCGCTCGCCACCTCGCCGTTCTCGTGGCCGCCCATGCCGTCGGCGACCAGCCACAGGCCGAGGTCGCCGTCGGCGTAGTAGGTGTCCTCGTTGTGCTCGCGACGGAGCCCGACGTGGGTCGAGTGGCCGAACTCGATCATCGCGGGGCTTCCTCCACCGTCATCGCCAGCCGGTCATCGCGCGCGGATTGTGCCATGGCGCGGGATCAGAACTCGATCCGCACGCCGATGGCGAGGCTGTCGAGGCTGAACTCGGACTGGCCGGCGCGATGCTCGTAGTACAGGTAGGCCGAGCGCCCGCTGGCGAAGACGCCGGACAGGCCGAGGCCGATGTTGAAGAAGTCGGAGTCGATCTCGTCGGCCGGGATCAGGATCGCGGTGCCGGTGGGATCGTTGACGAAGCGGGTGACCAGCGCATCCTGGTCGTCCTCGAACTCGTGCAGCCACTCCACCTGCAGGTTCGGCATCAGCACGCCCCACGACGTGCTGATCGTGTACGAGGCCTTGCCGCCCAGCACGCCCAGGGTCGAGGTCAGCTCGCGCGAGTCGACCTGCATGGCGAGGCCGCCACCGGGCGCGCCGGGATCGGACATCTCCTCCGTGTACTCGTCGAAGTCGATGCTGGTGTACTCGGCGCGCGCGTAGGGCCCCACGCTCCAGGCGCCGTAGGAGAAGTCGCGTCCGAACGAGAAGGTGAAGCCCAGCTGGTCGCCGTCGGTGGAGCCCGACGCCACCTGGTCGACGCTGGTGGTGCCGCCCGCCAGCGAAGTGATCTGGTAGCGCACGCGGCGATCGAAGTCGTAGTCGTTCTGGGTCCAGGTGAACACGCCGTCGGCGTACCAGGAGTCGCCCTTGAAGAAGGTCGCGTAGCCCGAAACCGACCAGCCGCTGGCGTCGAGCCCGCCGAGGTCGCCGTTGACGTCGCTGTCCTGCGAGTTGTAGCCGAGCGCCATGCCCAGGATCAGGCTGTCGGAATAGCGGTAGTCGATGCCCGCGGTGATGCCCTGGGTGTCGAATTCGAAGCCCGGCTGGCTCTCGCTGGCGTCGCGGTCGCCGCGGCCGAAGGTGCCGGTGGCGAAGAAGCCCCAGCGCGAGAACTCGGCCCCGACCTCGCTGTCGCCGCCGGCGCTGTCGCCCTCGGCGACGATGTTCGAGGGCAGGAACGACAGCGGCAGCACGCCACCGTCGCCGGCGATCGCCAGGCCGCCGAAGCTGCTGCCCTGCGTGCCGGAGCGCAAGGCCGCCAGGCGCGCCTTGAGGTTGTCGAACTGGGTCTGGGTGACGGCGAACGCCGCTTCCGACGTGGCCGCCGCCTCGTCGTCCGTCATCGCGCCGAGCGCGGTGGCGACCTCGTCGGGATCGGAGCCGGAATTGACCACCAGCTCCGAGCAGCGTTGCAGCAGGTCCGTCTCCGCCGCGTTGAGGCTGCCGGCCTGCGCCGCCAGCGCCGGGCACGCCGAATCGATCGCGCCGCCGGTACTGGCGCTGCCGGGACTCAGGCCCGGGATGTTCTCGACCCCGCCGTTGATGGAGAAGGTCACGCTCTGGGTGGCGCCGCTGGCATCGGTGATGGTGGCCACCACCCCGCGGTCGCCCGGCAGGCCGACGCGGGCGACGGTGGACGCCTGGCCGCTGGCGTCGGTGGTGGCGCTCGCCGGCGTGACCGAGACCGTGCCGGCCGGCGTGCCGCGGAACTGCACGGCGATGCCCGGGATGCCGGCACCGGCCGCGGTGCGCACGCGCACCACCAGCGGCGCCGAATCGGTGAAGGTGGGCAGCACCTGCCCGTTGCCGGACACGATCTCGAACACCGAGCCGGCAGGCACGTCGCCGACGCCAGTGGCGGTGAACAGCACCGGCGTGCTGCCGGGCGCCAGGGCCTGGACGGAGTTGGTGCCCGCGACCGGGCCCAGGGTCAGTTCATTGCTGGCGCGGCCGTTGGCGTCGGTGACCGAGGTCGGGCTGGCCAGGCTGCCGCCGCCGGCGAGCACGCTCCAGTTCACGACCACGCCACCCAGGCCCTTCGACTGCGCGCCCGGCGGTTGCGCGAGCTGCACCACGAGCGGTTGGGCGAGGCGCGCGCCGGTGCGTCCGCTCTGGCCGTTGCCGCTGGCGGCGCTGGCGTTGGCGACGAAGGCGGTGGCCTGCGCGAGGGCGGTCGCCTGGGTACCCGGGATGCTGGCCCGCACCTGTACCGGTCCCGGCGTCGCGCCATAACGCAACTGCACGGTGGCGCGACCGTTGGGGTCGGTCAGCCCGCTGGCGGCGTCGAGGCTGCCGCTGCCGGCCGTCACCGCGAAGTCGAGCGTGAGTCCGCCTACCGGCGTGCCGGACGTGTCCTGCGCCGAGAACACGATCGGCTGGTCGGCGAGGCTGCCGGTCGCGCCGCTCTGGTTGCTGCCGGAAACCACGGCGAGCGTGATCCCGGTGAGGCCGCGGCTGGAGACCTCGAAGTTGACGAAGGTGCCGCGTGCGGTCGTCGCCTGCACGATCGCCGAGGTCGGCTGCGGGCCGAAGGTGAAGTCGATCCGCGCGCGGCCGTTGGCGTCGGTGGTGGAAGTGTCGCCGGACAGGGTGATGCCGCCGCCGGCGATGATCTGCCAGCTGACCGGTTCGTTGGCGACCGGCAAGCCATCCTGCGTCACCACCACTTCGAGCGGCTGGCCGGGCTGGCCGGGCAGGCCGACCTGGTTGTCGCCGCCGCCGGCGGCAACCTGTTCCGGGCCGCGCGGCTGGATGTTGAAGCTGGTCGAGCGCCAGCCGTTGGCAATCACGAACACCTGGATCGGATCGCTACCGCGGCCGATCGCGAGGTCGACGCTGGCGAGGTTGGTGCCGGGCTGCGCGTCGACCGCGATGAAGCCGGGCTTGCCCGCGTCGGGGAAGTCGGCGTTGCCCGAGCGCACCTCGAAGAACACCAGGACCGGGAAGGTCAGCGCCGGTCCGCCGAGCCGCACCTGCAGCTGGACGACGGAGTTCGGATCCTGCGGACCGTCGCCCGAAAGCTTCTCGATGTCGTAGAAGGCGCCGGCCCATGCCAGGCCGGGCGCGAGGGCCGCGAGCAGCAGCAGGGCGAGGATCCGCGCGAACGGTCCGAAAGCGCCGCTGGTCCGCGTGCAAGGCTCGTTAGTCGCCGTCACCGACTCGCGCATGGCGCCCCTCCCCAGCAGCATCGCTATACTCGGCAGGGTACTACAGCGCCGACGCGCCGCGAAAGCACGCGGGCCGCGCGGCAAGGCGTTTTGCGCACGTCAGGAGGGACGTTCATGCACAGCCCCAGCCGCCGTCCGGCGTCGCCTTCGTCCCGCCGCTGGCAGCACGTGCGCAACGCCGCCGCGAGCGCGCTGGTGGTGCTGCTCGCCGCGCTGCCGTCGACGCCGTCGCTGGCGCGGGTGCGCAACGCCGAGGACCTGCTGATCGTCGACTGCCTGCTGCCGGGGCAGATCCGCAAGCTCGGCGCCAACCGCACGTTCATGAGCGCGCGGCGCCCGATCCGTACCACCCAGGCCGACTGCGAGATCCGCGGCGGCGAGTACGTGTCCTACGACCGCGCCAACTACCAGACCGCGCTCACCGTCTGGCTGGGCCAGGCCGAGGCCGGCGACGCCGACGCGCAGAATTACGTCGGCGAGATCTACATGAAGGGCCTGGGCATCGCGCCCGACTACGCCAAGGCGGCGGGCTGGCTGGAGAAGTCCGTCGCCCAGGGCAACAAGCGCGCGATGACCAACCTCGGTTACCTGTACGAGGAGGGCCTCGGCGTGCCGCGGGACGGCGCGCGCGCCATCAACCTCTACCGGCAGGCCTCGGGCGCGACCGGCGACGAGGTGGTGTTCGCCTCGACCGTGAAGGCGCAGGCCGACCAGGCGCAGGCGGAGATCGCCTCGCTGCGGCAGACCGTGGAGCAGCAGGCGTCGCAGATCGACGCGCTGCAGAAGCAGCTCGACGACCGGCGCCGGGCGCTGGGCGCGGCGCAGGGCGAACTTCGCGCGGCGCGCGAGAAGCTGGTCGCGCAGCAGGCGGCGCTGGCGCCGGCCCCCGAGGCGCAGGCCCTGCGCGAGCGCGAGGCCGAGCTCGCGGCCCAGGAACGGCAACTGGCCGAGCAGCGCGCGGCCTTGCAGCGCGACCAGTCGGCGTGGCAGGCCAAGGTGCGCGACAACCGCGTGCGCCTCGCCGACCTCAAGGCGCAGGAACAGGATCTGTCCGGCAAGGTCGCCGGCGCCGACGCGGCGCAGGCGCAGGCCCTGCGCCAGGACCTCGAGCGCGTGCGCAGCGCCGCCTCGGAGCTGGCGCTGGCGCTCGACGACGCGATCAACAAGAGCTCGGCGCTGGAGGCGCAGGTGGCGGCCAACGACGCCCGCGTGTCCGCCGAGCAGGCGCGTTTCGAGGCCGAGCGCAAGCAGATGCAGGCCGCGCTGGCCGCTTCGCAACAGGATCGCGAGCTGCTGCTGCTGCTCGAGCAGCAGCTGTCGGAGAAGCAGCGCGAAGTGTCGGCCCAGCGCGAGCAGATCGCCTCGCTGGAGCGCCAGGCGACGGCGCCGGTCGCCGGCGGCGGGCTGGTCGCCGCGCTGGCGTCCAGCGGACCCCTGCTGGAGATCATCGAGCCCGCGCTGTCGGTCACCCGCGGCCGCCCGGCGGCGATGGTGCCGCGCAGCCAGGGCAGCAGTTCGGAAGTGCTGGGCAAGGTCGTCGCGCGCGGCGGGCTGGACCGGGTCGAGGTCAACGGCACCGCGGTCGCCGTCGGCGCGGGCGGCCTGTTCAGGGTCAGCGTGCCGGTCGGTGCCTCGGGCAGCGACGTGCGCGTGAGCGCGGTCGACAAGGCCGGCACGCGCACCGCGCTGGAGTTCCAGTTGCTGCCGGCGCCGGGCGGCGGCGGCAGCGCGGCGGCGGCGGCGGCGGGACCGCGCAGCGTGCCGCGCGGCGTGGCGCTGGGCCGTTACCACGCGCTGGTGATCGGCGCCAACGCCTACACCGGCTACTCGCCGCTGGCCAGCGCGGTCAACGACGCGCAGAAGGTCGCCGCCGTGCTCAAGTCGCGCTACGGCTTCCAGGCCGAGGTGCTGCTCAACCCCACGCGGCTGGACATCCTCGCCGCGCTCGACCAGATGCGCGAGGCGCTCAAGCCCGAGGACAACCTGCTGGTCTATTTCGCCGGCCACGGCGAGATCGACGCGGCCAGCAAGCAGGGCTACTGGCTGGGCGTGGATGCGCGCCCGCAGCAGCCCTCGACCTGGATCCCCAACCGCGCGGTGAGCGACATCCTCAACGCGATCCCGGCGCGCCACGTGATGGTGATCGCCGACTCGTGCTACTCCGGCGCGATGACCCGCGCGTCGGTGCCGCGCTTCGCCGGCGTCGCCGACGACGCGCAGTGGGACGCCTGGGTGAAGTCGATGAACCAGAGCCGCTCGCGCACCGCGTTGACCTCGGGCGGGCTGGCGCCGGTGCCGGATTCCGCCAGCGGCGGCAATTCCCTGTTCGCCCGCGCGGTGCTCAACGCGCTGGAGGACAACAGCCAGCTGCTCGAGGGCCAGAAGCTGTTCCGCGAGGTCACCGCGACGGTGGCGCTGGCGGCGGCCGAGAGCAACCTGCTGCAGGCGCCGGAGTACGCGCCGATCCAGTTTGCCGGGCACGAGGCCGGCGAGTTCTTCTTTGCGCCGAAGGGCTAGGCGGGCGCGGGGCCGCTTGCAGGCGCGGTCCCGGCGCCGATCGTCGGCGCCCCGCCGTGCTCAGCGGTCCTTCCAGTGGCGGGCGCCGAGGAAGATCACGCGCAGCTGGCGCACGAAGTTCTCCACCAGCTCCTGCTCCTGCTGCGGTTGGCCCTTGGGCAGGTCGAGGATGTCGGCGGCGGCGTTGAGCATCGTGGTGACGACCAGTCCGCAGATCATCTGCAGGCTGGCGCTGGGCAGGTCGGGCAGGGTGCCCAACGCGCGCAGGTCCTGCGCCATCTCCGAGGCGAAGTGGCTGTCCTCGGAGCGGATCGCGTCGCGGATCACGCGCGAGCCGCCGCCGCGCTGGCCGGCGATGAAGCGGAACACCAGGCTGCGCTCCTCGACGAAGCGTTTGTAGATCAGCACCGAGCCGCGCAGCATGTCGGTGGGCGGTATGCCGTCGCGCCGCGCCTCGCGCAGCAGGCGCCGCAGGGTGACGCCGCCCATCTCGACCAGCGCAAGGCCGAGTTCGTCCATGTCGCGGAAATGGCGGTAGAAGGCCGCCGGCACCACGCCGGCTTCGCGCGCGACCTCGCGCAGGCTCAGCGAGGTGTAGCTGCGCCCCTCGCCGATCAGCGCCAGCGCGGCGTCGATCAGGCGCTGGCGCGTGCGCTCCTTGCGCTCGATGCGGCTGACCGGGGCGTCCGGGCCGGTACGCGCGAGGGCGGATTTGGGGACTGGCAAGCGCCTCTCCGGAAGACCCGCGGGGTCCGGGGCTGGGGCCCAGTATAGGTGGCCACAAGCTGTCACCGGGCCGGGAGTGGACACTCTACAGGTTTTGAGTGAACATATGTTCACTTCAGGCCAAGAGCCGTCCATGACCCCCCTCGCTTCCCAGCCCCGCGCCGACACCTGGCGCGGCAGCCGATTCTGGCGCCAGCCCCTGTGGGCGCCGCTGAACGATCCCGAGGCCTGGAACCGGCTCGTGCGCATCGTGAACCCGGCATGGTCGTTCACGGAACCGCGCGCGCGCGTGGTGCGCGTGGTCGACGAGGCGCCGGGCGTGCGCAGCCTCTGGCTCAAGCCGAACCGCCGCTTCGGCCGTTTCGCCCCCGGCCAGCACGTGCTGCTCGAGCTGGAGATCGACGGCGCGCGCCAGGCGCGCTGCTTCAGCCTCTCGCACGCGCCGCGCGCCGACGGGCTGCTGCGACTGACCATCAAGCGCAAGGTCGACGGCGCGGTGTCGACCGCCGCGCATGCGCTGGCCCCGGGGCAGGTCGTGCGCCTGGGCCGGGCGCAGGGCGAGTTCGCGCCCCGCGATCCCGCCGGCGGGCTGCTGCTGCTGGCCGCGGGCAGCGGGATCACGCCGATGATGTCGATCCTGCAGGGGCTGGCGGACGCCGGCTCGACCCGCGACGTGGTGCTGCTGCACGGCATGCGTTCGGCCGACGATGCGATCTTCGCCGTCGAGCTGCGCCAGCTGGCGGCGCGCTGGCCGCGGCTGCGCGTACTGGTCCACGCCAGCGCCGGGCACGGCCGGCTCGACCCGACGTCGATCGAACGCCATGTCCCCGACTGGCGCGCGCGCGAGACGCTGCTGTGCGGCCCGGACGGCTTCATGCGCGAGGTCGAGGCGATGTACGCCGCGGCCGGCCGTGGCGCGGCATTGCAGAGCGAGAGCTTCGGCCGTCGCGCCGCGCCGGTGGACCCGCACGCGACCGCGCACGCCGTCACCCACGGCAGCCCGGAACAGGTGTTCACGGCGCTGGCGGGACAGTCGCTGCTGGACGCCGCCGAAGCCGCCGGGCTCAAGCCGCGCTTCGGTTGCCGGCGCGGAATCTGTCGCACCTGCCAGTGCCGCAAGCGCAGCGGCACGGTCACCAACCTCCTCACCGGCCTCGTCTCGGGGCCGGGCGAGGAGCTGATCCAGTTGTGCGTGTCCAGCCCGCGAAGCGCGCTGGAACTCGCGCTGTGACGCACGGGAGCCCGGCATGAGCAGCAAGATCCGCCTCGAAGGCGAAACCCTCGCCGCGTTCGAGGCCGAAATCGAGGCCCTGCGCCGCGAGCAGTACGCCGACATCGGCGCGCGCGACGCGCGCCACATCCGCCGCGTGCGCGGCATCGTGCAGGGCACGGCGATCGGCGGGCGCGGCCTGCTGATGTTCGGCCTCGGCCCCTTGAGCTGGATCGCCGGCGTGATCAGCCTGGCGACGGCCAAGATCCTCGAGAACATGGAGATCGGCCACAACGTGATGCACGGCCAGTACGACTGGATGAACGACCCCGGCTTCGATTCCACGACCTACGACTGGGACATCGCCTGCACGGCCGACAACTGGCGCAAGTCGCACAACGTCGACCACCACGACCACACCAACATCATCGGCAAGGACGACGACTTCGGCTACGGCATGCTGCGCCTGTCCGAGCAGCAGAAGTGGACGCCGTCGTGCCTGCTGCAGCCCTTCTCCTACCTCGCGCTGGCGCTCAGCTTCGAGTGGGGCGTGGCGGTGCAGAACCTCAAGCTGGGGCGCTTCTTCAAGGGCCGGATGAAGATGCCCGAGTTCCGCGAGCGCATGCGCCCCTTCCTGCGCAAGGCCGGGCGCCAGCTGTTCAAGGACTACGTGTTGTTCCCCGCCCTGGCGTTCTGGCAGTGGCCGCGCGTGCTGCTCGGCAACCTCGCCGCCAACCTGATCCGCAACGTGTGGACCAACGCCATCATCTTCTGCGGCCACTTCACCGAGCAGGTCAAGACCTACACCCGGCGCGAAGTCGCCCACGAGACCCGCGGCCAGTGGTACCTGCGCCAGATCCAGGGCTCGAGCAACCTCGAGGGCGGGCGCTGGTTCCACCTCATGACCGGGCACCTCAGCCACCAGATCGAGCACCACATGTTCCCGGACCTGCCGGCCCCGCGTTACGCGGAGATCGCGCCGCGGGTGCGCGAGATCTGCGCGCGCTACGGCATCCACTACAACACCGGCGGCTTCTGGAAGCAGTACGCGGGCGTGCTGGCGCGGATCCTGCGGCATGCGTTCCCGACGCGGCGCGGGGCGGCGCTGGGAGCGGCCTGATCGCGATCTGGACGGGTGGGATTGTTCGGCGCATCCTGCGCCTAGGAAAAAAGGGGTCAGAGTGCGTTTTCCCGTCGGGAAAACGCACTCTGACCCCTTTTTTCCTTCATGTGGCGGAGAGGGTGGGATTCGAACCCACGTTACGGCGAAACCGTAAACCGGATTTCGAATCCGGCGCATTCGACCACTCTGCCACCTCTCCGCGGTCGCCCGGCGCGCATGCGGCGCCGAGCCGCGCATGATAATCGGTGGCTGCGGGCCGGACAAGCCGCCGGGAAGTCTCCGGTATCATGGCGTTACCTTCTGCCGCCGGCCGCCGCCATGTCCCTGATCCAGGTCCCGGTCTCCTACGGCGAACTGATCGACAAGATCACCATCCTCGAGATCAAGTCGGCGCGCATGAGCGACCCGGCCAAGCTGGCCAACGTGCGCCACGAGCTGGAATTGCTCAACGCGACCTGGCGGCAGGCGCCGGCCGCGGCCATCGACATCGCCGACCTGTGGACGCAGTTGCGCACCGTGAACGAGCGCCTGTGGGTGGTCGAGGACGACCTGCGCATCCTGGAGAAGGCGCAACGCTTCGACGCCGAGTTCGTGCGCCTCGCGCGCTCGGTGTACTTCGAGAACGACGAGCGCGCGCGGGTCAAGCGCGAGATCAACCAGCGCCTGGGCTCGACGCTGGTCGAGGAGAAGTCCTACCAGGACTACGGCAACCGGCGGCCGCCGCCGGCCTAGGCTCCGGCCAGGCGCCCCGCGGTGGTGCCGGCGGTCGTGGCCCCGGCCGCGGACGCCAGCCGCTGGCAGCGCCTGCGCGCGAACGCCTCAATGGCGCGCGTGTTCGCCCCGCGCGGCCAGCAGTCGATCGAGGGTGGTGGTCACGTCGGCGACCTCGATCAGGTCCATCACGCCCGGCAACTCGAGCTTCGCGCCCCAGCGCAGCGCCGAAGCCGGCTTGCCGCGGAAACGCCGCGCCGCCGCATCGTAGCGATCCACGCACCACTCGCGGTTCGAGTACGCGCCGCTGCGCGCGGGGTTGCTCGCCGCGTGCAGGCCGATCACCGCGCTGCCCATCGCGTTGGCCATGTGCAGCGGGCCCGAGTCGGGCGTCAGCACCACCGTGGCGCGCCGCGCCAGGGCCAGGAACTGCTTGAGCGTGTCCTTGCCGATCAGGTCCTGCGCCGGTTCGCGCATCGCCGCGCGGATCGCATCGCCCATGCGGCGCTCGGCCGCGCTGCGCCCGCCGCACAGCAGCACGCGCATGCCGTGCGCGCGTACTGCATGGTCGGCCACCGCGGCGTAGCGGTCCGGCGACCAGTTGCGCAGCGGATGGCTGGAACAGGGGCTCAGCAGCAGGGTCGGCTGCGCGCCCGGCAGGGCGGACTCGGCGAACTCCTGCGCATCGGCCGGCACCGGGATGTCCCAGCGCACCGTGGTCTGGCGCAGGCCCAGCGGCTCGCAGAAGCTGCCGATCGCATCGAGCACGTGCTGGCCGGTGCGCGCCGGGATGCGCTCGGTGACCACCAGTCCGTGCAGGTCCTTCGAGCGCGCGGCGTCGTAGCCGATGCGGCGCTCGGCGCGCACCAGCGTCGCCAGCAGGTTGGCCCGCAGCGCGACCTGGCAGTGCAGCAGGGCATCGAAGCGCCGCCCGTACAGGCGTTCGCGCAGCGCGGCGAAGGCGCCGAAGCCGGCGCCCTTGTCGACGGCGATGAACTCGACGCCGGGGATGTCGCCCACCACGCGCGCCTCGAGCTTGCCGACGATCCAGGTCAGCGCGGTTCCGGGCCAGGCCGCCTGCAGCGTGCGCACCAGCGGCACCACGTGGGTGACGTCGCCGAGCGCGGACAGGCGCAGGATGCAGATCGAGCGGGGCGGGGCGGCCATGGCTTGCGGGGGCTGCGATAGACTGCGGCCGGCGCGAGGCGCGCCAGCCGTCGAAACGGAACTCCGCGATCCTATGTCCGAAGCCGCCGCTGGGGAAGCACGCGTGACCGTGCTCGAGGACGGCATGGCGATCCACGATGCGCGCCTGGGCGCGCGCTACACGCCGGATTGGCTCGATGCCGGCTGGTGGCAGGCCGCGGGCCGGGTCAGCGCCCGCGGCAGCGGCCGCGGCGAGGTGCTGTTCGTGGAATCGGACGCCGGCCCGGCGGTGCTGCGGCACTACCGGCGCGGCGGCCTGATGGCACGGCTCAGCCGCGACCGCTATTGGTACCAGGGCGCGGAACGCACGCGCCCGTTCCGCGAATTCCGCCTGCTGGCGTGGGCCTGCGCCCGCGACCTGCCGGTGCCGGCGCCGCTGGCCGCGCGCTTCCAGCGCCGCGGCCCCTGGTACGTCGCGGACCTGCTCACCGCCGCGATTCCCGGCACGCATTCGCTGTCGCAGGCGCTGTTGCGCGCGCCGGGTCAGGTGCCGTGGGCGGCGATCGGCGCGGCCATTGCGCGCCTGCACGGCGCCGGCGTGTTCCACGCCGACCTCAATGCGCACAACGTGCTGCTCGACGGCGTGGGCGCCTGGCTGGTCGACCTCGACCGCGGCGAGCGGCGCCAGCCCGCCGCCGCATGGCAGCAAGCCAACCTCGCGCGCCTGCTGCATTCGCTGCGCAAGCTGGGCGCCGCCGAGCGCGTGCCGGCCTTCGAGCGCGAGGCCTGGCCCGCGCTGTGCGCGGCGCATGCGCGCGGGCTGGCCGCGGGCAGCGCGCCGGCATGAACCTGGCCTTGCGGTTCCTGGGCGTCGGAAGCGCGCAGGCGGTGGCGCTGGGTTCGGCCAGCGCGGTGCTGCTGCGCGATGGCGCGCCGCTGCTGCAGCTCGATTGCGGCCCGGAGGCCCTGAGCGCCTACCTCGACGCGTACGGCACGGTGCCGGCCGCGCTGTTCCTCACCCATGGGCACCTCGACCATGTCGGCGGCATGGAGCGGCTCTACTACCGAGTGTATTTCGACCCGGTGCTGCGTGGCCGCGTGCGCGTGTACGCGCCGGCGGCGCTGGTGCCGCTGTTGCAGGAGCGGCTGGCGAACTATCCCGACGCCCTGGCCGAGGGCGGCGCCAACTTCTGGGACGCGTTCCAGCTGGTGCCGGTGGGGCGCTGGTTCTGGCACCAGGGCCTGCGCTTCGACGTGCTGCCGGTGCGCCACCACGCCCCGGGCACCGCGCACGGCCTGGCGCTGCGCGGCAGTTTCGTCTACACCGGCGACACGCGGCCGATCCCGGAGCTGCTGGACGCCTACGGCAGCGGCACCGAGCCCGTGTTCCACGACTGCGGGCTGAACGGGAATCCCTCCCACACCGGCCTGGACGACGTCGAGCGCGAATACCCGCAGGCGTTGCGCCGGCGCCTGGTGCTCTATCACTACGCCTCGACCGCGGACGGTGCGAAGATGCGCGAGCGCGGCATGCGGGTGGCCGCGCGCGACGAAGTCTTCGACCTGCCCGAGCCGTCACCCGAGGTCGTACTGGCGTGAGTCGATCCGTGCCGCTGACCGTGCTGGAAGCCGCCGCGCCCCGCGACGCGCGCGGGCGGCCGTTGCGCGACCTGCGCATCTCGGTGGTGGACCGGTGCAATTTCCGCTGCCCCTACTGCATGCCGGAGGAGCAGTACCCGCGCGAGGACGGCTTCCTCAGCGCGGCCGAGCGCATGGCGCCGGCCGAGATCGAGCGCCTGGCGCGGCAGTTCGTCGCCCTGGGCGTGCGCAAGCTGCGCCTCACCGGCGGCGAGCCGCTGCTGCGCCGCGACCTGGCCGAGATCGTGGCGCGGCTGGCGCCGATCGAAGGCGTCGAGGACCTGGCCCTGACCACCAATGGCGTGCTGCTGGCGCCGCGCGCCGCGGAACTGCGCGCCGCCGGCCTGCGCCGCCTCACCGTCAGCCTCGATGCGCTCGATCCCGCCATCTACGCGCGGCTCAGCGGCGGGCGCGGCCGGGTCGAGGACGCGCTGGCCGGGATCGAGGCCGCGGTCGCCGCCGGCTTCGAGCGCATCAAGCTCAACACCGTGGTCATGCGCGGCGTCAACGACGGCGAGGTGCTGCCGCTGCTGGAACGCTACCGCGGCACCGGCCTGGTGGTGCGCTTCATCGAATACATGGATGTGGGCACCTGCAACGGCTGGAGCGCCAGCGAGGTGCTGCCGTCGGCGGAACTGGTCGAGCGCATCGGCGCGCGCTGGCCGATCGAGCCGGTCGAGCGCGCCTATCGCGGCGAGGTGGCCGAGCGCTGGCGGTTCCGCGACGGCGGCGGCGAACTCGGCTTCGTGTCCTCGGTCAGCGCGCCGTTCTGCGGCGACTGCCATCGCGCGCGCCTGTCGGCCGACGGCAAGCTCTACACCTGCCTGTTCGCGTCGGTCGGCACCGACCTGCTGGGGCCGCTGCGCGCCGGCGCCGGCGACGACGAGCTGCTGGAACTGGCGCGGCGCTGCTGGCTGCACCGCGCCGACCGCTACAGCGAGCTGCGCGCCGAGTGGTCGGGCGCATCGCGGCCGCGCCGCATCGAGATGTATCGCATCGGCGGCTGAGCCGCCGCGCCGCCCCGGACCGCCGATGACCCGCAAGCGCCTGAGCCACGTCGACGCGCAGGGCCGGCCGACGATGGTCGACGTGTCGGCCAAGGCGGTGACCGTGCGCAGCGCCGTCGCGCGCTGCGACGTCGAGTTCCCGGCGGCGGCGGCGCGCGCCCTGCGTGCCGGCGGGCTGCGCACCGCCAAGGGCCCGGTGCTCGACACCGCCATCGTGGCGGGCACGCTGGCGGTCAAGCGCACCGCCGAGCTGATCCCGTTCTGCCATCCGCTGGCGATCGAGCGCTGCCGCATCGAGGGTCGCTTCGTCGGCGCGCGCACGCTACGGATCGAGTGCGAGGTGGGTCTGGCCGGCCGCACCGGCGTGGAGATGGAGGCGCTGGTCGGCGCCACCGTCGCCGCGCTGACGGTCTACGACATGTGCAAGGCGCTGTCGCACGAAATCGTGCTGCGCGAGGCGCGCCTGCTGCGCAAGTCGGGCGGCAAGCGCGACGTGGCCGGGGGCTGAGCGCCGTGGGCGTGGACGTGCTCTATTTCGCCAGCCTGCGCGACGCCGCCGGCTGCGAGCGCGAGCGGCTCGAACTGCCGCCCGCCGGGCTTGCCGCGCTGTACGACGCCTTGCGCCTCCGCCACGGCTTCGTGCTGCCGTCCGCGCGCGTGCGAGTGGCGGTGAACGGCGCCT
Source organism: uncultured Gammaproteobacteria bacterium (assembly GCA_964614825.1). GTDB lineage: Bacteria > Pseudomonadota > Gammaproteobacteria > Xanthomonadales > Ahniellaceae > JAGOEZ01. The sequence continues at coordinate 24,937 of CAZTNB010000007.1, forward strand.
TCGTCGGCTGGGACCACGTCCCGCGCGACGGCGACGAGATCGTGTTCGTGCCGCCGGTGTCGGGCGGATGAAGGACTTCGCGCTCGCCACCGCGCCGATCGACGTCGTGGCCCTGCGCTCGGCCCTGGGCAGCGATCGCGCTGGCGCGGTGGTCTGCTTCGAGGGCGTGGTCCGCGACCACAACGAGGGCCGCGCCGTGCACCGCCTGGCCTACCAGGCCTATGCGCCGCTGGCCGAAGCCGAGGGCGCGCGCATCGTGGCCGCGGCGCGCGCGCGCCACGTGATCGAGCGCATCGTCTGCGTGCACCGCGTGGGCGAACTGGCGATCGGCGAGATCGCCGTCTTCGTCGGCGTCAGCGCCGCCCACCGCGACGCCGCCTTCGCCGCGTGCCGCGAAGTGATCGACGAGGTCAAGCGCCACGTGCCGATCTGGAAGAAGGAACACTACGCCGCCGGCGAATCCGCCTGGCTCCACCCCGACGGTTCCCCGGTCCCCTGAACGCGCCGCTGTCCCTATCGCCCCATTGAGTCAAGGGGGCGAAAGCCGGGCGCAGTCGCCCGGCGAGTGGGGGTTGTGGGGAAATGAACCGCCGATTGCGGCGCGGGCGAATGCGGCATTTCACGGCGAAACGCAGCGTAGCCGCAATCGAGCGGCGACCTCCGCCGGCCTGCCCCCGGCACCCGAATCGATGACTACCGTTGCTCCCTTCCGGGCCTGGCGGGGTTTGCCACCTATCGTCGCGGGGAACCGACGGAGGCCACCATTGAACGTGATGGCGGAGAGGGAGGGATTCGAACCCTCGATACGGGGATAAGCCGTATACACACTTTCCAGGCGTGCTCCTTCAACCGCTCGGACACCTCTCCACGCCTGCCGCAGGACCGTGGGTCGTGCGGGGCCGCGCACTTTACCGGAGCGGGGGGGTGCGGACAAGCACGCGCGCCCGCCCGCGGAGTGGGCACCCAAGGCGGTGGCGACGCGCCTTCGATTCGTGTCCGCCGCTGCAATCGACGCCACCGCGAGCTGCGATAGCCACCATCGCCCCCGCTTGGCACAATGACCGCCCCCGCGCAGGAATGCCGATGTCCTACCAGGTCCTCGCCCGCAAGTGGCGGCCCAAGCGCTTCGCCGAACTGGTCGGCCAGGAGCACGTGGTGCGCGCGCTCACGCACGCGCTGGAGACCGGGCGCATCCACCACGCGTTCCTGTTCACCGGTACGCGCGGCGTGGGCAAGACCACGATCGCGCGCATCTTCGCCAAGTCGCTCAACTGCGAGAAGGGCGTCAGCGCGGAACCGTGCGGAACCTGCGGCGCCTGCACCGACATCGACGCCGGCCGCTACATGGACCTGCTCGAGATCGACGCCGCCAGCAACACCGGCGTGGACGACGTGCGCGCCCTGATCGAGAACGCGCAATACCGGCCCGCGCGCGGCAGCTACAAGGTGTACCTGGTCGACGAGGTGCACATGCTGTCGAAGAACGCCTTCAACGCGCTGTTGAAGACGCTGGAAGAGCCGCCCGAGCACGCCAAGTTCCTGCTCGCGACCACCGACCCGCAGAAGCTCCCGGTGACCGTGCTGTCGCGCTGCCTGCAGTTCAACCTCAAGCGCCTGACCGACGCGCAGCTCGCGCAGCAGGTCGAGCGCATCCTCGCCGCCGAGCAGGTCGCCAGCGACGCCGAGGCGGTGCGCGAGATCGCGCGCGGCGGCAACGGTTCGCTGCGCGACGCGCTGTCGCTGCTCGACCAGGCCATCGCCTTCGGCGGTGGCGCGCTGCGCGCCGACGAGGTGCGCAGCATGCTCGGCACCATCGATCGCAGCCGCGTGCTGGCGCTGCTCGAGGCCGTGGTTGCCGCCGATGCGCCGGCGCTGATGCGCGAGGTCGAGGCGGTGGCGGAGTTCGCGCCCGATTTCGGCACCGTGCTGGACGAGCTTGCCACCCTGCTGCACCGGCTGCAGCTGGCGCAGTTCGTGCCGGACCTGCCGCAGGACGACGTCGCCGCGCCCGCGCTGGCGGCGCTGGCCACGCGCCTGCCGCCCGACGAAGTACAGCTGCTCTACCAGCTGGCCACCACCGGCCGCCGCGACCTGGGCCTGGCGCCGAACCCGCGCGCGGGCTTCGAGATGAGCCTGCTGCGCATGCTCGCGTTCCGGCCCCTGGCGGGCGGCAGCGTCGCGCCCGCCGCGCCGCCCGCGTCGTCGCGCGCGCCCGTGCCGCCGGCATCGCGCGGCCCCGCCGCGGCGGCGTCAACGGCGCCCGGCAAGGCCCAATCCGCCGGCGCGCCAGCCCCTGCGCGCGCCACCCCCGCGGTGGCCGAAGTGGCGGCGCCAGCGCCATCCGCGCCGATCGCGCCCGCGCCACCGGTCGCGCCCGACGCGGCGCTCGATCTCGCGCGCTGGCGCGAACTGGTCGAGGCCGCCGGGCTGCGCGGCCCGCTGCGCGAGCTGGCCAACCATGCGGTGCCGATGGGACTGGCCGAGGGCAGGCTGCGCCTGGGCCTGTCGGCGGCCCACGACCACTTCCGCACCGAAGGCCTGGTGCGCCAGCTCGGCGAGGCGCTGGCGCCGGCGCTGGGCGGCGGCCTGCGCGTGCAGTTCGAGCCCATCGCGGCGACCGCCGCGCCGTCGCTGGCGGCGCTCGAGCGCGGCGAGCAGCAGCGGCGGCAGGGCGCCGCCGAAGCCGCGATCGCGGCCGACCCGCTGCTGCAGGACCTGATCCAGCGTTTCGACGCGCGCGTGGTGCCGAACTCGACCCGGCCCGCGCGGCAGGAGAACTGAACCATGCGTGGACCGATCGCGAACCTCATGCAGCAGGCGCAGCGCATGCAGGAGAACCTCAAGCGCGCGCAGGAGGAGCTGGCGTCGCTCGAAGTCAGCGGCCAGGCCGGCGGCGGCATGGTGACCGTCACCCTCAACGGCAAGCACGAGCTGCGCGCGCTGCGCATCGAGCCGAGCCTGATGGGCGGCGATGCCGAGATGCTCGAGGACCTGGTCGTCGCCGCCTACAACGACGCCAACAACCGCCTGGCCGAGCAGACCCAGGCGCGCATGGCCGAGGTGGCGGGCGGCATGAACCTGCCGCCCGGGTTCAAGTTGCCGCTGTGAGCCGGCTGCCGGCGGCGGGCCCACTGGCGCGCGCGTGATGTCGACCGGATCGCCGCTGCTGGCCGAACTGATCGAGGCGCTGCGCTGCCTGCCCGGCGTCGGCGCCAAGAGCGCGCAGCGCATGGCCTTCCACCTGCTCGAGCGCGACCGCGCCGGCGCGCAGCGGCTGGCGGCGAAGCTGGCCGAGGCCGCGACCCGCATCGGCCATTGCCAACGCTGCCGCACCTTCAGCGAGGAAGCGGTCTGCGCCGTGTGCCGCAACAGCGGGCGCGAAGCCACGCAGTTGTGCGTGGTGGAAACGCCCGTGGACCAGCTCGCGATCGAGCAGGCCACGGGCTACCGGGGCCTGTACTTCGTCCTGCTGGGGCGCCTGTCGCCGCTCGACGGCCTCGGCCCGGGCGAGATCGGCATGGACCTGCTCGCGGCGCGCCTGGCCGAGGGCGAGGTGCGCGAACTCATCGTCGCCACCAATCCCACGGTCGAGGGCGAGGCCACCGCGCACTACATCGCGCAGCTGGCGCGTCCCGCCGGCGTGCGCGTGAGCCGGCTGGCGCACGGCGTGCCGCTGGGCGGCGAGCTGGAGTTCGTCGATCGCGGCACGCTCGCGCACGCCTTCGGCACGCGCCAGCCGGTCTAGGGAACCTCTGTACAAGTATCCGCACCCGCGTTGCTACCGTGCGCGCTCGCACCAAGGCGGACGCCGCAGGGCGTGGTGGTTCCACGGGCCAGGCGTCCAACGCGGGTGCGGATACCTGTACAGAGGTTCCCTGGCGCGGCGGGCCCTCAGCCGGGTGGCCAGCCCAGCGCGCGCCCGCCCAGCAGGTGCAGGTGCAGGTGGAACACGGTCTGGCCGCCGTCGCGGTTGCAGTTCATCACCAGCCGGTAACCGTCGTCGGCGAAGCCCTGCGCGCGGGCGTGGCGCGTCGCGGCCAGCACCAGGCGACCGACCAGCTCGGCATCGGCGTCGCCCAGGTCGTTGAGGGTCGCGATCTGCTGGCGCGGCACGAACAGCACGTGCGTCGGCGCCTGCGGATTGATGTCGCGGAAGCCCACCACGTGCTCGTCCTCGTGGATGATCTGGGCGGGAATCTCGCGGCGGATGATGCGGCTGAACAGTGTCTCGGCCATGTCGGGCTCGCGGACGTGGGCTGCCCGCAGTCTAGCCGCGATCGCGCCCCGCGGAGGTCGTGCTCAAGGCCACCAGGGACCGTACCAGCCGTACCAGCCCGGGCCCCAGTACGGACCCCAGCCCGGGCCCCAGTACGGGTAGGGGTAGAGGTTCGCCGGCAGGCGTTCCGCCCACAGGTACAGCGTGGTGGCCTCGATCCGCGGCAGCTTGTAGTCGTACTCGCCGATGCGCTGGGTCACGGTGCCGGAGAGCGGGCCGATCACGGTCAGCTCGCGCTCCTGGGCGAAGATCGCGGGGTCGTAGAAGCCCTGGCGGCAGGCCATGAACCGCCCGGCGCTCTGGTCGGTGGGGCGCGGCCGGCCGCGGCCGTCGAGGGCGAACGCAAGCACCTGGATGCAGGTCTCGTCGGGACCGGGCTGGGTCTCGAGGATCTTGCCACCCCAGCGCACCACCGTTCCCTCGCCGACCACTTCGGCCGGCATGTTGCTGGCGAAGGTGCCCTCGAGCGGCTTGGGCACGACCACGCAGGCGCCCAGCGCGAGCGCGGCCAACACGATGCAGGACTGGCGCAGCATGGCAATCTCCAGGACCTCTGTGTTCAGGACGGCGCGCGGCGGCGTTTCGTCGCCGGCGTGCGCAGGCGGCCGCGGACGCGGAACGCCGCGGCCGCGCGCACGAATGCCGCCAGCCGCGCGGCATCGGGCGCAGCGCCAGCATAGCGAAGCGAAGTGAAATCGCGGCTGAGCGCGGCCAGCGCCGCGGCGTCCTCCGGCAGGGCCTGGCCGACGCGGGCGGCATAGGCCCGAGGCCCTTCGTGCGGCGCCCGCGGCACGCCGGCCGCCGCCAGCGCCGCCCCGATTCGATGCCAGGCGGCCAGCAGCGGGTCGCGGCGCCCGCGGCGGGGCGTCGCCACCCACAAGGCGAAGCCCAGCGCCGCCACCGCCGCCAGCACCAGGGCGATCGCCAGCTGCTGCCCGCTGGCGTCGTCGAGGCCGAAGGGGCGCAGCAACTGGCGCTGGCGCAGGGCCGAGAACTGCACCACCGCCTGGTTCCACCAGTAACCGACCAGGTCCCAGCGGTCGCCGAGGGTGGCCAGCCAGCCGCCGCGTGCTTCCGCCAGCCCGCCGATCGCCTCGCGGGCCGAGGACTGGACGCGCTCGGGCGCCACCGCGGCGGTGGGGTCGACGCGGACCCAGCCCTCGCCCTCGAGCCAGATCTCGGTCCAGGCGTGGGCGTCGGCCCGCGTGACTACCAGGTAGCCGCCGGCGGCGTTCCAGTAGCCGCCCTGGAAACCGACCACGACCCGGGCCGGGATCCCGGCCGCGCGCATCAGGAAGGCGAAGGCCGAGGCGTAGTGCTCGCAGAAGCCGGTGCGGGTGACGAACAGGAAATCGTCGACCGCATCGGCCGCCAGCAAGGGCGGCTCCAGCGAGTAGATGAAATCGCGGTTGAACAGGGCCAGCGCCGCGTCGGCCACCGCCCGCGGGTCGGCCAGCTCGTCGCGCCAGCGTGCCGCCAGCTCGCGCGCGCGCGGATTGCCGGCCGAACCCAGCGCGGTGGCGAGATAGCGCTCGCGCGAGCTCAGGCGCGGCTGCATCCGGTAGTCGGGATAGGACTCCATGGCGTAGGCGCGCACCGAGGTCACGGGTTCGCGCGCGCGCAGCTGGAAGTCGGTGAGCAGGTACGCGTCGTCGGGCGCGGCACGCGGCGCGTCGAGCGCGAACAGCCAGCGCTGGTCGGTGGGCTCCAGCGTCACCTGGTAGCGCACCGGCGGACCCAGTGTTTCCAGCGACGGTTCGGTCTGGAAGTCGCGCACCACGCGGAAACCCGACAGCGCGTCCGAGCCGCCCCAGGCGCGGCCGTCGTAGAACCAGAACACCAGGCCGCGCCAGTAGCGCTGCGCCGGCGGCGGCGGCTCGCCGTCGAAGCGCACCCGCATCACCGGCGTGTCGTCCAGGGCCAGCGCCGAAAGGCTGCCCGGGTCCATGCTGTCGGAGATGCCGGTGCGGCCCTGGAACGCGTCCTCGGGCGCGCCCCACATCGGCGCCGACAGGCGCGGGAAGAACAGGAAGCAGGCGAGGCCGAACGGCGCGCCCAGCGCCAGCAGGCGCGCGCCCTGCGCCAGCGCCGCGCGCGACCAGGGCCCGCGCGAGTCCAGCGGCGCCGGTCGCGACAGGTCCACCAGCGTGGCCAGCAGCAACACCAGCACGGCCGCGGCGGCCACGGTCTGCACCGGCCCCTGGGCGAAGAAGAAGCCGCACATGGCCAGGAAGGCCGCGCCGGCGAGGGTCACTCGCGCGTCGCGCAACTGCGCGGTCTCCAGCAGCTTGAGCGCGAGCAGCGCCGCCAGCAGCGCCGAGCCCGCCTCGCGCCCGAACAGGTTGCCCAGGGTCGCGATCACCAGCGCGACCAGGCCCGCCAGCGCCAGCAGGCGCATCCAGCCCGGCGCGCTGGCCTGGCGCCGCCGGCGCCAGGCCAGGGCCAGCGCGAGGGTGGCGGCGATGCCGGCGATGAGTGGCGCCGGCATCCAGCGCAGGTGCAGGGCGATCGCGCCGGCGAGGGCGAGCAGGGTGGACAGGAACCAGGGCCAGGGCAGGGTGGCGATCATGGCAACACGGCCAGGTCGCGCAGGCAGCGCGCGGCATGCTCGGGTCCGCGCGCGTAGCCGCCGCCGCCCTGCGGCAGCGCCAGCCGGAAGGCGATGCCGCGCGCGCTGGCGTCGAGGACCCAGCGCGCCAGCCGCGCGATGCGCGCCTCGGCGCCGAGCCCGGGCAGCGCGTGCCAGTCGAGCAGCACCTGCTGGGCCAGCGGATCGGAGAACTCCTTCACCAGCAGGCGGTCGCCGCGCGCGCTGGCGCGCCAGGCGATGCGCCGGATCGGGTCGCCGGCGCGATAGTCGCGCAGGCCGCTCCAGTCCTCGCCGGACTCGCGCGGCGCGCGCCCGCTGCCGTCGATGCCGGCCTGCGGCAACGCGGGCGCCGGCGTCTCCGGCCGCGGCCACACCAGCAGCGATGCGTCGGGGTGCAGCACGCTCCAGGCCCGGAACAGGCCCAGCGGCCAGGTGGTCTGCAGGGTCAGCCGCCCGACCGGCTGCAGGCCGCGCCTGGCGGTCGCCAGTTCGAACGTGGCACTGCCGCCCTCGGCGCCGAGGGCGAACGGCAGGCGCTGCTTGCCGCTGCGCAGTTCCAGGGCCGGGCGCGCGCGGCCATCGCCGACCACGAAGTCGACCTGAACCCGCAGCGGCTCGCCCGCGTGGACGGGCTCGGCGCGCACCGCCACCAGGCGCAGGCGCTCGAGTTCGCCCACGGTGCGCGGCAGGCTCACCACGACGGCGCCGGTGAGGGCGAAGGTGAGCAGCAGCGCGGCGTTGTTGTTGAAGTTGAGCGCGCCCATCAGCATGGTGAACAGCACCAGGCCGAAGAACAGTCCGAAGCCGGTCGGGACGATGTAGATGCGCCGCCGATGCAGCGCGATCGGCACCGGTTCCGGGCGCCGGTGGCGATTGAGGCCGGGCAGGCGCCGCTCGGCATACGCGAGCAGGCGATCGCGCTGCGCGGCCAGTCGTGCGCGCATCGTCAATCTACCGCGACGCCCTCGAGCACTTCGCGCGCCAGTCGCTCGCGGCTGCCGGAGGACTCCTCGGCCGGCACCAGTCGGTGCGCGGCCACCGGGCCGAACACCGCCTGCACGTCCTCGGGCAGGGCGTAGGCGCGGCCGTCGATCAGCGCCCAGGCGCGGGCGGCGCGCAGCAGGGCCAGTCCCGCGCGCGGCGACAGGCCGACGCGGATGCGCGGATGGCGCCGGGTGGCGGCGAGCAGGGCCTGCACGTAGTGCACCAGCGCCGGGCTCGCCTGCACGTGGTCCACCGCCTCGCGCAAGGCCAGCACCGCGGCCGAGTCGAGCTGCGGCGCCAGCGTCGCCAGCATCTCGCGCCGGTCCGAGGAGACCAGCATGGCGCGCTCCGCCGCCGGATCGGGATAACCGAGCCCGATGCGCAGCAGGAAGCGGTCGAGCTGCGAATCGGGCAGCGGGAAGGTGCCGGCGAGGTCGACCGGGTTCTGGGTCGCGATGACGAAGAACGGCCGCGGCAGCGCGTGGGTCACGCCGTCCACCGTCACCTGCTGTTCGGCCATCGCCTCGAGCAGCGCGCTCTGGGTCTTGGGCGTGGCCCGATTGATCTCGTCGGCCATCAGCACCTGGGCGAACACCGGCCCGGGGTGGAAGGCGAACGCGTTCTTCTCGCGCTCGTAGATCGATACGCCGATGATGTCGGACGGCAACAGGTCGCTGGTGAACTGGATGCGCTGGAAACCGAGGCCCAGGGTCGAGGCCAGCGCATGCGCCAGCGTGGTCTTGCCCATGCCGGGCAGGTCCTCGATCAGCAGGTGGCCGCCGGCGAGCAGGCAGGCGTGGGCGAGGCGCACCTCGTGCGGCTTGCCCAGCAGCACGCCGTTGACCTGCTCGATCGCGGCGGCCAGGCGCGCGGCCGGCGCCGAGGCTCGCGGGGAAGGGGAAGCTTGCGTCATGATCTGCAAGGGAAATGCACGGGATCGGAGCATCCACGCCATGGCGTCACGGGGCAGTGTAGCGGCTGGACGCGACGCCAGCGGCGGGGTGCCGGCATGGGCCTGAACGCTCGCAGCGTGCTGGCCCTGGTCCTGCTCCTGACCCTGGGCGCGCGCGCCTTCCTGGCCTGGAAGCTGCCGCTGTTCGGCGACGAGGCCTTCTACTGGTGGGAAAGCCGCCAGCCGGCGCCGGGCTACAGCGACGTGCCGCCGCTGGTGCCCTGGCTGATGGCGCTGGGCACGCGGCTGGGCGGCAACACGCCCTTCGGCGTGCGCTGGCCGTTCCTGCTCCTGGCGGCAGCGGTGCCGGTGCTGGTCGGCATCTGGGCACGACGCTTCGTCGGCGCCGGCGAGGCGCGCGCCGCCGCCACCCTGAGCCTGCTGTTGCCGCTGGCGGCGGCGCTGGGCGTGATGGGCATGCCCGACGTGCCGCTGACCGTGGCCATCCTGGGCGCGGCCATCGCGCTGGAGAACTTCGCCCGCAGCCATCGCTGGCGCGACGCGCTGATGCTGGGCGCGATCCTGGCGCTGGGCTGGTTGTCGCACTACCGCTTCGTGATGCTCTACGTGGCCGGCGCGGTGTTCCTGCTGGCCGCGCCGCGCGGGCGCGCCCTGCTGCGCCTGCCGGCGTTGTGGGTGGGCCAGGCGGTGGGACTGCTGGGCCTGGTGCCGTTGCTCGTGTTCAACCAGCAGCACGACTGGAGCGCGCTGCGCTTCCAGTTCATCGAACGCCATCCGTGGTCGTTCCACGCCGGCGCGCTGCTCGATCCGCTGGCGCAGGCGCTGGTGACCACGCCGCTGCTGTTCGCCGCGATCGTGTTCGCCCTGGCCTGGGCGCTGCAGCGCTGGCGCCGCGGCGAGGAGGGCTGGGACGTGCTGGTGTGCGCGGCGGGCGGACTGCTCGTCGGCTACCTCGTGTTCGGCCTGTTCGCCGACGACGTGCGCGTGCGCTTCCACTGGCCGCTGCCGGCGTACCTGCTGGCGCTGCCGGCGGTGCCGATGGTGTTCAAGGCCTGGCGCGAATCGGGCCGGCGCGCGCTGGCGCTCGCCGCCACCGCGACCGCGCCGCTGGCGCTGCTCGGCACGCTCGTGGTCTACGGCCTGCTCGGCGCCGCGACCCTGCCGGAGAAACTCGCCTGGCTGCCGCTGGGCCGGCCGGTGCCGGACAACCTGCAGGGCTGGCGCGAGGTCGGGCGCTGGGCCCGCAACCTGGCCCGCGCGCAACCGCAGGCGACCCTGATCGCCGGCGATTTCATGCTGGGCGCGCAGGCGGCGTTCGCGTTGCGCGCCACGCGGCCGGTCTACGTGCTCGACCATCCCGCGAACCTCAAGCATGGCCGCGCCGCCCAGCTTGCGATCTGGCAACGCGACGAGCGTGGCCTCGCGGCCAGCGGCTGGCACGACGGGCTGCTGTGGGTGGACGAGAGCGCGCGCCGGCCGATCGACCGGCTGCCGGCATGGCTGTCGCTGTGCGAGCGCTTCGGCGCGGTGCGGCTGCGCGACGAGATCGCGCTGTTCAACGGCCGCTGGCGCGTGCTCGCCTTCGCGGTCACGCCGCGCACGGGCGCCGCCACGGCCACGCCCTGCGAGCTGCCCGCGATGGCCGAGATCGATGTCCCGGCGGCCGGCGCGTCATTGCGCGGCGAGCGCGTCGAGGTGCGCGGATGGGCGATCAGGGAGCACCTCGGCGTCGCCCGGGTCGAGGTGCTGCTCGATGGCGAGCCGGTGGTTGGCGCGCGTTACGGCACCGCCTACCCCGGCGTGCAAGGTCAGTGGCCGATGTCGACCGATCCGGCCCATCCCGACGTGGGCTTCGAGGCCTCGCTGCCGCTGGCCGGCATCGCGCCCGGCCTGCACCGCCTGTCGGTGCGCGTCACCGGCCACGACGGCAGCACGCGCGAGCTGGCGCAGCGGCCGGTGCGGGTCGCCGGGGGCGGCTAGCCAGTCTCCGCCAGCGGGTCGATGCCGGCCGCGCGCAGCAGGCGCGCGGTGGCGATCAGCGGCAGGCCGATGAGGGCGGTCGGATCGTCGCTGGCGATGCGCTCGAACAGGACGATGCCCAGGCCCTCGGCCTTGAAGCTGCCGGCGCAGTCGAGCACCGCCTCGCTCGCCACGTAGCGCCGGATCGCGGCCGGCGCCAGCGGCCGGAACTGCACCCGCGTCGCCACCGACTCGGTCGCGACCGCGCCGTCGCCGCCGACCACCGCCACCGCGGTGTGGAACAGCGCGGCCTTGCCCGCCAGTCGCGTCAGCTGCGCGCAGGCGGCATCCAGCGTGCCCGGCTTGCCCAGGCGGCCGCCATCGGGCGCCTCCACCACCTGGTCCGAGCCGATCACCGTGGCGCCGGGATGCCGGCCGGCCACCGCCAGCGCCTTGGCGCGGGCCAGGCGCAGGGCCGCCGCCGCGGCCGGCTCGTCGGCAGCCAGGGTCTCGTCGATCCCGGGGGCCTCGCAATCGAACGCCAGGCCCAGCCGAGACAGGAGTTCACGCCGATAGGCGGAGGTCGAGGCCAGGATCAGCATGGGCGCCGGCGGATGGGACTCGATTGCCGCCGGGGCGCGACGGTTGCTTGCGCCGCAGCACCGCTCAGTGGCGGGTCGGGGTGGGCGGTTCCGGCAGTTGCGGGCGCGGCTTGGGCTTGGCCGCGGCGCCCGGCGCCAGCACGGCCGAGGCACCCTGGTAGGCCGACCGCAGGCCCTGGCCGGCGGCCTGCAACTGGTCCGCCGCCTCGTCGAGCAGGCCGAGCTGGCTGGCGAGCTGGGTGCGCGAGCGGTTCAGTGCCGCCACCGCCTCGTCCAGGGCCTGCTGGGTGGCGCTGCCGCTCTGCTGCTTGATCCACAGCCGATGCGCGAGGACCTCGCGCAGGGCGGTCTTGACCTGGCGGTCGGGGTCGATGCTGGCCATGGCCGGCGCGGTCATGTCGGACGGCAGCTGGGTCAGGGTCTGGCGCAGCGACAGCATGCGCCGGCGGTAGTCCTGCAACTGCGCCTCCAGTGCGTCGGCGCCGTCGAGCAGGTCGCGCAGGGCGCGGCCGCGCCGGTTGACCACGCGTTCGCGCAGCCACAGCGCCAGGCCCAGCAGCGCCACCAGCGCGATCGCAAGGTTGAGCAGCGTCATGTGGCCGGCCTCCAGGCTCCCTCCGGCGCAGTCTGGACCAAGGCCGCCGGGCGGGCAAATCGGTTGACACCCGGGGGCCCCGCACCTACCATCGCGCGCCCATGTCCGCCGCCCTGCCGGATGTCGTGGATGCATGGCGGATGGTGTCCGGCCGGCGCCGATTCCACGGCGCGCTGCCCCTTCGCGACATGCTCCGCCTGCGTGACAGCCTGGCCTCGGACGCGGGCGAGGCCCACTACGACATCGAGTTCGGACGCGACGAGATGGGCGTGGCCTTCCTGGCCGTCCGGGTCGAGGCGCGCCTGCCGCTGACCTGCCAGCGGACGCTGGAGGAGTTCGCGCTGCCGGTGTCGGTGAGCACGCAGCTGGGCCTGATCGCGCACGAGCGCGACGAGGCCGCGCTGCCGCCCGGCTTCGAGGCGCTGCTGGTGAAGGACAACGAGTTGCACCTGCGCGAGGTGATCGAGGACGAGTTGATCCTCGCGCTGCCGGTGGTGCCGGTGAAGCCGGGCGCCGCGCAGGACACCGAATACGTGTACCGGACCGGGCCCGAGGGCGCGGACGAGGAGCCGGCGGCGCCGAACCCGTTCGAGGCGCTGGCCCGGCTCCGCAAGCATTGACCGATTTCGCTGGAGAGATCCCATGGCCGTTCAGAAGTCCCGCAAGACCCCCTCGACGCGCGGCATGCGCCGCTCGCACGATGCCCTGAGCGCGTCCGCGCTCGGCACCGACAAGACCTCCGGCGAGACGCACCGCCGCCACCACGTGAGCAAGGACGGCTTCTATCGCGGCCGCCAGGTGATCACGCCCAAGACCAAGGTCAAGGACGAGGATTGATCGCGGCCGGCGCAGCCCCGTCGCTGCGCGCCGCGGCAGCCACCGCGCGCCGTCCCGGGCCCTGGCCCTCGGAGCGCGCGGTTCGTTTTTCCGCCATCGGGCCCCGGGAGGGCGCGTGACCCACGCACGCATCGCCGGCACCGGCAGCTACCTGCCCGACAAGGTGCTGACCAACGCGGACCTCTCCAAGCTGGTCGACACCAGCGACGAGTGGATCCACAGCCGCACCGGCATCCGCCAGCGCCACATCGCGGTCGAGGGCCAGACCACCGGCGACCTCGCCCACGAGGCCGCGCTGCGCGCGATGCAGGCCGCCGGCGTCAAGGCGAGCGAGATCGACCTGATCGTGCTCGGCACCACCACGCCGGACCTCATCTTCCCCAGCACCGCCTGCCTGCTGCAGCACCGGCTGGGCGCCAACGGCTGCGCCGCCTTCGACGTCAATGCGGCCTGTTCGGGCTTCCTCTACGCGCTCGGCATCGCCGACAAGTTCGTGCGCAGCGGGGCCTCGAAGTGCGCGCTGGTGGTCGGCGCCGAGACCCTGTCGCGCATGATCGACTGGAGCGACCGCGGCACCTGCGTGCTGTTCGGCGACGGCGCCGGCGCCGTGGTGCTCAAGCCCGACGAGGACACCGGCATCCTGTCCACGCACCTGCACGCCGACGGCGCGTACAAGGAACTGCTGTACAACCCGGTCGGCGTGTCGGTGGGCTTCAAGGACGAGCCCAACCACGGCGTGAAGGTGCTGATGAGCGGCAACGACGTGTTCAAGGTCGCGGTCAAGACCCTGGACGCGGTGGTGGAGGAAACCCTGGCCCACCATGGCCTGGACCGCCACGCGATCGACTGGCTGATCCCGCACCAGGCCAACCTGCGCATCATCACCGCCACCGCCAAGCGGCTCGACATGCCGATGGAGCGCGTGGTCGTCACCGTCGACCGCCACGGCAACACCTCGGCGGCCTCGGTGCCGCTGGCGCTGGACGAGGCGGTGCGCTCGGGCAGGGTCAAGCGCGGCGAGCTGCTGCTGCTGGAGGCCTTCGGCGGCGGCTTCACCTGGGGCTCGGCGCTGCTGCGGTACTGAATTCCCGGTGGTTGGTCGTGCCGCGGGAGCCCGCTCCGTGGGCGACCGGCGCCGCGGTCGGCCACCGAGCGGGCTCGTGCAGCGTGACGGGTCGTCGCCCGGATCGATCGCCGCAATCAGTGAGGGGCGCCTTCGTGACACTGGCATTCGTATTCCCCGGCCAAGGCTCGCAATCCGTCGGCATGCTGGCCGAACTCGCGGCGCGCGCGCCGATCGTGCGCGCCACCTTCGACGAGGCCTCGGCCGGCGCCGGCGCCGACCTCTGGACGCTGAGCCAGCAAGGCCCCGAGGCCGAGCTCAACCGCACCGAGTACACCCAGCCCGCGCTGCTCGCGGCCGGCGTGGCGGTCTGGCGGGCGTGGCGCGAAGCCGGTGGCGCCGCGCCGACCCACCTGGCCGGCCACAGCCTCGGCGAGTACACCGCGCTGGTCTGCGCCGGCGCGATCGAACTCGCGGCCGGCGCCGCGCTGGTGCGCGAGCGCGGCCGCCTGATGCAGGCGGCGGTGCCGGCCGGCACCGGCTCGATGGCCGCGGTGCTGGGCGGAGACGACGCCGTGATCGCGCAGGCCTGCGTCGACGCCGCGCAGGGCGAGGTCGTGGCGCCCGCCAACTTCAACAGTCCCGGACAGACGGTGATCGCCGGCCATGCGGCCGCGGTCGATCGCGCGCTGGCGCTGCTGGCCGAGCGCGGCGTGCGCAAGGCGCTCAAGCTGCCGGTGTCGGTGCCCTCGCATTGCGCGCTGATGCACGAGGCGGCACAGGCCCTGCGCGAGCGCATCGCCGCGCTGGCCTGGCGCCTGCCGGCCATCCCGGTGGTGCAGAACGCCGATGCCGCCGCCCACGCCGGACTCGCCGCGATCCAGGACGCGCTGGTGCGCCAGCTGTACCTGCCGGTGCGCTGGACCGGCTGCATCGAGGCACTCGCGCGCGCAGGCGTCGCGCGCGTCGCCGAGTGCGGCCCGGGCAAGGTGCTGGCGGGCCTGGTCAAGCGCATCGACAAGACGCTGGACGCGCGCGCGCTGGGCGCGCCCGCCGATTTCGACGCGGCCCTGCAATCGTGGAGGACGGCATGACGGCACCACTCGCGGGCGAGATCGCCCTGGTCACCGGCGCCAGTCGCGGCATCGGCGCCGCCATCGCCGACGAACTGGCGCGACTGGGCGCGAAGGTGGTCGGCACCGCGACCAGCGCGGCGGGCGCCGCCGCGATCGGCGAGCGGCTCGCGGCGCACGGCGGCGCGGGCCGGGTGCTCGACGTGGCGCAGGCCGGCGCCGGCGAGGCGCTGGTCGACGCGATCGCGGCCGAGTTCGGGCCGGTGTCGATCCTGGTCAACAACGCCGGCATCACCCGCGACCAGCTGCTGCTGCGCATGAAGGACGAGGACTGGCAGGCCATCATCGACACGAACCTGACTTCCGTGTTCCGCCTCTCGCGCGCGGTGCTGCGCGGGATGATGAAGGCGCGCAAGGGTCGCATCATCAGCATCGCCTCGGTGATCGGCCTCACGGGAAACCCCGGCCAGGCCAACTACGCCGCGGCCAAGGCCGGCATCATCGGTTTCACCAAGTCGCTGGCGCGCGAGGTCGGCAGCCGCGGCATCACCGCCAACGTGGTGGCGCCGGGCTTCATCGAGACCGACATGACGCGCGCGCTGCCGGAGGCGACGCGCAATGCCCTGCTCGGCGGCATCGCGCTGGGCCGCCTCGGCGGGCCCGCCGACATCGCCCACGCGGTCGCCTACCTCGCCGGACCGGGCGCCGCGTACGTCACCGGCGAGACCTTGCACGTCAACGGCGGCATGTACATGCCGTAGGACCCTTTGGCGCCGGGCCCAGGTGCCCGCGTTTTGCCCCGACGCCCCCTTCACGTACAATGCGCGCCGCTACTAGCCCCGGGAGGCTTTGTCACCAATGAGCAGTATCGAAGAACGCGTCAAGAAGATCGTCGTCGAGCAGTTGGGCGTGAAGGACGATCAGGTCACGCCGAGCGCTTCCTTCGTGGACGATCTGGGCGCGGACTCGCTCGACACCGTCGAGCTGGTGATGGCGCTCGAGGAGGAGTTCGAGTGCGAGATCCCGGACGAGGAAGCCGAGAAGATCACCACCGTGCAGGGCGCGGTCGATTACATCAAGGCGCACGTCAGCGCCTGAGCGCTGCCGCGGGTCCGCTGGTCGAACTGCGCCTGTGGGCGCAGTTCGCGTTTATGCGGTCGTCAAACGTGCGTTGGTTCGTGGCGCACCGGAGCCGGATGCGCCGCCGGCGGCACGCCATGCCGAACCCCATCGTCGTTCCCGCGCAGGCGGGAAGCCATCGGGGACGGCACGCAATGGATTCCCGCTCGCGCGGGGATGGCGGCCAGGATAGTCGGCCGTCGCCAGCCTGGGAGGCTGTATGAGCAAGCGTCGCGTGGTGGTCACGGGTCTGGGCATCATCTCGCCGGTCGGCAACGACATCGCCACGGCGTGGAAGAACGTGGTCGAAGGGCATAGCGGCATCGGCCCGATCACCCACTTCGACGTGTCCGCCTTCGCCACCCGCATCGCGGGCGAGGTGCGCGACTTCGACCCGACGCGCTGGATCGCGCCGAAGGAGGTCAAGAAGATGGACCTCTTCATCCAGTACGGGCTCGCGGCCTCGCTGGAGGCGGTCAAGGACGCCGGCCTCGAGGTCAACGAGGCCAACGCCGATCGCTGCGGGGCCGCGCTGGGCGCCGGCATCGGCGGGCTGGGCGGCATCGAGAAGACCACCGAGGCCTACCTCAACGGCGGCCCGCGCAAGATCTCGCCGTTCTTCGTCCCCAGCACGATCATCAACATGCTGCCGGGACACCTCGCCATCATGCTGGGCATGAAGGGGCCCAACCTGTCGGCGGTGTCGGCCTGCACCACCGCCACGCACAACATCGGCCTCGCCATGCGCCTGATCCAGTACGGCGACGCGGACGTGATGGTCGCCGGCGGCGCCGAGTGCTCGACCACGCCCACGGCCATCGGCGGATTCATCGCCGCGCGCGCCTTGTCGTCGAGCAACGACGACCCGGCCCGCACCAGCCGCCCGTGGGACAAGGATCGCGACGGCTTCGTGCTGTCCGACGGCGCCGGCGTGCTGGTGCTGGAGGAGTACGGGCATGCGAAGGCGCGCGGCGCGCGCATCTACGCCGAACTGGCGGGCTTCGGCATGTCCGACGATGCCTTCCACATGACGGCGCCGCCGGAGGACGGCTCCGGCGCGGCCGCCAGCATGCGCAATGCGGTGCGCGACGCCGGCGTCGGCGTCGACACGGTCGACTACGTCAACGCGCACGCGACCTCGACGCCGCTGGGCGACGTGGCCGAGACCCGCGCCATCCGCAGCTGCTTCGGCGCGCACGCGGACCGGCTCATGGTGAGCTCGACCAAGTCGGTCACCGGCCACCTGCTGGGCGCCGCGGGCGGCGTCGAGGCCATCTTCAGCGTGCTGGCCCTGCACGAGGGCGTGATCCCGCCGACCATCAACCTCGACGCGCCGGGCGAGGGCTGCGACCTCGACTACGTGCCGCACACGGCGCGGCGCAAGGCCATCGCCACGGCGGTGTCGAACTCGTTCGGCTTCGGCGGCACCAACGGCACGCTGCTGTTCCGCCGCATCTGAACCCGGGCGTACGCGTGCCCCACGTCACGCGCGAGCTGCCCGGACGCCCCGACCTGCTGGCCGCCGCGGCTGCGTGGCCGGCGCGCTACCCGGGCCTGCTGGAAAGCATCGCCGGCGGCCCCGCCAGCGCGCGCTGGGACATCCTCTTCGCCACCGACGGCGCGGCGCTGGTGCAGTCGCGGCCCGATCCGCAGCGGCGCTTCCTCGATCGCCTCGATGCCGCGTGGCGCGAGGCGCAGGTGCCGCGCGGCGACGCCGCGCTGCCGTTCCGCGGCGGCTGGCTGCTGATGCTGGGCTACGAGCTGGCCGCCGAGTGCGAGCCGCGCCTGCGCCTGCCGCAGGCGCCCGCGCTCGGGCCCACGGCGGTGGCGCTGCGCGCGCCGGCGGCGGCCCTCTACGACCACGCGCGCGAGCGCACCGTGCTGGTCGCCGAAGCCGGCGCCGCGCACTGGCTGGACGTCCTGCAGCAGGACCTCGCCACGGCGCCGGCGCTGCCCCCGGCGCGGCTCGCGCCGATCGAGGTGGCCGAGGAGGACGGCGCGCGCTTCCTCGACGGCGTGCGCCGCGTGCACGACTACCTCGCGGCCGGCGACGTGTTCCAGGTCAACCTCTCGCGCGCCTGGCGCGCCGAGCTCGCGCGGCCACTGGATCCGGTGGCGCTCTACCGGCGCCTGCGCGCCAGCAATCCGGCGCCCTTCGCCGGCCTGTACCGGCACGATGGCCTCGCCGTGCTCAGTTCCTCGCCGGAGCGCCTGGTCCAGGTCGAGGGGCGGCGCGTGCAGACCCGGCCCATCGCCGGCACGCGCCCGCGGCTGGCCGGCGACGACGAGGGCGCGCGCGTGCGCGAACTGGTCGACCATCCGAAGGAGCGCGCCGAGCACGTGATGCTGATCGACCTGGAACGCAACGACCTCGGTCGCGTCTGCGTCGCGGGCAGCATCGCGGTCGACGAGCTGATGGGCGTGGAGAGCTACGCCCACGTGCACCACCTGGTCTCCAACGTGCGCGGCACGCTGCGCGCGGGGGTGACGCCCGGGCAGGTGATCCGCG
>CAZTNB010000008.1:0-42831 GCA_964614825.1 uncultured Gammaproteobacteria bacterium
GCCGCCAGCATCTGGCCGGTCTGGTTGGCGTCGTCGTCGATCGCCTGCTTGCCCAGGATCACCAGGCCGGGCTGCTCCTTGTCGACCAGCGCCTTGAGCAGCTTGGCCACGGCCAGCGGCTGCAGCTCCTCGTCGGTCTGGACCAGGATGGCGCGATCGGCCCCGATGGCCATGGCGGTGCGCAGGGTCTCCTGGCACTGCTGCACGCCGCAGGACACGGCGATCACCTCGGTGGCCACGCCCTTCTCTTTCAGGCGGACCGCCTCCTCGACCGCGATCTCGTCGAACGGGTTCATGCTCATCTTGACGTTGGCGATGTCCACACCCGTGTTGTCCGACTTGACCCGGACTTTCACGTTGTAGTCGACCACCCGCTTGACCGGGACGAGAACCTTCATGCGTTTCCTTCGATAGGGATTGGATTTGCGATGCGGGAGGGCGCGCCGGCCGCGCCGCTGGCGTGCAGCTGGTCGATCTCCGCCTCCGAATAACCGAACTCGGCCAGGACTTCGCGCGTGTTCTCGCCGAGATCCGGCGCGTGGAGCCGGTTCTCCGGCACCGATTCGGACCATTCGGTGGGGATGGCCGTGATCTGCAGCTCACCCTGCGTCGGGTGGTCGACCTTGCGCACGAAGCCGGTGGCCCGCACATGCTCGTCCGCAAGGATGTCCTGGATCGCGTACATGCGGGCCGCCGGGATGTCGGCCTTGTCGAAGACCTCCAGCCAGTACGCGGTCGTCCGCGTCCCGATGACGTCGCTCAGGAAGCCGTACACGTGATCGATGTTCTCCAGGCGCTGGCTCTGGCTCTGGAAGCGCGCGTCGGTCTCGAAGATCTCGGGCTTGCCGATCACCGAGAAGAACGCGCGCCAGTGCTTGTCGTTGTAGACGAGGACGCAGATGTGGCCGTCGAGCGTGGCATAGGGCCTGCGGTCGTGCGCGAGGCTGCGCTGGTAGCCCGGCGGCCCCTTCGGCGGGCTGAATTGCGAGCCCGCGAGGTGTTCGCCCAGCATCACCGACAGCATGCCCTCGAACATCGGCACGTCCACCTTCTGGCCCTTGCCGGTGCGCTCGCGGTAGACGAGCGCGCTCGTGATCGCGGTGCACAGCTGCAGCCCCGCCATGCGGTCCACCAGCACCATGGGCGCGTAGCGGGGCCGGTCGGCGCCGGCTTCCTGCGACAGCCACGGAATGCCGCACATGCCCTGGATGAGGTCGTCGTAGGCGGGCTTGGCCGCGTACGGGCCCTTCTGGCTGAAGCCATAGGCGCCGGCATAGACCAGGCGCGGGTTGATCTCGTGCAGCCGCTCGTACCCCAGTCCCAGGCGGGCCATCGCCTGCGGCCGGATGTTGTACACCAGCACGTCCGCGTCCTTCGCCATGCGCAGCAGGACCGCCAGCGCGGCGGGATTCTTCAGGTCCAGCGCCACCGAGCGCTTGTTGCGTCCCAGCGCCAGGTAGAAGTGGCCCATGTCGGGCTTCTTCATCGGCCCGGACTTGCGCATGACGTCGCCGTCCGGCGGCTCGATCTTGATGACGTCGGCGCCGTAGTCGGCCAGCACGGAACTCGCATAAGGCCCCATCACGACCGACGTCAGGTCGATCACGCGGATGCCGCAGAGGGGACCGCTCATCGCCCGTCCCCTTCTCAGGCGCCGAACTCGCGCAGCATCTCGCGGGCGGTGATCAGCTGCAGGATCTGGCTCGTGCCCTCGTAGATGCGCAGCAGGCGCACGTCGCGGTAGAGCCGCTCGATCGGGTACTCCTTGATGTAGCCGTTGCCGCCGTGAATCTGCAGCATGCGGTCGGCGATGCGCCCGGCCGCCTCGGTCGCGAAGTACTTGCAGCATGCCGCTTCCTTCGTGATCTTCCTGCCGCTGTCCATGTCCCGGGCGGCGCGCTCGATCATCGCGCGCGCCGCCAGCGCCTCGGCCTGGCTGTCGGCCAGCATGGCCTGGATGAGCTGGAACTTGGCGATCGGCTGGCCGAACTGCTTGCGTTCGGTCGCATAGCGTAGCCCCTCGTCGATGAGTCGCTGGCAAAGCCCGCTGGCCACCGCCGCCATGTGCAGCCGCGCGTGGTCGAGCGATCGCATCGCGTTCTTGAAGCCGGTCCCCTCCGGGCCCAGCATCGCACTGGCCGGCACGCGCGCGTCCTCGAAGATGACGTCCGATTCGTGCGAGCCGGCGAAGCCCATCTTCTCGTACGGCTTCGACACCGACAGCCCGGGCGTGTCGCGGTCGACCAGGAACGCCGAGATGCCGTTCGCGCCCAGCTCCTTGGGACCGGTCCGTGCGAAGACGGTGAAGACCCCGGCGTGGATCGCGTTCGTGATGAAGCGCTTGGTGCCGTTGATGACCCAGTGGTCGCCGTCGCGGACCGCCCGGGTCTGCAGCGACGCGGCATCGGAGCCCGAGTCGGGCTCGGTCAGCGCGAAGGACGCCATCATCTCGCCGCTCGCGAGCCTGGGCAGGTACCTGAGCTTCTGCGCCTCGGTGCCGAAATTGATGATGCCGAGCGTGCCGACGCCGTTGGTGGTGCCGAAGAACGAGCGGAATGCCGGCTGCGCGTAGCAGATCTCGGTGACGAGGCTCGTTTCCTCGAAGGCGTTCAGCCCGAGGCCGCCGTATTCCTCCGGCACCGTCATGCCGAAGAGGCCGAGCTCGCGCAGGCCGCGAACGACGTGGGCCGGGATCTCCTGGGTCTGCTGCACCGCGACTTCCGCGGGGACGAGGACCTCGCGCGCGAAGCGGCGGCAAGCCTCGACGAGGAGAGCCAGGGTCTCCTCACGTTCCGTTTCCATGTTGTCTCCATTCGAGCCGGGTCACCCGGCGATCAGGGCGTTTGACTATAGGAAGTCCAGCCATAGCGGTCCAATACCGGATTCGCGGTCCGGTGATATCCTTTTCGTCGATGAATCTGAGACAGCTCCGGCACTTCCTGGCCGTCGCGGATGCGCTGAACTTCCGCAAGGCCGCCGAGGGCCTCCACATGGCGCAACCGCCGCTCTCGGTCTCCATCAAGCGCCTGGAGGAAGACCTCGGCACTCCCCTCTTCCTTCGCGAGCGGCGGGGCGTTCGGCTCACGCCGGCCGGCGCGGCCATGCTGGCGCATGCGCGCCAGGCGGTGTTCCACGCCGGCGAGGCTCGCAAGTCGGCCACGGAAGCGGCGGTGGGCGTCGGGGGCCTGCTGCGGATCGGCTTCATCGGATCGGCGACCTACACGCTTTTTCCCAGGGTGCTGCCGGCGTTCAGGGAGCGCTACCCCCGCGTGGTGCTCGAGCTGCGCGAGACCTCGACGCGGGACGCGCTGCGCGCCGTGGAGGCCGGCGAGCTCGACGTCGGCCTGGTGCGCTACCCGCTGATCGAATCGACCTCCGCGCACCTGCTGCCGGTGGAACACGACCAGCTGGTGGCGGCGCTGCCGCGCGGCAGCCCGCTGGCCGAACGCCGGCGGCTGGCCGTGCGGGACCTGGCGGAGCAGCCCTTCGTCATCTATGCGGCGCCGGCCGCCCTGAACCTGCGCGCGCAGGTGCTTTCCGTTTGCCAGGCCGCGGGCTTCGCGCCGCGCATCGTGCAGGAGGCCGTGCAGGTGCAGACCCTGCTCAGCCTCGTCGAAAGCGGCCTGGGAGTGGCACTGGTCCCGTCGGCCAGCCAGGCCCAGGCGTCGATGGGACTGGCCTTCAAGGCGTTCACCGGCGCGAACGAACGCCTCGACGTCGCGATCGCAGTGGCCACTCATGCGCAAACCGAATCCCCCGTGGCGAAGCGATTCCGCGAACTGCTGATCGAGGTGTCCGAGGGCACCACCCTGCCGGGACACCCGGCCATCACTCCGCCTTGACCGCGCCGCGGGTGAAGCCGATGAACTTCGGCGCGACCCGCGCCACCACGGGGCCGTAGGGGTCCCAGCCCAGGCACTTGCCGAACTGGTGCCCGGGCTGGCCCGCGTTCGGATCGGGCAGTCCGAGCTGCCTTTGCTGGTGTTTGCGGTAGTTCGGGATGGTCTGGAAGGCGACCGTGGCCATGGCGGCGAGCAGCTCGCGCAGGTGCGTGCATCCCTGCACGCCGCCCATCGCGGCATCGATGGTCTTGCGCCAGCCCGGCCCGATGGTGGCGCCCACCAGGCCGGCAACCGGCGCGGCGGCGGCCGGGCATTCGGGAAGGCGCTTTGCGCGTTAAGTGGTGATGCGGCTCACTTGGTGAGCCATGAGACGCCCAGACTGACTTCGAAGGTGGCCCCGGTGGCCGTCGGAGGTCGTCATGAAGAAGCAGGAGTTGCAGCGGCTGCTGGTGCTGGTCAACAAGCTCACGAGAGGGCAACGCCAGGAACTGGTTGAGCGGCTCAAGGCGCAATTCAGCGCCGAGGCGTCCGTCGAAGTGCTGGAGTCCGCGGGCGGCCAGACGCGTGCGTGCCCGCACTGCAAAAGCCAGCGGCTGGTGCGCAACGGCATGGCCGATGGGTTGCAGCGCTACAAGTGCCGTGCCTGCGGCAAGACCTTCAATACGCTGACCGGCACTTCGCTGGCGCGCCTGCGCCACAAGGGCAAATGGCTGGAACAGACCCGAGCCTTGGCCGATGGACTCACTGTGCATCGGGCGGCCGCGTTCCTGGGCGTTGCACCGAGCACGGCGTTTCGCTGGCGGCACCGATTCCTGGGCGTGCCCAAAGGCGTCAAACCCGCGAGCTTGGCCGGCGTGGCCGAGATGGACGAGACGTACTTCCTGGAGTCGTTCAAGGGCCGCAAGGTCATCGGCCGCGCGCCTCGCAAGCGCGGTGGGCGCGCAGCCAAGCGAGGCACTTCTCGGGAGCAGATTCCGGTGCTGGTCGCGCGCGACCGCTCGGGCGTGACCACCGACTACGTGCTGACCGACACCCGCAAGGCCGCCATCGTGGCTCTGCTCAGACCGCTGTTGCCGGCCGACGCCGTGGTCTGCTCCGACGGCGCCGGCTCCATCGGCCAGGCGGCCAAGGAACTGGGCCTGGAGCATCACGCCATCCTGACCACCTCAGGAAGACACGCGGTAGGCGCTTGGCACATCCAGAACGTCAACGCGTACCACTCGCGCCTGAAGACCTGGGTGCGCCGCTTCTACGGCGTGGCCACGTACTACCTGGAGAACTACCTCGGCTGGTTCCGCGCCCTCGACCGCTTGCCGCGCAACCCTGCACAACCCGCACAGCTGCTGGCGTTGGCCCTCGGCCGCTGACAGCATCCCCAGTTAACGCGCAAAGCGCCTTCGGGAAAGGGCGTGCCCGGCATCGCGGACACCGCGGCATGGACCTTCATCGCATCGTCCAGCGTCAGCCGCACCTGCATGCGGTGGACGGCCTCGCCGACCGGAACGTGCCGGCCGTCCAGGTTCGTCATGGGATAGTCCTTGGTGTCCGTGATCTCGGATTCGATGTCCCACAGGCCATCGGCCCGCAGGTAGCCCCGGCTCACCACGTGGCGCGTGTGGACCGGCTCGCGCGGGACGGCCTCGTGATCCGGCAGGAATCCCGGCTGCGGTTCCATCTCAGTCGGGCGCGCGCTGGGTCGCCCCCAGCCGCACCTTCCCCGCCTGGTCCAGCAGCGCGGCCGCCACGCGCCGCCGGTGCTCCCGCACCGACCCGCAGCGCAGGCTGTACGCGGCGATCCGCCGGTACCACAGCTGCAGGTCGCACTCCATCATGAAGCCGAGGCCACCGTGGATCTGCTGGGCCGAGCGCGCGACGAAGATGCAGCGGTCGCTGGCGAAGGCCTTGGCCTGCGAGACCTCGATCGAGGCGGGCAGGCCCTGGTCCAGGCGCCACAGCGCCTCGCGCGACAGCAGTTCCGCGCCGTCGACCGCGATCAGCATGTCGGCCGCCATGTGCTGGATCGCCTGGAAGGCTCCGATCGGCTGGCCGAAGGCCTCGCGCTGCTTCGCGTACTCGACGGCGAATTCCATGTCGCGGCGGGCTGCACCGGCCAGTTGCGAGGTCATCAGCGCCGCGGCCAGGTCGCGCAGGTCGCCCGCCAGCCGCCGGGCCGCGTCGCCGTCCGCCACGATGTCGGCTTCGGCGACGAAGACGTTGTCGAAGCGCACCGTGGCTTGGGAGTCCTTGGCCGTGGTCACGAGGTCGGTGCACCGCACGCCCGGCGCCGCCGGGTCCACCAGCGCCGCCGCCACGCCCCCGTCCGGGTCGCGGTATAGCGCCAGGCACCGGTGCGCGATGCGGAAGTTGTCGACGAAGGAGCGCACGCCGTTCAGCACGACGCCCTTGCCTTCGCGGTTGCCGTCGAGGCCCGTCCCTTCAAACGACCACGCGCCGTCCGCGCCTTGCACGGCGAACGTCAGGATGACCTGCGCCGAGGCCACCTGGGCCAGGAGGCCGGAGAAACGCTCGCTGTCATGGCGCGCCAGCGCGAGCGCCGCCGCCATGGTGCTGTGCAGCGGCGCCGGCGCGGCGTGGCGCCCGGCTTCCTCCAGCAGGAGGCCGGCGTAGGTCAGCGGCAGCGCCTGGCCGCCGCAGCTTTCCGGCAGGCTCACGCCGAGCCAGCCCAGTTCGCCCACCTTGCGCCAGAGTTCCGGCGAGTACTTGCGCGGATCCTCTTCCGCGGCGCGCACCGTCGCCGGCGTCGATTCGGCCGCGAAGAATCCGCGCGCCGTTTCCTGGATGAGTCGTTCCTGGTCGTCGAGTAGCAGGTCCACGGGTGATGCTCTTGTGTCGGGGGTGGTGTTACTTGCGCGGCTTGGGCAGGTCCAGGCCCTTGCGCGCGATCTGGTCGCGCATCACCTGGACGCTGCCGTGGTTCACGGTGGACTGGAAGGCGGACAGCAGGTTGTGCGCATACAGGCCGTCCTGGACGTTGCCCGGTGAGCCGTTCAGCAGCTGCGCATGCGGCCCGAGCAGCTGCGCGATCGCCTCCGTCGTCCGCACGCCGTGCTCGGGCGCGAAGACCTTCTCCGCCGCGCCCTCGTAGGTGAAGCCTTCGCCGCGCTGCTCGATGCTCATGCTGCGCATCGTCATGAGCCGGCACAGCTGCGCCTCGATCCAGAGCTCGGCGACCTTGTCGCGCACGGCCTCGTCGTCCCGCAGGTCCGCCGCGCGCGGATCGTCCGACTTCAGCCAGTTGGCGAAATCCTCGTCGCGCTTGATCGAGATGAGGTAGCGCCAGGCGCCCACCCGGTCCAGGTTCAGGCCGCGCTGCGACACCGCCCAGCCGTCGCCTTCCTGGCCGAGGAGGCACGACACGGGGACCTTCACGTCGTCGAAGAAGACCTCGTTGGTCCGCTCCTCGCCGTAGGTCGTGCCGGGCGGGCCGCCGGGGTTGTTCTGGATCGTGTACATCGGCCGGATCGTGATGCCCGGCGTGTCCATCGGCACCAGCAGGATCGACAGGCCGGCGTGGCGCCTCGACTCCGGGTCGGTGCGCACCAGCAGGAAGACATGAGTGGCCACCTGCGCGTTGGTCGTGAAGACCTTCTGCCCGTTGACCACGTAGTGCGCGTCGGCGCCGGTGCCCACGCGCGTGGCGCGGCAGCGCACGCCCGCGAGGTCGGTGCCGCATTGCGGCTCGCTGTAGCCTTGGCAGAAGATGATCTCGCGCCGGATGGCGCGGGGCACGTAGTACTGCTTCTGCTCCTCTGTGCCCGAGGCGAGCACGGCCGGCGTCCCGGTGCCGCCGCCACCGATCACCACCTGCGCCGCGCGGTAGAACTCCTCCTCGACGAGGAACTGCGTGATGCGGCTGCCGCCCTGGCCGCCGTAGGCCTTGGGCCAGGCGATGGCGTTCCAGCCACGGTCGGCGATCTTCTCGAAGATGCCCTTGGCGCGCGGACCGAAGCCGCGTCCGCGCTTGCCGCCGGCGAGGTCGGCGAGCACCTCCGGCGTCAGGTTGTCCTTGATGAAGGCCTGCACCTGCGAGCGCAGGGCTTCCTCTTCCTGGGTGAACTCGAAATCCATGCGATGTCCAGAGAGTGGCCGCGCGGTCAGCGGCCGATGCGCGCTTCGATGAGGAAGGGCCCCTTGCGCGAGACGCCGTGCTTCATGAGGCGCACCAGCTCCTCGGACGTGGTCGCCGCGGCGGCCTCCACGCCCATGCCTTCGGCCAGCTTGACCCAGCTGATGTCGGGGTCGACGATGGACAGCATGCGCTCGGCACGCTCGCCCCAGGTGTGGGCGCCCACCGCCTGGAGCTCGCCCTTGAGGACCTGGTAGCCGCGGTTGGCGAACACGATGGTCAGCACGTCCAGCCGCTCCCGCGCCTGGGTCCACAGGCCCTGGATCGTGTACAGCGAGCTGCCGTCGCCCTCGAGGTTGATGACCTTGCGGTCCGGGCAGGCGATCGCGGCGCCGGTGGACATGGGGATGCCGCAGCCGAGCGCACCGCCGGTCAGCTGCAGGTAGTCGTGGGCCGGCGCCGCGCGCGAGAACGGAAAGAACATGCGCCCGGCGGTGATCGACTCGTCCGCGACGATGGCGTCGTGCGGCATCGTCGCCGCCACCGCGCGCAGCACGGCCTCGGCCGTCAGCGGGCCTTCGGGCGGCGCCACGTCGACGGCGGCGACGACGACCGGCTTCTCCTGCAGCGCGCCGACCCGGACGGCGAGTTCCCGCAGGGTCTGGTGCAGGTCGTCGCCCGGGCGCGCCAGGTGGATCAGCTCCGTGCCCTTGCCGACCAGGAAGTCCGGCTTGCCGGGGTAGCCGAACATCGCTGCAGGAGCTTTCGCGCCGACGAGGATGACGTGGCGCGCGTCCTTGAACGTCGCCACGCCCGCATCGACGGGCGCCGGCACGCGCTCGATCGCCACCCGGCCCACGCCGCGCTGCAGCCGCCCGACTCCGTAGGGCGCGACGAGGGCGGCGCCGGTGCGCTGCGCGATCCGGCTCGCCAGCGCCAGCGATTCCTCGCGCAGCGCGCGGCCGGCCAGCACCAGCATCACCCGCTCGCCCGACTTGAGCGCGCGGATCGCGGCTTCGAAGCGGGCATCGTCGGGCATGGTGGGCGCGGGAGGCTCGAAGTCGAGCGCGCCCGAAGGACGCGCCTCGGTCCAGGCCGTGTCTGCCGGCAGGATGAGGGTGGCGATCCGGCCGGGCAGCTGCCGCGCCTCGCGGATCGCCTGCGCCGCATCGGCGGCGATGTCGTCCGCGGAGGTGGAGGTCTTCACCCAGTCGGACATCGTGCGCGCCACGCCCTCGATGTCGCCGGTCAGCGCCGAATCCGTCACCTTGTGGCCCTGGCGGTGCTCGCCCACGATGTTGACCAGGGGCACCTGGGCGCGCTTGGCGTTGTGCAGGTTGGCCAGGCCGTTGCCCAGGCCCGGCGCCAGGTGCAGAAGGGTCGACGCGGGCCGGTCGGTCATCCGGGCATAGCCGTCGGCGGCGCCGGTCACCACGCCCTCGAACAGCCCGAGCACGCAGCGCATGCCGGGGATGCGGTCCAGCGCCGCCACGAACTGCATCTCCGAAGTGCCGGGGTTGGCGAAGCAGACGTCCACCTTGCCGGCCAGCAGCGTGCGCACCAGCGATTCCGCGCCGTTCATCTTCTCCATTGACGTCTCCTGCGTTGAGCTCAATTCTCTGTGCGAATTAACGATTCGCATGATCGTCATCATAGGCAGCGGCGGGACAGGCGTCAACACGAGGCCGCACCGATTTGACAGCGCGGAGGAAAGCTCCCTATCATTTACGAATTACTAATTTGCACAGCAAATCAGGAGTTCGACAACGATGCTCGTTACGGATGAGGTTCGCGCCTACATCGGCGTCTCGACCGAGGCTGAATTCGCCTGCGATCCGGTCGAAAGCGGCGCCGTGCGCCGTTTCGCGCAGGCCATCATGGACGAGGACCCGGCCTACCAGGACCAGGAGAACGACGCCAACCGCCGCTTCGGCGGGCCGGTGGCGCCTCCGCTCTTCGTCAACCACATCATCCGGCGCCCGCTGGGCACCGAGGACCCGATCCAGGCGAATGCCCACAACCCCGAGTTCGACGGCATCCTGCCGGTCGCCGGCCTGCCGCCCATCAAGCCGCTCGCGCACCTGGCTTCGCTGAACGGCGGCTCCGAGTTCGAGCTGTTCCGGTACGCGCGCCACGGCGAGCGCGTCCGCGTCAAGCTGAGCTACGCCGACATCACCGAGAAGCAGACCAGCAAGGGCCCGATGGTGCTGGTCGTGCGCCAGTACGAGTTCCGCAACGGCGACGGCGAGCTGCTGATGCGATCGCGGATGACCGCCATCCGGAGATAAGCCATGACACGCCAGACCTGTTTCGAAGACGTCTCGCAAGGGATGGAACTTCCCTTCCTCGAGAAGGGCCCACTGGGTCCGATCCACCTGTTCCGCTGGTCCGCCGCCATGGAGAACTGGCATCGCATCCACTACGACCGCCAGTTCGCCGTCGAACACGACAAGCTGCAGGACCTTCTCATCAATGGTTCCCTGAAGCAGCAGTTCCTCGTCCAGCTGGTCAAGGACTGGGCCGGCCGCGACGGCTGGGTCTGGAAGGTCGGCTTCCAGTTCCGCGCCATGAACTACGTGGGCCAGACGCTGAAGGTCTGGGGCAAGGTCAAGTCGATGCAGCGCCTGCCCGACTACGGCCTGGTGGTCGTGGAGCTCGGCATCCTCGATGGCGACGGCAAGGAAAGCACGCCCGGCGAAGCCACCGTCGCCCTCCCCTACCGCGACGGCTGGCCGGTGCCGTACCCGTTCACGCCGCCGGTGCCCGCCGTGGCGCCGGCCTGACCCCTTTCAAGACCAGGAGAAACCCATGTCCAATATCCCCACCAAGGTCCAGATCAACGAGGAGGGCCCGCGAGAAGGCTTCCAGTTCGAGAAGGGTGTGATCCCGACCGAACGCAAGATCGAGCTGATCGACAGCTTGTCCGAGACCGGCCTCAACCGCATCCAGATCGTCTCGTTCGTGAATCCGAAGGCGGTCCCGGGCATGGCCGACGCCGAACAGGTGGTGGCCGGCTTCAACAAGAAGCCCGGTATCAGTTATGTCGGCCTGTGGCTGAACGACAAGGGCCTGCAGCGCGCGATCGAGACGCAGCGGCTCGAGGTCAAGGGTTCGGTGTCCCTGTGCGCCTCGGAACCCTTCCTGATGCGCAACCAGAAGCGCACGATGGAGGAGAACATCCCGCTGCAGCACCAGACGATGGAGATGTTCAAGGCGCACGGCGTGGACGTGAAGCGCGGCGCCGTGATGGCCGCCTTCGGCTGCAACTTCGCCGGCGACATCCCGGTGGAGACCGTGCTCGAGGTGGTGCGGCAGGCCAAGGAGATCGCGGCCGCGCACGGGTTCAACCTGCAGGAGATGATGCTGGCCGACACGATGGCCTGGGCCACGCCGGCGTCGATCAAGCGCGTCGTGGGGGCGGTGCAGGACAAGCACCCCGAGTTGTCCATCACGCTGCACCTGCACGACACCCGCGGCATGGGCATCGCCAACGCCTATGCCGGCCTGGAGATGGGCGTGAAGACCTTCGACGCAGCCGTGGCCGGCCTCGGCGGCTGCCCGTTCGCCGGGCACCGGGGAGCGGCGGGCAACGTCTGCACCGAGGACCTCGTGTTCATGTGCGACGAGATGGGCATCGAGACAGGCGTGAACCTCGAGGCGCTGCTCGACTCGGCGCGGCTGGCCGAGGACATCGTGGGCCACCCGCTTCCCGGCTCGGTGATGCGCGGCGGCAGCCTGCGCGGCCTGCGCAACAAGATCCGGGAAGCCCAGACCGCATGACGCAGAACGACTCCATGACCAATCACAAGACATTCCAGGGAGAGGGGCCGCTGAAGGGCCTGCGCGTCGTCGAGCTCGGCATGCTGTTCGCCGGGCCGCTGGTCGCCACCAACCTCGCCGACCTCGGCGCCGAGGTCATCAAGATCGAGCATCCCAAGGGCGACGTCGTGCGCGGCCTGGGCCAGGGAAAGACCAGCCTCTGGTGGAGCGTCGTCGCCCGCAACAAGAAGCTGGTCGCGGTGGACGTGAAGAAGCCGGAAGGCGCGGACGTCATCCGCAAGCTGCTGGAGAAGGCCGACGTCTTCATCGAGAACTTCCGCCCCGGCCGCGTCAAGGAGTGGGGCCTCGACTACGACAGCCTGCGCAAGACCAACCCCGGCCTCGTGGTGCTGCACGTCAGCGGCTACGGCCAGACCGGCCCGTACAGCGCGCGGCCCGGCGTGGGCACGCTCGCCGAAGCCTTCAGTGGCTACGCCCACGTCACGGGCGAAGCCGACGGACCGCCGACGCTGCCCTCCTATCCCCTGGCCGACGGCGTTGCGGCGCTCACCGCCACCTACGCGGTGCTGGCGGCGCTGTGGGCCCGCGAACGCAATGGCGGGATCGGCGACGAGATCGACATCAGCCTGTACGAACCGCTCCTCAGCATGACCGGCCCGATGCTGATCAACTACACCAAGGGCGGCGTCATCGCCAGGCGCGAAGGCAATCGTGCCCGCTGGTCGACCCCGCGCAACACGTACCGCACCAAGGACGACCGCTGGATCGCGGTGTCGAGCGCCGCGGATTCGCCGGCCATGCGCCTCTTCCGGGCCATCGGCCGCGAGGACCTGGCCGACAACCCGGACTGGGCGACCAACCGCGAGCGCCTCAAACGGGTCGACGAATGCGACGGGATGATCGCCGACTGGATGCTCAAGCACACGCAGGCGGAGGTGATGGAACGGCTCAGCAGGTTCGACGTGCTGGCGGCGCCGGTCAACGACGTCGAGACGATCGTCAAGGACCGCCACGTGCAGGAGCGCGGCACGGTCGTTTCCATCCCGGATCCAGTGCTAGGGGACACGCCGGTCCAGGAGGTCGTCCCGCGCTTTCGCAATGCGCCGGGCCGGATCAACTGGCTGGGCAAGCACGAGGTCGGCACCGAGACGCGGGACTTCCTGGAGGAAGCCGGCTTCGCGCACGACGACATCATGGCGCTGCACCAGCGCGGGATCGTCAAGGCCGCGTGAGATGCGATCACATGCTCGGCCATTGACTAAAATTGGCCGCATGGCAACCCACACCCCGCAACAAGCGGGCCGCGCGCGTGCGCGCAAGCCGGCGACCGACCGGCAGTTCGTCACGGCGGTCGGCCGGGGACTGGCGGTACTGCGGTGCTTCGATGCGCAGCACGTGCAGCTCGGCACGACCGAGATCGCGCAGATGACGCGCATGCCGCAACCCACCGTCTGGCGGCTTTGCTACACGCTCCAGCAGCTGCGTTACCTGGTGCAGTCGCCGGACAACCCCGACAAGCTGCGCATCGGCATGGCGGTGCTGGGCCTGGGGCAGTCCTCGCTGCGGTCGCCCGAGATCAGCGAGATGGCCCTGCCGGAGATGACCCGCATCGCCAAGCTGAGCGGCGCCGCGGTTTCGCTCGCGGTGCATGACCAGAACGACATGCTCATCATCCAGCGCGCGCAGGGGGACGGTCCGCTGCTGATGAACCTCACGATCGGCTCCCGCCTGCCGCTGGCCACCTCGTCGGCCGGCTGGGCCTACATCGCCGCGCTGCCCGCGGACGAGAAGGACGAGACGATGACCAGGCTCCAGCCGCTCCATGCCGGCAAGTGGTCCGGCCTGCGTGCCGCCATCGAGTCCGCGTCCGCCGGTTACCTCTCACACGGCTTCGTCCTGAACGAAGGCGTTTACCACCCGAACGTCAATGCCGTGGCCGCGGCCGCCGTGGACCGCTCGGGGATGCCGCAGTACGTGGTGAACTGCGGCGGTCCCGACCTCAAGCCGAAGATGCTGCGCAACGAAATCGGCCCGGCCGTGGCCGGTCTCGCGCGCAAGATCACGCTCGCGCTCGCGGGACGCTCGATCTAGGCAGCCGTCGCTGTCCGCCATTCGCCCTCTTCTCGATTCGAAATGCGAGTTAACGATTCACTTTCTGGCGGTGGCCTCACGCGATCCGTCGCGGAATTCCTGTCGGCGTTCGATCGCCAGGAGGTTCCGCGCGCGGCGCTCGACATGGCGCGCAGCGCGTTCATCGATCTGGTGGGCGTGATGCTCGCGGCCCGCGACGAGCCGGTCGTCGGCAAGCTCACCGCCCATACGGCCGACGCCGCCGGGCCCTGCTCCCTGCTGCTGCGCAAGGGGATGCAGCGCTCGGCCTCGGCCGCTGCACTCGTCAACGGCACGGCGGCCCATGCCCTCGACTACGACGACGTGCAGTTCAACGCGCATCCCAGTACCGTGCTGGTGCCCGCCCTGCTGGCCGCCGCGGAACGGTCCGCGGCGCCGGGAGAGCGCGTGCTGCGCGCCTATGTCGCGGGCTACGAGGTGTGGGGGGAACTCCACCGGCGCGAGCCGATGCCCTACCACGACAAGGGCTGGCACCCGACTTCGGTCCTGGGTACGGCTGCGGCCGCCGCGGCCGTGGCGTACCTGCGCGGACTCGATGCGGCCACGACGCAGGCCGCGCTTTCGCTGGCGGGTAGCTTCACCGGCGGCGTGGTCGCCAACTTCGGCGCGATGTCCAAGTCGATCCATGCCGGCCGCGCGGCCTCCTCGGCCATCACCACCGTGGACATGGCCCAGGAAGGCATCACGGCCGGCGACGACGGCCTGGGCGGGATGCTGGCCGCGCTGTCGCCCAGCGCCGCGGTGGACCTCGCCGGCGCTCCCGTCCTCGGGCGGCAGTGGTTCTTCCTCGACAAGCCCCTGATGTTCAAGAAGTACCCGGTGTGCTTCGCGACGCACCGCCCGCTCGACGCCCTGCTGGAGCTGGCGGCCACCCACGGCATCACGGCGGCTGACGTGGAAGCCGTCGAGGTCGAGATCCGCGCGACCCAGGCCCGGTTGCTGCGCTTCGACCGGCCGCGCACCGGGCTCGAGGCGAAATTCAGCATGCACTTCGGCGCCGCCTGCGCGCTGCTGCGCGGCCGCGTGGCGCTGGCGGACCTCGACGACGCCTTCGTGGCATCGGCCGAAACGCAGGCGCTCATGCAGAAAGTGCGGCTGGTGGAGCGTGGCGCGCAGCCTGGCGGCGGCCCCGCCATGGCCGATCGGGTCGTCATTCGCCTGCGCGACGGCAGGACCCTGGACAGCGGCGAGATCGCCGCCGCGACGCCCCATCGCCGGTTGCGCGAGAAGTTCCTCGACTGCTGCCAGGCCGGCGGGCGCGCCGACGGCGAGCGCCTGCTCGGATTGCTCGAACAGCTGCACGAGATCGACGACCTGCGCCAGCTGGCGGCAGGCGCTTCACCTGACTGGAGATGAAAGCATGAGCAAGAAAGTGTCCACTCGATGGATCGAGGTCGATGCCGGCGAGGGCCAGCGCTATGACGCCTACCTCGCCCTCCCGCCCGCCGGCAAGGGACCGGGGATTGTCCTGTTCCAGGAGATCTTCGGGGTCAACAGCCACATCCAGGGCGTCGCCGAGCAATATGCCCAGGACGGGTTCGTCGTGCTGGCCCCGGACCTGTTCTGGCGCCAGCAGCGCCGCGTCGAGCTGGGCTACGACGATGCCGAGCGCCAGCGCGCGATCACCCTGATGAAGGGCCTCAAGCCCGAGGAACTGCAAAGCGACATCCGGACCTGCGTCGCGGCGCTTCGCGCACGCCCGGAGACCGCAAGCTTCAAGTCCGGCGCGCTGGGCTTCTGCCTGGGCGGGCGGCTCGCCTACACCGCCGCGGCGATCGCCGGCATCGACGCCGCGGTTGCCTACTACGGCGGCGGCATCCAGGACCAGCTCGCGCTCGCGCCGAAGCTGCAATGCCCCATCCAGTTCCACTACGCGTCCAGGGACGAATCGATCCCGGCCGCGGCGGTGGAGAAGGTCCGCGAGGCGGTGGCGGGCAAGGACGCGGAGATCTTCGTGTACGAGGGCTCCACCCACGGGTTCAACTGCTGGGACCGCGGGTCCTACAACCCGGCGAGCGCGGCGCTGGCGCACGGGCGGAGCACTGCGTTCCTGGCGCAGCACTTGTTCTGATCGCTACGGCAGGTCAGCCCGGAACGTCCAGGTAATGCCGGCCCTCCGTCGTGTCGCACAAGGTGGTGCGCAGCTCAACCGGCCTGGCGTCGAGTTCGAAGGCAACGCGTTCCACTTCGAGCAGCGGATGCCCGGCGCGAAGGCCCATTTCCTTCGCATCGTCGGCAGTCGCCGACACCGCGCGCAGGCGCGACTCCACGCCGACGATGCGGACACCGTATTCCTGCTCGTAGAAGTCGTAGAGGAGCACCGGACGCTGCGTGCCCAGCCGCGCCTTGAAGTCCGCGAAGCGGGAACCGGGCAGGCAGATCGACTCCAGCATCACCGCGCCATCCGCGAAGGTCCGGGTGCGCCGCAGCTCGACGACCTTCTCGTCCCTGGCCAGGCCGAGCCGCAGGCGCTCGTTGGCGCCGGCGGCACGGGTGCGGATGCCCAGTACCCGGTCGAAGTTCGGCAACTGCTTGACCCCCGATGCATCGACGATGCGGAACAGCCGCATCGCCGCCTGGGTGTCATAGGCCGCGACGAAGAGACCCTTGCCCTGGACGCGCTCGACGATCTTGCGCGCGACGAGCTCGTCGATGGCCTTGCGCAAGGTGCCGAGCGCGACGCCGAAATGCCTGGCGAGCTGCCCTTCGGGCGGCAGGGGCGCCCCGCCCTTGAAGCCGCCGTCCAGGATCATCCTGACGAGCTGCTCGCGGATCCAGAGGTACCTCGGGCCGTGCTCCCGCACCGCCAGGGGGTTGCTGCTCATTGCGGAAGCTTGCGCGGCGCGCGCTGGTGCCGGTCGAGCGATTTCCAGCCCAGCGCGTCGTCCGCGATCAGCACACGCTGCAGATTCGCCGAACCTTCGCCGGTTTGCCACAGCTTGGCGTAGTTGAGGTAGATCGAGATCGGCAGTTCATCCGAGAACGCATAGCCGCCGAAGATCTCCGAGGCCGATTGCGCCGCGCGATTGGCGGCCTCGCCCGCGAAGAACTTCGCGATCGAACTGTCGCGCGTGCTGACCTGTCCCGCATCGAACTTGCGCGCGGTGCCGTAGACGAGCTCCTGCGCGGCGGCGACGTCGCAGACCATCTCGGCGATCATCTTCTTGATCATCTGGAAGTTGCCGATCTTCTGGCCGAAGGCGGTGCGAAGGTCGGCGTACTCCACCGAGGCATCCAGACAGGCCCGCGCCAGGCCCAGCGAGCGCGCGGCGATCACCACCCGGCCGTAGTCCATCGCGCTCATGGCGATGCGAAAGCCCTCGCCCTCCTCACCGAGCATCTGGCCGGCCGGGACGCGCATGTCGGTGAAATGGAGTTCGTTGGTGGTCATGAGGCTGCCGAGCACGGAGCACTTGATCCGCCGCGTCTGGAATCCGGGCGTGTTTCGCTCGACGAGGAAGGCCGAGACGCCCTTGTGCCCCGCCGCGGGGTCCGTCTTGCAGTACACGATGCCGACGTCGGCCACGTCCGCATTCGTGATCCACATTTTAGAGCCGTTGAGCACATAGTCCCCGCCGTCCCGCACGGCGCGGGTGCGCATCGCGCCGACGAAGTCGCTTCCGCCGTCGGGCTCCGTCATGGCGTTGAAGCCGATCTTTCTGCCAGAGATCAGCCCCGGCACGTAGCGCTCGACCTGGGCCGCGGCGCCCCACTGCAGGATGGTCAGCGGCACCGTCGCACCTTGCATGTTCATGCCGGCGCTCAGGGGCGGATACGCGTACGCCAGCTCCTCGGCGCAGACCGCCATGGCTTCGATGCCCATCGCGGATCCCCCGAGCGATTCCGGGAACGCGCATCCAAAGGCGCCGAGCTCGCCGATGCGGCGGTACATCTCCTTCGGCAGGGTTCCCGCGGCTTCGAGCGCGCGGACGTTGGGCCGAATCTCGGACCGCCCGAACTCCCGCAGCACCTCGCGCAGGGCCCGGATGTCTTCCGCGCTGGCGGTAGCGAAGGTTCTCTGGCCGGTTTCGACGCTCATCACGCTATTCCGGCTGGATGCCGGCGGCGTCGATGCGCTTGCCCCAGCGCGTCACCTCGCCGGCGACGAACTTCTTGAACTCCTCCGTCGGCATGAAGGCCGGCGTGATGGCGGCATCGATCAGGCGCTTGCTCAGTTCAGGCTTGTCGAGCGCTGCCTTGGCATGGTCAGCGATCCACTTGACCGTCGCGGGCGGCGTGCCCGCCGGGGCCGACAGGCCGACCCAGCCGATGAACTCGAATGCGGGCACGCCGGATTCCGCCATCGTGGGGACGTTGGGCAGCAGCGGCGCCCGTTTGGGCGCGGCCACCGCCAACGGCTTGAGCTTGCCGGCCGCGATCATCGGCGCGGAAACGTTCACATCCACCAGCATGTAGTCGACGCGGCCGCCGGCCACGTCGGTCAGCGCGAGCGGCTGGCCCTTGTAGGCGACGCCAAGCGCGTCGATACCGGCAAGCTTGTTGAACTCGGCGACCCCGGCCAGGGAGGACGCCGTGCCGTACGCGAACGACAGCTTTCCGGGCGCCTTCCTGGCGGCGGCGATCAGGTCGTTGAGGGAGTTGTACTTGGCCGGGTCGGCCACGATCAGCCACTCGAACACGGCCAGGCGGGCGACGTGCTCGAAATCCTTGTTCGCGTCGTACGGCACCTTCTTCAGCAGGTGCGGCACCTGCGCATGGGTGGACACCGAGCTCATGTGGAGCGTGTAGCCGTCCGCCGGGGAACGCCCGACCAGTTCGGCCGCGATGGTGCCGAGCGCGCCCGGCCGGTTCTCGACCACGATGGAGGTGCCCGTGTCCTTCTGGACCTGCTCGCCGAGCATGCGCGCGAGCGCGTCGCTCGAGCTTCCGGCCGGGGTGGGCATGACGATCCTGATCGGCTTGGACGGGAAACCCTGCGCGCCGGCGGGCAGGGCCAGCATCGCGCCGGCCGCGGCGAGTGCCATGAGGATTTTCTTCACGGGATGTCTCCTGGGTGAGTGAGAAAGGGAACTCGGAGGACGCTACTCGAGCGTGCGCCCGGCCAGTTCGGCGTCGATGAACACGTTGGGCTTGAGAAAGAACGAGAGGACCAGGGCGCCGCGGGGCGAGCGCGCCACGTGCCGGTTGCCACGCGGCCGCCACACATAGTTGCCCGCCGTGACTTCCCCTTCGGCATCGACGATGCTGCCCTCGAGCACGTAGGTCTGCTCCACCTCGACGTGCTCGTGCAGCGCCAGTTCGGTTCCGGGGGCCCAGCGAAAAAGCGCAGTCAGCAGGCCGGTGTCCTTGTCCTGCAGCAGGATCTTCATGTCGATGCCGGGCGTGGGCGTCGGCTTCCACGGCAGCTCGTCGACGTTCACGTAGCGCGAGTCCAGCGGACTGTGCCGGCTGTCGTCGTACATCGGTGTGGTCAGGGGCATGCGGGGCTCCTCGGGTCAGTGTTCAGGGTTGGGGCACGGCGCGGGCGGCCGAACCGGTCACGGCTTCGATCCCGGCTTCGTCATAACCCAGCTCGCGAAGGACCTCCTCCGTGTGCTGGCCCATGATCGGCGCCGGCCGGCGCGTGCCCAGCTCCACGCCTTTCCACTGGATGGGCATGCGGATGTCGCGCATCGGGCCTACCGTGGGATGCCGCACCTCGGGGAACATGTCCACCGCCTTCAGGTGCGGGTCGGCCACCACGTCCTGGAGCGACACCACGCGGGAGCAAGGGATGTCGAGGCTGGAAAGCAGTTCGAGCCACTCGCCCGAACCGCGCTGGCGGAACTGCTCGCTCAGGAACCGGTAGACCTCGGGGTAGTGCTTTGCCCGGGAGGGCGCATTGGCGAAGCGCTGGTCGGTTTCCCGCAGGTTGGCGTGTCCGATGGCCGGGAGGAAGGCCTGCCAGTGCTTCTCGCTGTAGATGGCCGTACTGATGTAGCCGTCGGCGGTCTTGAAGGGCTGCCGGTCGCGCGAAAGGATGCGCGAGTAGCCCATGGGCCCGGCCTCGGGGACGAAGCTCGCCCCCATCAGGTGGTCTCCCATGACGGTGGCCACCATGGTCTCGAACATCGGCACCTCGACGTGCTGGCTGTCACCGGTGCGATCGCGCATGATCAGCGCCGCCAGCGCGGCATGCGCGGCGACCGTGCCCGCCAGACGGTCGGCGACGTTCATCGGCACATAGGAAGGCGCCCCGCCCTGGCTGATCGCGAAGAGGTCCGACATGCCGCTGCCGGCCTGCAGCACGTCATCGACGGCGGGCTGGTGGGCATAGGGTCCGGACTGGCCGTAGCCCACCAGGCTGATGCAGACGATGTCGGGCTTGGCCGCGCGCAGCTGGTCGTAGCCCAGCCCCAGCCGCGCCAGGCCGGCGGGCCGCACGTTGCTGATGAACATGTCCGCCGTGGCGATCAGGCGCAGCAGCGCCTGCACCGCTGCGGGCCGACGGAGGTCGAGACAGACGCCGCGCTTGTTGCGGTTGAGGTTGAGGTACATCGGCCCCATGCCGGCGACCGGCGACGATCCCGCGTGCCGGGAGAAGTCGCCGTCCGGCGCCTCGATCTTGACGACGTCGGCGCCGTAGTCGGCCAGGATCTGGGTGCACGAGGGGCCGAAGATGATCGTGGTGAGGTCGACCACGCGGACGCCGTCCAGGGGGCGTTGCGACGTGGTCGTGGCTGCGGTGCGGTCGGAATCGGGCATGGGCTTCATGTCGATGGGTCGATGGCGGGCTGGAGCGGCGGGCGGGCCTCAGGCGGCGCCGGACGCGCTTTCGCGCCGGGCGAGATCGCGTTGCGTGAAGCGAGCGTCGGCGGCGATGAGCTCATGCGCAAAGGGCAGCATGGCGGCATCCACCATCACGCCCTGGTACGCCGCTGCGCCTTGGCCCTGTGCCTGCGCGGCGGCCATCGCGTCCACCAGGCCGCGCGCGTAGGCCACTTCCTGCGCGCTGGGGCGGAAGACTTCGTTGGCAATCGGGACGTGGCTCGGATGGATCAGCGCCGCGCCGGAAAAACCCAGTCGCCGCGCCCGGTGGGCCAGCCGGCGCACCGCGTCGAGGTCGTCGAGCCGCGTGCCCTGCAGCGTGCCGATCGGGTACCGGGCGCCGGCGGCGCGGCTGGCCAGGATGATCCGCGACTGCAGGAACAGCTGTTCGTCGCCCTGCTCGCTCGGCAGGAATCCGAAGGCGCGCGCAACGTCGCCCACCACCGGTCCGGAAACCGCCGTGATCAGGCCGCTCACGCGCGGACTGGCCGCCGCGATCTCGTGCGCAAGCCACAGCCCGCGGGCGGTCTCGGGCAGCGGGATGATGCCGATGCCGCCGCGGGGCATGCCGCGCGAGTGCTCGGCCAACGCGAGCCAGGCGTCCAGCGTGGCGACGTCACCCGGCTGGTCCGCCTTGGGCAGCATGACGCCGGCCAGTCCAGGCTGGACGATCGCCTCGAGGTCCTCCTCGGCACCGCAGCCGATCGCATTCACCCGCACGATCGGCACGATCCCGTGCTCGCGCAGCAGAGAGATCTCCTCCGCGATCAGTTCGCGGGCCTTCGGCTTGAGGTCCGGCGCAACCGCGTCTTCGAGGTCCAGGATCACCGCGTCGGCGGGCGTGCGGCCGATCTTGCGAACCCAGTCGATGCGGTGCGCCGGCACGAACAGCAGCGACCGCAGGGGCCATGGCGTCTGCATGAGGCCCCCTATGCCTGGGCGACGGGGCGCTTGAGCATCAGCCCGGCCCGGCGGATGGTGGCGACTACTTCGTCGCGCTGGTTCAAGCCCGTGTGCTCGAAATGCACGATGCCGGCGTTCGGCCATTTCTGCGACTCGCGCTTGGACAGCACCCGCGTCTGCGCGCGCAGGGTGTCGCCGATCCGGACCGGGGCGGGAAACCGCACGTCCTCGAAGCCCAGGTTGCCCAGCGTGGTCCCCAGCGAAACCTCGGCGACCGGGATGCCCACGACCAGCCCGAGCGTGAAGACGCTATTGACGATCCGCGTGCCGAAAGGCGAGCCCTTGGCGAACTCCTCGTCCAGGTGCAGCGGCTGGGGATTCATGGTCAGCGCGCTGAAAAGCAGGTTGTCCGTTTCCGTCACCGTGCGGGTCAGCGCGTGCCGGAACACGTGATCGACCACGAAGTCCTCGAAGTAGAGACCGGCCATGGGTTGCGCCGCCCTTATTCAGTTAACTAGATAACCGGAAATGTAATCAGGCCGGGAAGATGCCGTCAAGTCCGGGGGCTGCCGCCCTGCGCGGCCGACAAGTCGACCTGTGCGGTCTTGCGTCGATATTCGGGAAGGTCGTCTCTGGACCAAGAAATGAAAAAGGCCTTGATTACTCAAGGCCTTTTTGCTGTTCGAGAGGACTCCATGGACCTCTCCGGACTACGTCCTTGGCGGAGCAGGAGGCGGCAGTATCGGGCGCCTAAGTACTAGCCGTGCAAGGACATTCTTCGGAGTCGGAGCAAGCCGGTGCCCCTGGCTTACCCCCATAAAAGCGCGGCCGCAACGTCCGTCGAACCACACAGGTTGCCCACAACCAGAACGTTCGCTGGGATGAAAGCCAAGACCGACTCGCCAGGCAACGTCCCTGGACAATATTGGAGCAGGCGGCAACCGAAGCAGGAGCACTACCCCTGATCACCGGCCGGTGGTTCGTCGACCCCGAGAAGTTCGACTCCTTCGTTCTCTTCGAAGGAAGTCGAGCCGCATCCGGACGTGCGCGCCGAGACTTGCCGCTTAAGAAGCCCTTCTGGCACATGCACGATCCGCCGGCCCCGATGTCTGCCTTCGACCCAAGCAGGCATCCTGAACCAGCACTGCGGTCGCCCCTATTTCGCTCGCGCCCCGTTCTCCACGGCTGCATTCACCACCGCCGCGCCGTCATGCTCTCCAGCGTGTGGAATACCACGTTAGCCGCCGCCAATCCGGAGCGCGGGGCGGTCCTCCGAGCTCATGCAGATGCAGGCCGCCGGGCACATCAGGATTGAAGCGGGCCACGACTAGTGCCTGCTGGGCCTGGCTCTGCTGGAGCCGGACAGGCGCAGGTAGACGGCGGGCGGAACGCCAAACTGCGCACCGATGAGGCCGATACGCGACCATCACAGGCGTCTTCCAGGCCGCCCACTGGCTGAACAGTCGAGCAGCACGGGCGTGAAGGTGTCAAACAACGAACATCCGTGAATCGGCGCACTCCGGGGATGAGCCGGCGCAAAGGGAATACGGAATCGGAGCTTGCTTAGCACGCAAACATCCGAGGACCCTTCGGATGTTTGCGTGCTAAGCAAATCGAAATCGATTCGTTCCCATCACGGCAGGGCTTGCCTAGAGTGCGCAGCTCCATCCCCGGAGCTGACCTTGACCGCACACGACACCACGAACATCGACACCTCCTTCGGCAACCTGCGCATCCGGCGGCTGGCCGGCCGCATCGGCGGCGAAGTCCAGGACCTGAAGCTGTCCGCCTCGCTGGACGACGCCACCGTCGCCGACCTGCAGGCTGCGCTGGTCAAGCACAAAGTGCTGTTCTTCCGCGGCCAATCGCACCTGGACGACGCCTCGCATCAGGCCTTCGGCGCGAAGCTCGGGAAGACCATCGCGCATCCCACCGTGCCGGCCCG
Source organism: uncultured Gammaproteobacteria bacterium (assembly GCA_964614825.1). Lineage (GTDB taxonomy): Bacteria > Pseudomonadota > Gammaproteobacteria > Xanthomonadales > Ahniellaceae > JAGOEZ01. Next base: position 23,456 of record CAZTNB010000008.1, read on the forward strand.
CGAAGGCACGCGCATCTTCGAGCTCGACGCCTCCAAGGGCGGTGGCCGGGCCGATTCGTGGCACACCGACGTGACGTTCGTGGACGCCTTCCCGAAGATCTCGATCCTGCGCGGCGTATCCATCCCCGCCTACGGCGGTGACACCGTCTGGGCCAACACCGTGGCGGCCTACGAGGGGCTGACGCCCGAGCTGAAGCAGTTGGCCGAGAAGCTCTGGGCGGTGCATAGCAACGACTACGACTACGGTGCCACGCGCGAACAAGTCGAGGACCATCGCCTGCGGCACCACCAGAACGTGTTCGTTTCGGCGGTGTTCGAGGCCGAGCACCCGCTGGTCCACGTGCACCCGGTCAGTGGTGAGCGTGCCCTGCTGCTCGGCCACTTCATCAAGCGGATCGTCGGCCTCTCGGGCACGGAATCGGCCCGCATCTTCGAGTTGCTGCAGAACCGCGTGACGCGGCTGGAGAACACCGTGCGCTGGGGCTGGCGCCAGGACGACGTTGCGATCTGGGACAACCGGTCGACGCAACACTACGCCATCAACGACTACGGAGACCAGCCGCGGGTGGTCCGGCGCGTGACGATCGAGGGCGAGCCGGCCGTGTCGGTCGACGGCCAGCGCAGCCGCACCCGCAAGCGCCCGGACGCCGTGAACGACGACCAGATCCGCGCCGCGATCGCGCAGGCGGCCTGAGCAGGAAGGACGAGACATGACGCAACGACGCCAGCTCCTCGCCGCCGGTGCCGCCTTCGGCGCGGGCGCCCTGCTGCCCACCATCGGTGCCGCCCAAGGCGGCGCGAAGAAGTTCGCGGGCGTGAACCTGAACGTGTCGACGTTCAGCGCGGCCTATCCCAGGTTCCTGCAGCAGGCCCTGCCCGAATTCGAGGCGCTCACCGGCGCGAAGGTGAACTTCGATACGCCGTCCTTCCCGGTCTACAACCAGCGTGCCGACCTGGAGCTGTCCACCCGCGGCGCGGCCTACGACGTGGTGAACGTCACCTTCATCTACTCGAGCCGCTGGATCAACTCGGGCTGGCTCACGCCGCTGGACGACTACATCCGCAACCCGAACCTCACGCCGTCCGACTGGGACATCAACGACTTCCTGCCCGGCGCGCGGGCCCCGGAGACCGGACGCGACGGCAAGCTCTATGGGATTCCCTGGACAGCCGAGGCCCTGCTCAGCGCCTCCTCCCGCTTCGACCTGGTGCAGGCGGCCGGCCTGCCGTACCCGGATACCACCGACGACCTGGTCAAGGTGCTGCGCGCGGTGAACAAGAAGGATCGCGTGGCCGGCTTCGTGGCCGACAACCACTACGGCTGGACCTTCGTGCCCTACCTGCACGCGTTCGGTGGTGACGTGTTCCGCAAGGCGCCCGACGACCTGTTCCCCACGCTGGACTCGCCCGAGGCCATCGCCGCCGCCGATTACTACGCGAACCTGCTGCGCGAGTTCGGCCCCGACGGCGCCGTGACGTACACGCCCGACCAGGTGCTGCAATCGCTCAAGCAGGGCCGCGTCAACTTCACGGACCAAGGCCAGCTCTACCTGGCGCAGCTGGGGGACGCAGCGACGAGCCGCACGGTCAAGACCGTGAAGTTCGGGCTGGTGCCCAAGGGCCCGGCGGGCCGATTCCCGGGGACGGCTGTGCACGGCCTCGGCATTCCGGCGGGCTCGAAGAACAAGGAGGCCGCGTGGGCCTTCATCCAGTGGGCACTGTCCAAGCAGACCACGCGCAAGGCGGTGCTTGCCGGCTACGGCTCGCCCGCCCGGCGCTCGGACGTCGACTCGACCGACTTCCGCTCGCGCCAGGTGATCAACGGGACGGACCTTGCGAAGCTCGCACTCGACTCGATCGAGCTCGCCGCGAAGACGGGCCACATGAAGTACCGGACCGTGTCCGTCTACCCGCAGGTCGACCAGCAGCTGAACAAGGCCATCGAACTCGTGGTGACCAAGCAGCTGTCCGCCAGGCAGGCGATGCAGCAGGCGCAGGCGGCCTCCATCGCCGAACTGAAGCGCGCGGGCGTCGCGCTGTAGACGATGGCCGCCCTCCTGCAGGCGGCCGGCTGGCAAGCCCAGCGCCGTCGCGCCTTCCTTCTGGGCCTCGCGCCCTCGCTGCTGGTGCTGCTCGCCATCACGCTGCTGCCGGCGGCCGCGCTGCTGGTGGCGAGCCTCACGCCCCTGAGCCTGACGAACCCGGCGGCCACGTTCCACTTCGGCGATCCGTTGGGCAACTACCGCCACCTGCTGGAGGACGGACGCTTCCTCGCGTCCGTCGTGACGCAGCTCAAGCTCTCCGCCTCCAGCGTGACGCTCCAGGTCGGTCTGGGCCTCGGGATCGCGCTGCTGCTGAACGGGCCATCGAAGCTGCTGGCCGCCACGCGCGCGGTGTTCCTGATCCCCATGGTGCTGCCGCCCATCGTGGTGGCGCTGATCTGGAAGATCATGTACACGCCGGACGTGAGCCCGCTGCACCGCGCGGCGGAAGCGCTGGGTCTGCCTTACTCGTCGCTGATCGCGAACCCGGACACGGCGCTTGGGGCGATCACCCTCGCCGACACCTGGCAGTGGTTCCCATTCACCATGCTGATGGTGCTCGCCGCCCTGCAGATGGTGCCGGAGAGCCCGCTCGAAGCGGCGCGGCTGGACGGCGCCAACCGCTGGCAGCTGTTCCGCTTCATCGTGCTGCCGCACCTGCGGCCCGTGCTGGTGGTTTGCGCCCTCTTCCGCCTGATCGACAGCTTCAAGGCCTTTCCGCTGATTTACGTGCTGACCAACGGAGGACCCGGCACGGTAACCGAGGTCACCAACTACTACGGCTTCATCGAAGCCTTCAACTTCTCGTACTGGGGCTATGCCAGCGCGATCGCCATGGTGATCCTCACCGGCGTCTTCGCCCTGAGCTGGTTCGTCGGACGGCTTGGATGGAGCCAGCATGAACACCGCTAATCCCGCATTCCAGGATCTCGACCGTGCGCACGTGCTCGCGCACTCGCACGACGCCGCGGCCCCCGTGCGGCAGGCGTGGCGCGTGCCAGGGCTCGTGCGCCGGCATGGGCGCGACGCCGCGGCACTGTTGCTGCTGCTCGTGCTCATGTTCCCCTTCCTCTGGCTGGTGCAGCTCGCGTTCCGGCCCGCGGCGGACGTGTTCGCCGAGGCGGTGCTGTTCACGCCGACCCTGGATGCATTCGCCAGCCTGCTGCAGGGCAACTTCCCGCGCTCCTTCGGCAACAGCCTGCTGGTCAGCACCCTGTCGACCGTGCTCTCACTGGCCATCGGCGTCCCGGCGGCCTATGCGCTCACGCGCTGGAACTTCCGGGCGCGTTCACAGGTGGCGCTCTGGATCCTGGTGACGCGCATGGCGCCGCCCATTGCCTTCACGATTCCCTTCTTCCTCGCCTACCGCTGGCTCGGGCTGCAGGACACGGTGGCGGGTCTGGCGATCGTCTACCTCACGTTCAACCTGGCGATCGTGATCTGGCTGATGCAGACCTTCTTTGCCGCGGTGCCCACCGCGCTCGAAGAAGCGGCGTACATCGACGGCTGCGGCGTGTGGCAGGCGTTCTGGCGCGTGACGCTGCCGCTCACCGCGCCGGGGCTGGCCGCCACGGCCGTGCTGTGCTTCGTCTTCTCCTGGAACGATTTCTTCTACGCGTTGATCCTCACGCGCACCGAGGCCATCACGGCACCGGTAGCGATCGTCAACTTCCTGCAGTACGAAGGCTGGGAATGGAGCCGCATCGCGGCTGCCGGCACGCTGGTGATGTTTCCCGTCGTGGTCTTCACCGTCCTGGTACGCAAGTGGCTCGTGCGCGGGCTCACTGCAGGTGGATTGAAGGACTGAAACCATGGCATCCATCACTCTGAAGAACCTGAAGAAGAACTACGGCAAGCAGACGGTGCTGCACGGCATCGATCTGGAGATCCGCGACGGCGAGTTCGTCGCGCTCGTGGGCCCTTCCGGCTGCGGCAAATCCACGCTGCTGCGGCTCATCGCGGGCCTGGAAGACATCGGCGGCGGCGAGATCCGCGTGGGAGAGCGTCTCGTCAACGACGTCGCTCCGCGCGACCGCGACATCGCGATGGTGTTCCAGAACTACGCGCTCTACCCGCACATGAGCGTCGCCGAGAACCTGGCCTTCTCGCTGCGCCTGCAGAAGGTCGATGCGCGTGACGTGCTGCGGCAGGTCGAGGAGGTCGCCGCCACGTTGGGCATCGGTCAGCTGCTGGACCGCCGTCCGGGGCAGCTCTCGGGCGGACAACGCCAACGCGTCGCGATGGGGCGCGCCATCCTGCGGCGGCCGCGCGCCTTCCTGTTCGATGAGCCGTTGTCCAACCTGGATGCCAAGCTGCGCGTGCAGATGCGCACCGAGATCAAGGCGCTGCACCAGCGCTTGGGCACCACCACCGTCTACGTCACGCACGACCAGGTCGAGGCCATGACGATGGCGGACCGGATCGTGGTGCTCAAGGACGGCGTGATCGAGCAGCAGGGCACGCCCCTGGAGCTGTACGACCGCCCACGCAACGCGTTCGTGGCCGGCTTCATCGGCTCCCCCGCGATGAACTTCATCCCCGGGCAACTGCACCTGGACGGTCCCGCGCGCGTGGTGACCGACGATGGGCTGGTGCTCCCGTTGGGCAGCCGACCTCAGGCTGAGCACGGGACTCGGGTCGTCCTCGGCACCCGCCCGGAGCATTTCAGGCTGGACGAGTCGGGCGTCGCGTCCGAGGTGCTGGTCGTGGAACCCACCGGGTCGGAGACCCAGATCGCGGCGCGGTTCGGTGGCCACGACATCATCGCGGCGTTCCGCGACCGCGTGGATGCCCGACCTGGTGACCGCCTCTTTCTGTCGACCTTGCCGACGCGGGCGCACGTGTTCGATGCGGCCAGCGGAAGCCGGTTGGATTGACTCGGGCACAAGTTGGTCCCTGCTTCGCAGCCGGCGATTCGGACTCGGAAATCGAAGCGGTTCGGAGAGCCTCGCGGCGAGAACACCGTGTTTCCCGAACCGGCCTCCTCGCGCCGGGCAGCGTGAACTAGGATTCTCTGGACAGGCTCCCCGCGGAGCCTCGAGGAGCAGCCATGAGTCAGCGAGGGATCGTGTCGATCGTCAACGAGAAGTCGGGCATGGCGGCCATCCAGCTCGACGACGGCAGTTGCACGCTGGTGGACCTGCTCGGCACCGAGCCGGTAGGCGTGAACGATGCGCTGGAGGGCGAACTCGAGGTACTGGGTGAGGAAACGCTGCTCGACAAGCGCTCAGGCAGGAGCATCCCCGTCTTCATCCGCGCCTACCAGATCTCGCTGGAGGCGGCGCGCGACGAGATGTCCTGATGAAGGACGTCTCCCACGACAGGCATGCCGCGGCCACACACGGACCGGCCGGCGGGAGGCGCACCACACCTTCTCGTTCGGCTCGTTCAACGACCCGACGCGCATGGGATTCAGGGCGCTGCGGGTCATTCGAGATCCTGAGCTTCATTCTCGAAGGCTGGCTGGAGCACATCGACTCCGAAGGCAACCATCCTGACGCCGAGCAGGTGGCTCTGGTTCGACCTCGACTAGCGTCCGCGGGCCTCCGCGCCGCGCAGCGCGCCGGCAAGCGCGGCCAGTGCGCTCACGACGCCGACGACCGACTGCGAGGCCTTGGGGTCCTTCAGTTCTCCATCCGGACCGAACGCCTCGTGGGCCCGGCCGAGCGTGAACTGCTGCGGCACCACGACCATCTGGAACGCCATCTGCAGGTACTGGCGCAGGAAGTTGATCGACCGCAGGCCACCGTACAGCCCCGGCGAGGCGGACAGCAGGGCCACGGGTTTGCCGGCGGTGGCTTTCAATCCGTCCGGGCGTGAGTCGCCGGCGGGAACGCGCGAGAGCCAGTCGAAGGCATTGATGACCAGGGGGGGCGGAAACCCGTTGTACTCGGGCGTCACCACGAGCAGGCCGTCACTGTCGGCGATGGCGTCCCGCAGCTGGTGCGCTCCTGGTGGAACGCCCGAGGAGGCTTCCAGGTCGCCATCGTAGACCGGCAGCTCGAGCGCCCGCAGGTCCATCTGCGCGACCTGCAGCCCCAGGCTGCGGGCCTTTCCCGACGCGAACTGCGCCAGGGCCGCATTCAGTCCCCCCCGTCGGACGCTTCCGGGGATGACAAGGATTCGCTGCTCGTCCATCGATTTTCTTTCGTCGTGGGTGGCGCAAGGGGGTCTTGCGGCGGACATCCTAGCGGGCCTTGGCCTCGGCGCAGACGGCGGCGGGCGGCAACACGGACAGCGTCCCGCCGCCAGCGTGGCGCTGCACCGGGATCGCCGCCGTCGCGACCCGCTCCCAGGGCGGCTGCGCCAGCGCCTCCTGCAGGTGCTGCACGAAAGCCTTCACCTTGGGCGAGCGGGCCGATTCGCGCGGGTACACCGCGTGGATGGGCTCGTCGGCCGGCCGCCAGCCCGGCACCACCTCCACCAGCCGCGCGCCGGCCAGGTCATCCGCGATCGCGTACAGCGGCAGCACGGCCAGCCCGAGTCCACGCAGCGCCGCGTCGCGCAGCACATCCTCGCTGCCGGTGACGTAGCGCCGGCTTGCGCCTTGCGCCGCGCGTGCCGAATCGCCCTCCCTGCCGAAACCCGGCGCAGCGCCGACGCGGGACAGGCACGCGTGCCGGTCCAGGTCCTCGGGCGACCGCGGCAGCGCGTTGCGCGCCGCATAGCCGGGGCTGCAGCAGAGCACCCGGCGGCTCACGGCGAGGCGGCGGGCGATCGACCAGCTGTCGCCCAGCCGGCCCACCAGCACGCCGACGTCGTAGCGCCGGACATCGACATCGGCGGCGCTGTCGTCCAGGTCGAACACAAGCTCCACACGCGGGAGGCGCTCCGCGAAGTCGGCCGCCATCGCGGACAGCCAGCGCACGCCCAAGCATGTGGGCGCCACCACCCGCAGTTCACCGCAGGGGCCTTGCGGATGCCGCGCCAGCGATTCGGCCGCATCCCACAGGCAGTTCATCGCGCCGCGCGCCGACTCGTAGAACTGCCGCCCCGCCTCGGTCGGCTGGACCATCCGCGTCGAGCGGTAGAGCAGCCGCACCTCCATGCCGTGCTCCAGCTCGGTCAGGCGCTTGCTGATCACCGACTTGGACAGGCTCATGCGCCGGGCGGCGCCGCTGATGCTGCCCATCTCGACGACCCGCAGGAAGGCTTCGATGTTCTCAGTGCGCAGGTGCATGGAGCGCTCCGCTGCGACGCATGATGCCGCCGCTCGAGGACAGGGCGTTTCGAAATGAAGTGACGAGCTCGCTTCAGGCCAGCGCGATGGTCGTGTTCAGGCCTGCAGGCGACGTGACCGGGTCTTCGAACCAGCGCGCCGTCACAGTCTTGGTCTGGGTGTAGAACAGGACTGCCTGCTTGCCGTAGGGACCGAGCTCGCCGAGCTTGGACGCCCTCGAGCCGGTGAACGAGAAGGTCGGGACCGGCACCGGGATGGGCACGTTGATGCCGACCTGGCCGATGTCGATCTCCTCCTCGAAGCGCCGCGCCGCCGCGCCCGACTGCGTGAAGATGGCCGTGCCGTTGCCGTTGGGGTTGGCATTGATCAGGGCAATCGCCTCTTCCAGCGTCTGCGCTTCCACGACGCACAGCACCGGCCCGAAGATCTCCTCGTCGTAGACCGCCATCCCCGGCCGCACGCCCGAGAAGATGGTGGGCCCGACGAAGTTGCCCGCCTGGTAGCGACCCACGTCCACGTTGCGGCCATCCAGCTCCAGCCGGGCGCCCTGCGCCACGCCCTTGTCGATCAGCGCACGCACACGTTCGCAGGCGCCGCGCGAGATCAGCGGCCCCACGTCGGCGCCGGGCTCGTGGCCGGCGCTCACCTTCAGCTGGCGCGACTTGGCGACCAGCTCGGGCAGCCAGGCGCGGGCCTCGCCGACCAGGATCGCCACCGGCAGGGCCATGCAGCGCTGGCCGGCGGCGCCGAACGCGGCGCCCACCAGGGCGTTGAGGGCCTGCTCCTTGTTCGCGTCGGGCAGCACCACGGCGTGGTTCTTCGCACCCATCATGCATTGCACGCGCTTGCCCGAGGCCGTGGCGCGCTGGTGCACGTGCGTGCCGACGCGGGTGGAGCCGACGAAGGAAACGGCCTTGATGTCGGGGTGGTCGCACAACGCGTCCACCACCGAAGGCCCGCCGTGCACGACGTTGAGCACGCCCTTGGGAATGCCGGCCTGCAGGGCCAGTTCGACCAGCCGCATCGTCACCATCGGGTCCTGCTCGGACGGCTTCAGGACGAAGGTGTTGCCGCAGGCGATGGCCATGGGGAACATCCACAGCGGGATCATGGCCGGGAAGTTGAACGGGGTGATGCCCGCGCAGACGCCCAGCGGCTGCAGCAGCGTGTAGGTGTCGACGCCCCCGGCCACGTTGTGGGCCAGCTCGCCCAGCTGCAGGTTGCCGATGGCGGCGGCATGCTCGACCACCTCGAGGCCGCGGAACACGTCGCCCTGCGCATCGGCCAGCGTCTTGCCCTGCTCGGCGGTGAGGACGGCCGCCAGCTCCGGCATGTTCTCGCGGATCAGCTGCTGGTACTTCAGGAAGACGCGGGCGCGCGCGCCGATGGGTGTCTTGCGCCAGGTCCGGAAGGCCGCCTGCGCGGCGGCGATGGCCTGCTCCACCTCGCCGGCGGTGGCCATCGGCACGCGCGCCAGCACCTCCTGCGTGGCCGGGTTGACCACCTCGCGCCATTCGCTGCTGCGCGACTCGACGAACTCGCCGTCGATCAGCAGCTTCACGGTCGGGATCTCGCGCGCGCTCATGCCGGCACCGCTTCCTGGACGACGGCCTCGTCGGCGACCGCGTTGCGCAGCACGCCGATGCCCTCGACCTCGACCTCGCACAGGTCGCCCGCGCGCAGGTAGACCTGCGGCTTCTTGCCGAAGCCGACCCCGGCGGGCGTGCCGGTGACCAGCATGTCGCCGGGCAGCAGCGTCATGGCTTCGCTGGCCAGCGCGATCAGCGTGGGCACGTCGAAGATCATGTCGTCGGTGCTCGCGTCCTGCTCGACGCGCCCGTTGACCCGGGTGGTCAGGCGCAGGCCCTTGCCGCCCGGGGGCAGCTCGTCGGCGGTGACGAACCAGGGGCCGCAGGCACCGGTGCCGTCGAAGTTCTTGCCGACCGACCACTGCGGCGACTTGAACTGGTAGTCGCGCACGGAACCCTCGTTGAAGATGGTGTAGCCGGCCACGTGCTCCAGCGCGCGCTGCACGCCGATGTGCCGCCCCTGCCTGCCGATCACCACCACCAGTTCGCCTTCGTAATCGAGCTGGTCGCTCACGCGCGGCCGGATCATGGGCTGCTCGTGCGCGATCAGCGACGACGCGAAGCGCGGGAAGAAGGTCGGGTAGGTCGGCTGCTGCTTGTACGGGCTCTCGGCCACGTGGTCGACGTAGTTGAGGCCCACGCACAGGATCTTCTGCGGCGCGCGCAGCGGCGACAGGAACTTCACGGTGGGCAGGTCCAGCCTGGGCGCGCGCTCCGCGGCGCGCGCCAGCCGGCCTTGCCACTGCGGATCGCCCAGGAGCACCGCCACATCGGTGGGCAGGGTGGGATCGGCGCGGCTGACATCGAGCCACTCGGGGCCCGACTGCACCGCCAGTCCGGCGCGGCCTTCTTGCAGGAACGACAGGATTTTCACGAAAAGCTCTCCTTGGGCGCGCGGCGCGCGCCGATGACGGGACACAACGAAAAGAAAGGGAAGCGGCGGTCCGCTAGGCGGCGCCCGGCGGCGGGCGCCGCTCGATGAAGGCCTGCACCGAGATGGGCGGGCCCCACTGCGCAAGCGAGTCGTCGGCCACCTGGTGGTAGTCGGGCGCCTTGCCCGGCCGCACCAGGTCGCCGTCGGTGAAGTGCTCGACCACGTTGCCCTGCGGGTCGAACCAGTAGTCGAACACCTGGCTGCCCAGGATGTGGCGGCCCACGCCCCACAGCGGCTTGCGCCCCTGCGCCAGCAGGAACTTGTTGCCGTGGAACTGGGCGTCGATGTCCTGCACCTCGAACGAGGCGTGGTGGATGCCGCACACCGGCGCGGGGAACAGCGCGATCGTGTGGTGGTCCACCCAGTCGTCGCCGCCGGTGCAGTGGAAGAAGCCGCCCAGCGCGTTGTCGGGCGTGCCGTCGTAGAGGATGTCCGAAGGCATCATGCCCAGGCGCTGCTGCAGCCACTGCCCATGGGCCTTGAAGTCGGAGCTGACCAGTGCCACGTGCCCCAGCCGCAGCACGTGGGCCGGCTCCGTGACCGCGCGCTGCCACTGGCCGCGCCGCGCCTTGTTGCTGGCGTGGTTGAGCACCAGGGGATCGCGCATGGGCAGCGGCTCCAGCGGCCGGCAGCCGTGCACCAGCTCGAAGTCCACGCCCATGGGGCTGGCCAGCCGCACCCGCCAGCCGCCGCCCAGGCAGTCGATCGGCTCCATCTCGACGCCCTCCTCCCGCGCCGCGCGCTCCAGGTCCTCGCGCGAGTTCACGCGCATGCCGATGGCGACGGCGCGAGGACGGTCGGCCTTGCGCGCCACGTAGCAGTACGGCTGGCCGTCGGCGCCGCGCATCAGCAGTTCGTCGGGCCGCCTGGCGGCCGTCACCAGGCCGAAGTCGCGGTAGAAGCGCTCGGCCTCGTCGAGGTCGGGATGGTCGTACACCACGTAGGCGATGTCGGCGACGGCAACCATGGTTGTCTCCTTTCAGTTCTCGGATGCGGGGATGCGCACCGGCTCGCGCCGCTGCGCCGAGGCGACGATGGCCTCCAGGATCTCGACGTTGTGGACCAGCTGGTCCGGCGTGAACGGGTACTCGGCCACGCCGCGCACCGAGCCGGCCCAGGCTTCCAGGTTCAGCCGCACCACCTCGCGCGGACGGAAGGTACGGGCCTCGTAGTCCAGCGCCAGGTCGCGCGTGAGCAGCTCCGACGGGTCGGCCACGTCGCCGAAAGCGTGGTCCCGGATCTCGGCCCAGCCGCCGTCGCCGAACACGCCGATGCGGCTGTAGAACGGCGTCGCCGCCAGGTTGGCCAGCTGGCCGGTCACGCCGCTGGCGAACTGCAGCCGCGCCACCAGCACGTCGCGGCCGGGGAACTTGTCCGAACGCTTGGCCTCGCGCGCGTCCACCTCGGCGACGCGGCCGGCGATGGACTGCATCAGGTCGGTGACGTGGATGCCGGTGGCGGTGAAGCTGCCGCACGGCGCCTGCGCCGCGTCCTGGCGCCAGCCGGGCGCCGACGGGCGCGTCATGGTGTTGTGCGACCAATGGCCGTCGATGTGCAGCAGGGTGCCGAGCTCGCCGGCACGGACCTTGGCCGCGAGCGCCTGCACCGCCGGCTCGAAGCGCCGCTCGTGCCCCACGCCCAGGCGCAGTCCGCGTTCGGTACAGGCTCGCACCATGCGCCGCGCCGCCGCCGCGCCAAGCGCGAACGGCTTCTCGCAGAACACGTGCTTGCCGGCCTGCGCGGCGGCCAGCACCTGCGACTCGTGCAGCCCGTGGGGCGTGACGATGACCACGCCTTCGAGGCCGGGATGCGCCAGCGCCTCCTCGAGCGAGCCGTAGGTGGCCAGGCCGTGCGGGTCGCACGCCGCCCGCGCCGCCGCCGGATCGGGATCGACGCCCGCGACGGCCTCGAGCAGCGGGCTGGCCGCGATGCCGGCCAGGATCCTGCGGCCCCACCAGCCCAGGCCGACCACCGCGACGCGCACGGGTTCGATGGCTCGATCATCCATGGAGGTAGGCCTTCAGCAGGGTTCCGTCTTCCACCGTCGCGGCCCAGCCGCCATGTTCGATGCGGTGGACCACGCGACCGACCGACATCACGTAGCCGCGCTGCGTCATCTCGGCGGCGATGGCGATGCTCTGCTCCACCAGCAGCAGGCTGGTGCCGCGGCCGCGCAGGTGTGCCAGCGCCGCCAGGATCTCGCGCACGACCTTGGGCGCCAGGCCCGTGCTCAGCTCGTCCAGCAGCAGCAGGCGCGGCTGCAGCAGCAGCGCCCGAGCGATCGCCACCATCTGCTGCTGTCCGCCGGACATCAGCCCGACCGGCGTGTCCAGCCGCTCGGCCACCACCGGGAACAGCGACAGGATCTCCTCGCGGCTGAAGATGCGCCGGCCGCTGCGGCGTCCGGCCTCCTGCGCCACCCGCAGGTTCTCGGCCACGGTGAGCTCGGGGAACAGGTTGCGGCCTTCCAGCACGACGGCGATGCCGTGCTTCACCCGCGCATGGCCGGGCAGCCGCGCCAGGTCCTGGCCGTCGACCTCGATGCGGCCCGAGGACGGCGCCAGCAGGCCGCAGACGGCCCGCACCAGGGTGGTCTTGCCGGCGCCGTTGGCGCCGACCACCGCCGCCGATTCGCCCTCGGCCAGGTCCAGGTCGACGCCATGCAGCACGTCGACACCGCCGTAGCCGGCACGAAGCTCGCGTACCTTCAACATGATCAGACTCCCAGGTAGGCCTCGCGCACGCGGGCATCCGCCTGCACCTGCTCGAAGCTGCCGCTGGCGATGATGCGGCCGAAGTACAGGGCGTGCACGCGCTGGGCCACCGCCATCAGGCCCATGTCGTGCGACACCAGCAGGATCGCCATGCCCTGCTGGTGGAGCCGGACGATCCAGCCCTTGAGCACCTCGATCTCCTCGGTGTTCAGGCCGGACGACGGTTCGTCCAGCAGCAGCAGGCGGGGCCGCGCGGCAAAGGCGCGGGCCAGTTCGACCACGCGCTTGCGCCCGGCCGGCAGCGTGCCCGCCTGGGCCTGCAGCAGCGCCGACAGGCCGAAGCGCTCGCACACCTCGGCGGCGCGGCCGCGCGTGTCCTCCAGCTCGCGCCGCGCCGCCGGCAGGCGCAGCATGCCGGCGAACCAGCCGGAGCGCGTGGCGGCATGCAGGCCGACCATCACGTTCTCCAGCACGGTCATGTGCTCGAACAGCTGCGGGGTCTGGAAGGTGCGCACCAGGCCCGCCCGGCTCAGCCGCGCGGGCGAGTGGCCGGTGACCTCCTGCCCGTCCAGCAGCACCTGCCCGCCCGCCGGGCAGAGGAAGCCCGAGGCGATGTTGAAGCAGGTGGTCTTGCCGCTGCCGTTGGGTCCGATCAGGCCGGTGATCCCGCCGCGCGGCACCGGCAGGTCGACGCCTTCGAGCACCTTCAGGCCGCGGAAGTTGTGCGCGATGCCGCGCAGCTCCAGCAGGGCCGGCTGGACATGGGCCTGCGCCTGCGCCTCGTGCCGCAGCGGCGCGGGCTCGGCCAGGACCGTGCTTCCCCGGTAGGCATCCATCACGCCACCTGTCCTTTCCGGGCCTTGCGGACCCACGACAGCGCCGCGCCGGCCAGGCCTTCCGGCACCAGCGTGACCACCAGCACCAGCGCCAGCCCGAACAGCATCTGGTGCACGTCGCCGAAGCGGCTGAGCAGTTCCGGCAGCACCGTCACCAGCAGGGCGCCCGCGGTCACGCCCCAGACCGAACGGGCGCCGGCGAGCACCGGGATCAGCAGCAGCGCGATCGAGCGTTCGATGCCGAAGCTCTGCACGCTGACGAACGAAACGTAGTGCGCGAACAGCGAGCCGGCCAGCGCGCCCAGCACCGCCGAAAGCACGAACATCGCGGTGCGCAGGCGGCGCAGCTCGATCGCCATCACCTGGGCGGCGGCCGGCGCGTCGCGCATGGCCCGCAGCGCCAGGCCGGGGCGGCTGTCCACCAGGTTGGCGCACAGCGCCATCAGCAGCGCCGCCAGCGGCCAGATCAGCCAGTGGAAGCGCTGCGGCGTGTCCAGCGACCAGCCGGCCACCGACAGGCGCGGGATGCCGCCGATGCCCAGCGTGCCTCCGGTGATGCCGTCCCATTCGAAGAACAGCACCGTGCCGATGGCGCCGATGGCCAGCGTGGCCAGCGCCAGGAAGAAGCCCGACAGCTTCAGGATCGGCCAGCCCAGCGCCAGCGCCAGCGCCGCGCTCAGGGCCAGGCCGCAGCCGATGCCCACCAGCACCGGTGCGCCGGCGTTGACCGTGAGGTAGGCGCTGGCGTAGGCGCCGATGCCGAAGAACAGGCCTTGTGCGAGGTTGACGATGCCGCACTGGCCCAGCAGCATGCCCACGCCCAGTCCGGCGATGGCGGAGATGGCGGCGAAGTTGCCCAGGTCGACCGCGTGGCGGCTGCCGAACAGGCCCACCAGCAGCCAGGCCAGCACCGCGGCGGCAAACGGGAGATGGCGTCGGTCCATGGCCTCAGCCTCCCTTGCGCGCCGCGCGGCCGAGCAGGCCGTTGGGCAGCACCAGCATGATGAGCACCAGCAGGGCCAGCGCCACGGCATCGCGATAGCCCGAGGGGAACACCACGACCGCCAGCGACTCGGCCAGCCCCAGGACCAACCCGCCGGCCACCGCGCCCAGCGGGTTCGCCAGGCCGCCGATGATGGCCGCGGCGAAGCCCTTGAGCGTGAGCGTCAGCCCGAGCGCGTAGTTCACCGCCACCAGCGGCGCGAACAGGATGCCGCCGATCGCGCCGAGGGCGCCGCCCAGCGCGAAGGTCAGGGTGCGCATCCGGCGCACGTCGATCCCGAGCGTGGTCGCGCCATCCGGATCGATCGAGGCCGCCGCCATCGACAGGCCCAGCACGGTGCGCTGGTAGAACAGCTTGAGCGCGCCCACCACCGCCAGCGCGACCACGAGCAGCCACAGCGCATGCTCGCGGATGGTGGCGCTGCCCACGTCGTGGATCGCGTCGCTGCCGATGGCCGGCAGCAGGTGCGAGTCGCGTCCGCCGAAATAGAGCACCGCCGCCGACAGCGCCGACGCCAGGCCCACGGTCAGCAGCAGGTAGCTCTCCTCGCTGGCGCCGCGCCGCATCATCGGGCGCACGAAGGCGATGTCGATCAGGACGCCGAGCACGGCGCCCGCCGCCACGCCGCCGGCGATGGCCACGGGGTAAGGCACCTTCAGCGCCGCCAGCAGCAGCACCGAGAACATGGCGCCCACCACCGAGAACTCGCCCTGCATCGCGTTGATGACGCGGGAGCCCTTGAAGATCACCGACATCCCGACGCCGATCAGGGCGTAGACCACGCCGTTGACCAGGCCCGACAGGATGGACTGCAGTACCAGGGACATGACCGTTCCTTCGTCCGCCGGGCGCTCAGCGGCCTTCGACCTTGAACGCGGCGCGGGTGAACTGCCCCTTGTCCAGGCGCGAGTAGCTGTAGCTGGCCAGCTTCAGCCCCGTCATGTCGGGCGCGCCGAAGTCGTACTGGCCGAACACGCCGGAGAACGGACCGCGCAGCGCCGAGCACACCGCCTCGTTGCCGGCGGTCGCGCCCGCCTTCTCGAAGGCGCGCGCCAGCGCCATCACGCCGTCGAAGCCGGCGGCCTCGTAGTTCTTGGGCAGGCGGCCGTACTCCTTGCGGAAGGCTTCGACGAATTCCTTCTGGTGCGGCAGCGGGTCCTCGGCGATCACGAACTCGGGGAACACGATGTCGTCGGCCGCGTCGCCCATGCCGCGGACCACGTCGTACGACGAGGAGCCCAGCGCCGAGATGATGGGGGCGCCCAGCTTGACCTGCTTGACGTTGCGGAACGGCACCGGCGTGACGCCCACCACGAACACGGCCTGCGGGTTCTGCGAGCGCAGCTTGGCTGCCTGGGTGGTGACGTCGGTCGCGCCGATGTCGAACTTCTCCGACCCGACGATCTCCACGCCGTACTGCGGCGCCACCGCCTTGAGCGCATTGAACACGACCTGGCCGTAGCCCGAGTCGTGCAGCATGGCCACCCGCCGGGCCTTGGCCGACCCGGTCGCGTATTCCAGCAGCGCGCGCGCGTTGAGCTCCTGCGAGGGCAGCAGGTGCATCAGGCAGGTGCGGTCCTTCTCCACCGCCGGACCGATGCCGGTGAACGCCACCTGCGGCAGCTTCAGCGGCGCCGTGATGGCCCCGACGGCGACGGTGTTGCCGATGCCCGAGGCGCCCAGCAGCGCCCGCACCTTGCGCCCGTGCACCAGGGCATTGGCCTTCTGCACGGCGACGTCGGGGCTGGAGGCGTCGTCCTCCATCACGATGTCCAGCCGCCGGCCGGCGACGCCGCCGCGCTGGTTCACCAGCTTCTGGGCCAGCAGGATGCCGTCGCGCTCGGGGATGCCCACGGTGGCCAGCGGGCCCGTGGTGGACAGCAGCGCTCCGATGGTGATCGGCTCGCCGGCGGGCTGGGCCATGGCGGTGCCGGCGGCGCCGAGCAGGGCCGCGGCGAGCAGGGCCCGGCGGGTGCGCGGGTAGTTCGTGTTCATGGTGTCTCCTTCGGTGGGCGGGGTGAGGTCAGGCGGCAGTCCCGAACAGGGGGACCATCTCGCCGATGTCGGACATCGGCAGCAGCAGGCGGCGGCGGTGCTCGGCGGCCCACCCGGCCAGGCGGGCCGGTGGCAGCAGGTCGGCCGTCGGGCGGGCCTGCTCGGCGGCCGCGCGCGACGCGAACAGTTCGTAGTGCACGTGACGGTGCAGGCGCCCGGTGAGCGCGGCGAACCAGCCCAGCGAGCCCGCACCGGGCGGGGCGGCGCTGGCGAGCGCGTCAAGGAAGCCGAGGGCCTGGCCCGGGCGCAACAGGAAGCTGTCCTCGACCAGCACGGCGCCGGCCGGATCGAGCCCGGCCGCGGCCGGCACCGGACCCTGGCCGGGCAGCCAGTCGCGGCCCGGGCCCCACACGGGCGTCAGCAGCGGCACCGGCACGGGCGCGAGGAAGACGTTGTCCTGGCGCGCCATCAGCTTGCGGACGGTGCCGAAGTACGGGCGCAGCTCGGGCACGGCGTAGAGGCCGTGCAGGCGCGCCTGCCAGTCGCCGAAATCGTCGTAGCGGTACAGGTGCACGACGCGGTCGCCGGCCGGGTCGGGCTCCACGAAATACCCCAGCAGGCGTTCGCAGATCGGCGCCACCGGAGCGAAGCCGCGGTCCCGCTGCGCCTGCAGGAACGCGGCGCGCTGCCCCGGCTTCAGGGTGTAGGTGCGGCGCTCGAAGATCATGGCTGCGCGGGTTTCAGGGGCGTCGAGGCCCAGGACAGGAGCTGCCAGCGGCCGCCGCGCTGGATCCATGTGGTGGTGAAGCGGTTGCGCAACTCGCGTTCGATGCCGCCGACCTCCGCCTGCACCACCGACAGGCCGGTCATCAGGGCCAGCCCCGGCAGCAGGTGGATCGCTTCCCCCATGCGCCGCGCGCTGCGGTACTTCACCCGGCCGCTCGCCAGCGAGGCCAGGTACTGGGGCCGGGTCTCGACGTCGGCGGTGGAGTGGCAGTACATCAGCTCGTCGGCCAGCAGGTCCGCCAGGGTGTCGAGGTCGCCGGCCAGCATGGCGGCGTAGCGGGCGTCGTCGGCGGCGAGGATCCGGCGCCGGGCGGCCTCGGGGCCGCCCAGCTGCGCCAGCGCCGGGATGTCGGCCAGCACGGCGATGTCGGTGGCAGGCAGCGCCTGCTCTTCGACACCGGCCAGCTGCGCGCGGACTTGCTGCGCCAGCGGCATCGCCGCTGCGCGCTCGCCGGCCGTGGCCAGCGCCATGTCGAGGTCTTTCACCGCCAGGGTGAGCGCACCGACCGGGGACCAGTCGCGGGCGGCGATCTTGTCGGCCTTGCCGCGGAAATGATCACTCCCCACGACGCTGCTGCCCAGGGCGCGCAGCACCGCCTGCCGGTCCACGCCGGCCGCATCGGCGATGCCGAGCGCCTCACCCAGCACCGCGGTACCGAGGTAGAGCACCGTGTTGACGACCAGCTTGACGACGCGAGCTTCCTCGCCCGGCCCCACCCATTCCTGATGCACCGACAGGTGACGCAGCAAGGGCAGCACCTGCTCGAACGCCTCGCGCGGTCCGGAGGCGTAGGCCCTCAGCCGGGCGCTCTCGGCCAGCGTCACGGTGCCGGAGACGGGGATGCGCAGGTAATCGATCCCGGCCTGCTGCAGGGGCCTTGCGACAGCGGCGGACGCCTGCGGGGTGACGGTGCTCAGGTCGGCGAAGACGCTCAAGCGGCGCGGCGAAGCGGCCAGCACGCCGTCGGCGCCTGTCACCAGCTCCACCAGGGCGGCGTCGCCGGGAACCGTGGAGAACACCTGTTCGGCATGGCGCGCCACGGAAGCGGCATCGGGTTGCGGGATGGCCCCCGCCGCGACCAGCGCCCGCACGCGCGCCGGATCAAGGTCGTGGACGTGGACCGTGTAGCCGGCCGTGAGCAGGTGCCGGACCATCGGGTTGCCCATGGCCCCGAGACCGATCCATCCGATGACGGGTTGCTGCGACAAGTTCGTCTCCTCGTGCGATGGGGACGAACTCTAGGCACCGATATATGATCGGTCAATCGTATATTTTGTGCTTTTGGTTAGGGGTATCCCTAATATCTATGCTGCAGTAACAAATATACTTTTCTCATGAGTTCACTTCAGCTCGACGCCGTCACCCGGCCCCAGCCCGGCCGCCGCTCGCGCAACGGCGACGCCACGACCACGATGGCGAGCACCCTCACCGCCCGGCTGCGCAACGACATCATCCGGGGTCGGCTGGCGCCGGGGAGCAAGCTCAAGATCAAGGACCTCGCCGAGGCCTACGGGGTCGGCACGATCCCCTTGCGCGAAGCGCTGTCCCGCCTGACGACGAGTGGTTTCCTGGACTTCGAGGACCAGAAGGGCTTCCGGGTGCGGCCGGTCTCGCAGGCCGAACTGCAGGACCTGACGCGCGTGCGCCTCCTGGTCGAGAAGGAAGCGCTGCGGGATGCCATCGCCCATGCCGACCTGGACTGGGAGGAGCGCATCGTCGGCGCCCTGCACCGCATGTCACGGCTGCCGATCGTGCAGCCCGAGCGCGGGGCGACGCTCAACACCGACTGGGAGAGCGCGCACGACGACTTCCACCGGCAGCTTCTCTCGAACTGCTCGTCGGCCTGGCTGAAGGGCTTCGCCGACACGCTGCGCGACCAGACCACGCGCTACCGGCACCTGACGGTGGGCGCCTCGGCCGGCCCGCAGCGCAACGTTCCCGGCGAGCACAAGGCGATCGTCGATGCCATCCTTGCCCGCGATGCGGATGCCGCCTGCCGCGTGCTCGAGCAACACCTGCAACGCACGACAGAGCTGGCCCTGACGCACTCGAACACCGAGCCCGGGTTCGTCGCGAGTTGAACAGCCGATCCTCAGCAGTTAGAGCCCGAGTCCAACTGCAGACCACACTGCGCTGGCTGCGAGGTCAACGGCGAGAAAGCGCCTCGTGCGCATTCCACTCGCCCCGGCCAGCGGCGGGCAATCGCAGAGATCCCCGGCACGGTCGATGAGCGCTGGGTCTACGTATGCGTCCGGCCATCCCGTCTTGAAGTCGTCCATCGCGGCTGCAAGGATCGT
>CAZTNB010000009.1:0-14600 GCA_964614825.1 uncultured Gammaproteobacteria bacterium
TCCGACCGCCTGTACTTCGAGCCGCTCACGCTCGAGGACGTGATGGCGATCGTCGAGCTGGAGAAGCCGGTCGGCGTGATCGTGCAGTACGGCGGCCAGACGCCGCTCAAGCTGGCGCGGGCGCTGGAGGCCGAGGGCGCGCCGGTGATCGGCACCTCGCCCGACTCGATCGACCTGGCCGAGGACCGCGAGCGCTTCCAGCAGATGATCCAGCGCCTGGGCCTGCTGCAGCCGGCCAACCGCACGGCGCGCAATCCCGACCAGGCGCTGCAACTGGCCGGCGACATCGGCTATCCGCTGGTGGTGCGGCCGAGCTACGTACTGGGCGGGCGCGCGATGGAAGTCGTCTATTCGGACGCCGACCTCAAGCGCTACATCACCGAGGCGGTGAAGGTCTCGAACGATTCCCCGGTTCTGCTCGACCGCTTCCTCGACAACGCCACCGAGGTCGACGTCGACATCGTCTGCGACGCCGACGGCGAGGTGCTGATCGGCGGCATCATGGAGCACATCGAGGAAGCCGGCGTGCACTCGGGCGATTCCTCCTGCTCGCTGCCGCCGTACTCGCTGACCCCGGCATTGCAGGCGCAACTGCGCGAGCAGAGCCGGCAGATGGCGCGCGAGCTCAAGGTCGTGGGCCTGATGAACACCCAGTTCGCGATCCAGGGCGAGACCCTGTACGTCCTCGAGGTCAACCCGCGCGCCTCGCGCACGGTGCCGTTCGTGTCCAAGGCCACCGGCGTGCCGCTGGCCAAGATCGCGGCGCGCTGCATGGCCGGGCGCAGCCTGGCAGGGCAGGGCGCGACGCAGGAGGTGGTGCCGGCGTACTACTCGGTCAAGGAAGCGATCTTCCCGTTCCTGAAGTTCCAGAACGTGGACCCGATCCTGGGCCCGGAGATGCGTTCCACCGGCGAGGTCATGGGCGTGGGCGCGACCTTCGCCGAGGCCTTCGCCAAGGCGCACGACGCCGCCAGCATCCGCCCGCCGCCGACCGGCAAGGCCTTCATCAGCGTGCGCGACCCGGACAAGCTGCGCGTGCTGCCGGTGGCGAAGGAGCTGCTGCGGCGCGGCTTCTCGCTGGTCGCCACCACCGGCACGGCCGATTTCCTCAATGCGCACGGCGCGCCCTGCGAGCGCATCAACAAGGTGCTGGAGGGCCGCCCGCACGTGGTCGACCTGATCAAGAACGGCGAGATCGTGTTCATCGTCAACACCACCGAGGGCAAGGCGGCGATCGCCGACTCGTTCTCGATCCGGCGCGAGGCGCTGCAGAGCCGCATCACCTACTCGACGACCGTGTCGGGCGCGCGCGCACTGGTGCACTCGCTGGATTTCCACGCCACCGGCCGCGTGACCTCGCTGCAGGAACTGCACCGCAGCCTCGCGCGGGCCTGACCGGCAACGCCAACTCCCGGCGGCACCCGCCGCCGGCACCCGACCACAGACCAGCGCCCCATGAAACGAACCCCGATGACCCGCAAGGGCGCGCAGCGCCTGCGCGACGAGCTCGACAACCTCAAGCGCGTGGCGCGGCCGCAGGTGATCGCGGCGATCGCCGAGGCACGCGCGCATGGCGACCTGAAGGAGAACGCGGAGTACCACGCCGCGCGCGAGCAGCAGGGCTTCATCGAGGGCCGCATCCAGGAGCTGGAGGCGGCGCTCTCGTACGCCGAGGTGATCGACGTGGCCAAGCTCGGCGCCGGGTCGCGCGTCGTGTTCGGCGCCACGGTCGAGCTCAGCGACCACCGCAACGGCGACGAGGTGCGCTACCAGATCGTCGGCGACCTCGAGGCCGACATCAAGCAGGGCATGATTTCGGTCAGCTCGCCGGTGGCGCGCGCGCTGATCGGCAAGCACGAGGGCGACATGGTCGAGATCCAGGCGCCCGGCGGCGTGCGCACCTTCGAGATCGTCGGCGTCGCCTACGGCGACTGAGTCCCGCGCCGCCGGCGTGACCGCGCAAGGCTCCGTCCCGATCCCGCGCCCGCGATGCGCACGCTGATCCTGCTGCTGCCGGCGATCCGCGACATTGCGCCCGCCACCGCGGCGCAGGTCGAGGCCCTGTCGCTGCTGCTCGGCCGCGGCCAGGAGGGCGTCTCGGCCGGGCCGGGCCTGTGGCCGGCGCTGGCGGGCCTGCTCGATCCGCATCCGCGCGAACCCGGCGCCGCCGCGCTGACCCGCCTCATCGACCTGCCCGGCGACGTCGCCGGCGCCGCGTGGCTGCGCGCCGATCCGGCGCACGTGCGCGTCGAACCCGCATCCGCGCGCCTGATGGCGGTCGGCACCCTGGCCCTGGAGCCGGGCGAGGTCGAGCAGCTCCTGCGCACGCTCAAGCCGGTGTTCGGCGACGAGGGCATGGTGCTCGATGCGCCCAGCCCGCGGCGCTGGTACCTGCGCCTGCCTGCCGGCGCGCGCCTGCCGGCGTTCAGCGCGCCCGAGGAAGCCGTGGGCAGCGACCTCGGCCTGCACCTGCCCGGCGGCGAGGACGGCCGGCGCTGGCGGCGCCTGTTCAACGAGGCGCAGGTGATCCTGCACCAGCACCCGGTGAACGCGGCGCGCGCCGCGCGCGGCCGCGCCGCGGTCAACGCCTTGTGGTTCTGGGGCGCGGGACCGGCCCCCGACCGGGTGACGGCGGCGATCGACGCGTTCCACGGCGTGGAGCCGGTGCTGGCGGCCGCCGCCAGCCTCGCCGGGGTCGCGGTGGAACCGTTGGAACACGTCACCTCGGCCCTGGGCGCGCCGCGAGCCCTGCTCGACCTGCGCCACGTGCGCCAGGCCGAAGTGCTGGAGTCGGCCTGGATCGAGCCGGCGCGACGCGCCTTGCACGCGCGCCGCGTGGATCGCATCGAACTGCGCTGGCTCGACGGACGCCGCCACGCCATCGCCGGCGGCGACCTGTGGCGGGTGTGGCGCCGCCCGCGTGGCCCGTGGCCGGCATGACGCGCGCGATCCGGCGCCGACCCGCCGCGGCCACGGCCGATCCACGCCTGGCCGGACTGCATCCGGTGCTGCAGCGCATCTATGCGGCGCGCGGCGTGCTCAGCGCCGACCAGGTCGACCACCGGCTGCGGCACCTGGCGCCGCCCGAAGGCATGGGCGGCCTGGACGCGGCCACGCGCTTGCTGTCGGAGGCCCTGGCCGGGCGACAGGCCATCGTGGTGGTCGGCGATTTCGATGCCGACGGCGCGACCGGCACCGCGGTGGCGGTGCGCGGATTGCGCCTGCTGGGCGCGGCGGCGGACTCGGTCCGCTTCAAGGTGCCGCACCGGGCGGTGCACGGCTACGGCCTGTCGCCGGCGCTGGTCGAGGAACTGCGCGCCGACGCGCCGGCGCTGCTGCTCACCGTCGACAACGGCATCGCCGCGCACGCGGGCGTCGCCGCGGCGCGCGCCGCCGGCATGCGGGTGATCGTCACCGACCACCACCTGCCGGGCCCGTCCCTGCCCGAGGCCGACGCGATCGTCGATCCCTGCCTGCCGGGCGACGGTTTCCCCAGCAAGGCGCTGGCGGGCGTCGGCGTGGTGTTCTACCTGCTGCTGGCGCTGCGCGCCCGCTTGCGCGCGCAGGGCTGGTTCGACGCCGCGCGCCCCGAGCCCGACCTGTCGGTGCTGCTGGACCTGGTCGCGGTGGGCACGGTGGCGGACCTGGTGCCGCTGGACCGCAACAACCGCGTGCTGGTCGCGGCGGGCCTGCGACGGCTGCAGGCCGGCCAGGCCTGCGCCGGCCTGCGCGCGCTGCTCGCGGTCAGCGGGCGCGAGGCCGCGCGCCTGACCGCGGCCGACCTCGGCTTCGCGCTGGCGCCGCGCATCAACGCCGCGGGCCGCCTGGAGGACATGGCGATCGGCATCCACTGCCTGCTGAGCGACGACGAGGCGCAGGCATCGGCGCTGGCGGGCCGGCTCGATGCGATCAATCGCGAGCGCCGCGCGATCCAGTCCGACATGCAGGACCAGGCCGAGGCATTGGCCGAACCGTGGCTGCGGGCCGGGGCCGACGCGTTGCCCGCCGGCGTCTGCCTGTACGACCCCGGCTGGCACCCGGGCGTGGTCGGACTGGTCGCTTCGCGGCTCAAGGACCGGCTGCAGCGGCCGGTGATCGCGCTGGCGCCGGCCGAGGAGGGCGGCGCCATGCTCAAGGGTTCCGGGCGCTCGGTCGAAGGCTTCCACCTGCGCGATGCCCTGGCCGACATCGCGGCCGCGGAGCCCGACCTGATCGAACGCTTCGGCGGCCATGCCATGGCCGCGGGTCTCAGCATCGCGCAGGCCAAGCTCGAGCGCCTGCGCGCCGCCTTCGCCGCGCGCGCGGGGCGCGACCTGGGGCCAGCGCCCGGCGCGGCCGCGATCGAGACCGACGGCCGCCTGGGCGCGGCCGAGGCGACGCTGGAACTGGCCGCGCTGCTGGCGGCGTCCGGGCCCTGGGGCCAGGGCTTTCCCGAACCCAGTTTCGACGACGTGTTCGAACTGCGCGGCTGGCGCGTGATGGCCGAACGGCACCTGAAGCTGGACCTGGCCTGGCCGGACGGCGGGGTGGTGGAAGCGGTGCACTTCGGCGGCTATGCGGGCGCCGCGCCACCGGCGCGGCTGCGCGTGGTGTACCAGCTCTCCATCGACGAGTGGCGCGGCGCGCGGCGCCTGCGCCTGCTGGTGCGCCACGCCGAGCCGGCCTGAGGCCCGTGGCCTCTGCTACGATCGCCGGCCATTTTCCGCCGCGGCGCCAGCCACCATGATCGAATCGGGCCAGTTCAATGCGCGCATCGCCGACCTGCGCGGTCGGGTGCAGTCGCTTCGGGGGTATCTTTGACTTCGACCGCAAGCGCGAGCGGCTCGAGGAGGTAGGGCGCGAACTCGAGGCGCCCACGGTCTGGGACGATCCCAGGCGGGCCCAGGAGCTGGGCCGCGAGCGCGCCCAGCTCGAGCGCGTGGTCGGCGACCTGGTGGCCTTGCAGGGCGGCCTCGACGAGGCGGCCGAACTGTTCGCGATGGCGGCGGCCGAGGCCGACGAGGGCAGCGTGAAGTCGGTCCTGGCCGACGTCGATGCGCTGTCGCGCCGCCTCGAGGCGCTGGAATTCCAGCGCATGTTCTCCGGGCCCATGGACTCGCACAACTGCTTCGTCGACATCCAGGCCGGCGCCGGCGGCACCGAGGCGCAGGACTGGGCCGAGATGCTGCTGCGCATGTACCTCAAGTGGTGCGACGCGCGCGGCTGGAAGGCCGAGCTGATGGAGGCCTCGGCGGGCGAGGTGGCGGGGCTCAAGAGCGCGACCTTCCGCGTCGAGGGCGACCACGCCTACGGCTGGTTCAAGACCGAGACCGGCGTGCACCGGCTGGTGCGCAAGTCGCCGTTCGATTCCGACAACCGGCGCCACACCTCGTTCACGGCGGTGTTCGTCTCGCCCGAGGTCGACGACGACATCGAGATCGAGATCAACCCGGCCGACCTCAAGACCGACGTCTACCGTTCCTCCGGTGCGGGCGGGCAGCACGTCAACAAGACCGAGTCCGCGGTGCGCATCACCCACGTGCCCAGCGGCATCGTCGTCGCCTGCCAGAACCAGCGCTCGCAGCACGCCAACCGCGACAAGGCCATGAAGATGCTCAAGGCCAAGCTCTACGAGATGGAGCTGCAGAAGCGCAACGTCGAGAAGGACAAGCTCGAGGCCTCGAAGTCCGACATAGGCTGGGGTTCGCAGATCCGCTCCTACGTGCTCGACCAGTCGCGGATCAAGGACCTGCGCACCGGCGTGGAGCGTTCCGACACCCAGCGCGTGCTCGATGGCGACCTCGACGAATTCGTCGAGGCCAGCCTCAAGGCCGGGCTCGAGGTCGGCGCGGGGCGGGCCAACTGAGGCCGGCCACGACGCGGCCGCCAGTGGCCCGGGCCGCGGTGCCTGCGGCGGACAGCCGCGCCGGAACCTACTGCGCGCGTCATCACGGCGCAGGCGGGAATCCATTTTCCGGCCGTGGCCACTAAGATGGATTCCTGCCTGCGCGGCCGTGACGCCGCGCAATCGCAGCGCAAGACCCCGGACCGGAACGCGAACGACCCATGCCAGGCACCCCCGAAGAGACCACGCCGCAAGCCGCGCCCGACGAGAACAAGCTGATCGCCGAGCGCCGCGGCAAGCTTGCGGCCCTGCGCGGCGCCGGCAACGCCTATCCGAACGACTTCCAGCCCGATGCGCTCGCCGGCGAACTGCAGGCGGCGTTCGAAGGGCAGGACGCGGCGACGGTGGAGTCGGCCGCGCGCCGCGTGCGGGTCGCCGGCCGCATGATGGCCAAGCGCGTGATGGGAAAGGCCAGCTTCGTGCAGCTGCAGGACCGCAGCGGCGCGATCCAGCTGTTCCTGCAGGGCGACGCGCTGGGCGCGGCCTACGAGGCCTTCAAGGCCTGGGACGTGGGCGACATCCTCGCGGCCGAGGGCACGCTGATGCGGACCCGCACCGGCGAGCTGTCGGTCAAGTGCACCGCGCTGCGCTTACTGGCCAAGGCCCTGCGGCCCCTGCCGGACAAGTGGCACGGCCTCGCCGACATCGAGACCCGCTACCGCCAGCGCTACGTCGACCTGGCCATCAACCCGGATTCGCGCCGGGTGTTCCGCCAGCGCGCCGCCCTGGTGCGCTGGATCCGCGACTTCCTCGAGGCGCCACCGCGGGCCTTCATGGAGGTCGAGACGCCGATGATGCACCCCATCCCCGGGGGTGCCGCTGCGCGTCCATTCGTGACCCACCACAACGCGCTGGACCTGGACATGTACCTGCGGGTGGCGCCGGAGCTGTACCTCAAGCGCCTGGTGGTCGGCGGCTTCGAGCGCGTCTACGAGATCAACCGGAACTTCCGCAACGAGGGCGTCAGCACCCGGCACAACCCGGAATTCACCATGCTGGAGCTGTACCAGGCCTACGCCACCTACGTCGAGATCATGGACCTGACCGAGGAACTGGTGCGCGGCGCCGCGCAGGCGGCGGCCGGCCGCCTGCAGTTCCGTTGGGAGGAACGCGACATCGACCTCGCGCCGCCGTTCCGCCGCTGGCGCATGGAGGAGGCGGTGCGGCACTTCAACCCGGAGATCGGGGCAGGGGAACTGCGCGACCGCGAGGCGCTGGCCGCGCACTGCCGGCGCCTGGGCCTGGCGCCGCGCGCGGGCGACGGCTGGGGCAAGCTGCTGCTGGACCTGTTCGAACGCACGGTGGAGGCGCAGCTGGTGCAGCCCACCTTCATCACGGGCTATCCGACCGAGGTTTCGCCGCTGGCGCGGGCCAATGACGCCGATCCGGGCCTCACCGACCGCTTCGAGCTGTTCATCGGCGCCAAGGAACTGGCCAACGGTTTTTCCGAGCTCAACGACCCCGAGGACCAGGCCGCGCGCTTCCGCGCCCAGGTCGAGGCCAAGGACGCCGGCGACCACGAGGCGATGCACTACGACGCCGACTACGTCCGCGCGCTGGAGTACGGCATGCCGCCGACTGGCGGGCTGGGCGTGGGCATCGACCGCCTGGTCATGCTGGTGGCCGAGGTCGCTTCGATCCGGGACGTGCTCCTGTTCCCCTACCTGCGGCCCGAGGCCTGAACCGGTCGAACGGTTACGACCTGCCGGGGGCAGGCCGGTCCGGTCGAACTCGTCGGCTGCGTCGCTGGATGCCGCCCGGCACCGCCTGGACGCCGGCCATCACCGCGCCGGGAACCCTGGCGGCCTGTTTTCAGTCCAATTCAGGCACGAGATTTGCATGATCGAGGCATGGCCGAGGGTGCTACTCCCACTGAAGTTGCGCTACGCTCCGGGTTCCCGGACGACCCCGGGCTGTCCGGGTGGTCCGGATTCCGCGCTGGCGACAGAGGGGCCATGAACGTCCTGATCGTGGATGACCAGCCGTCGGCGCGCGCCATGCTGCGCCACGTGGTCGAGGGCATCGGCCCCGACCTCAACGTGCAGGATTTCGGCGATCCGCTGGCTGCGCTCGAGTGGTCGGAGCGCTGGGACACCGACCTGCTCCTGCTCGACTACCGCATGCCGTCCATGGACGGCCTCGAGTTCGCGCGGCGCTTCCGCCGCCCGCCGCTGCACAAGGACGTCCCCATCGTGCTGATCACGGTGGTGGGCGACGAGCCGGTGCGCCAGGCGGCGCTCGAGGCCGGCGTGATCGACTTCCTGGTCAAGCCGGTGCGGCCGCGCGAGCTGCGCGCGCGCTGCCGCAACCTGCTGACCCTGCGCCAGCAGGGCGAGAGCGTGAAGCAACGCGCCCGCTCGCTGGAGCGCCAGGTGCTGGCCGGCATGCGCGAGTCGGACCAGCGCGAGCGCGAGATGCTGTTCCTGCTCGCGCGCGCCGCCGAGTACCGCGACCAGGGTTCCGGCGCGCACCTGCTGCGCATGCAGCGCTACGTCGGCGCGCTGGCCGAGGCCCTCGGGGTCTCCGACAGCGAGGCGCAGATGTACGAGCTGGCGGCGCCGCTGTACGACCTCGGCAAGATCGGCATTCCCGACGCCGTGCTGCTCAAGCGCACGCCGTTGACGGCCGATGAACTCGAAGTGGCGCGCCGCCACGCGCGCATCGGCCACGACATCCTGCGCGAGAGCTCCAGCCGCTTCGTGCAGCTGGCCGCCGGCATCGCCCTGCACCACCACGAGCGCTACGACGGCAGCGGCTATCCCGACGGCCTCGCCGGCGAGGGCATCCCGCTGCCGGCGCGGATCGTCGGCCTGGCCGACGTGTTCGATGCCATGACCTCCGAGCGCGCCTGGCGCCCGGCGCATTCGGTCGACGAGGCGGTGGCGTACATCCGCGGCCAGCGCGGCGCCCAGTTCGACCCGGCCTGCGTCGATGCCTTCGTGTCGGTGCTGCCGCGGATCCTCGAGATCCGCCGCGCCTTCGTCGGCCCGCCGCCGTCGATGCGGGAGTCCTGAGGACCCCGGGCGCCATGGTCCAGCCCTTCGCCGACATCGCCCAGCGCTTCCGCGGCCGCGAGGACTCGGAGCACGAGCAGGCGTTCGTGCGGCTGGCCATCATCGTCGTGTTCCTGGCCTACCTGCTGGGCGCGACCGCGTTCGACCGCGCGAGCGGGCCGCATGCGGCGCTGGTCCTCTACGCACTGCTGGCCGAAACCGCGGTCGCGATCGGCCTGCTGGTGTGGATCGCCTGGCGTCCGAAGCCGTCGCGGGCGCGGCGCTGCATCGGCATGGTCGCCGACTACGCCGCCTGCGGCTTCATCATGCACCTGCAGGGCGCGGTGGTCGCGCCGCTGTACGTGGTGCTGATGTGGGTCACGGTCGGCAACGGCCTGCGCTACGGGCCGCGCTACCTGCTGGCCGCGGTGGCCCTGGCCAGCCTGTCGTTCCTCGCCGTCATCACCACCACCGACTACTGGCTCGCCAACCAGTCGCTGGCCTGGAGCCTGCTGCTGGCGCTGGTCGCGATCCCCTTCTACCTGATGTCGCTGCTCAAGGCGCTGACCCGCGCCACCGAGGAGGCCAAGCGCGCCAACGCGGCCAAGAGCCGCTTCCTCGCCAGCATGAGCCACGAGTTCCGCACGCCGCTCAACGGCATCGTCGGCATGTCGGAACTGCTCTCGACCACGCGCCTGTCCGGCGAGCAGCGCGAGTGCGCCGAGGTGATCCAGACCTCGGCCCGGACCCTGCTCACGCTGGTCGAGGACGTGCTCGACATCTCGGCGATCGAGGCCGGCAAGGTCCGCATCCGCACCCATGAGTTCTCGCTGCGCCGCCTGGTCGAGAACGTGCAGCTGATGCTGCAGGCCAATGCCGGCGCCAAGGGCCTGCGCTTCGAGGTACACATCGCGCCGGACCTGCCCGACCAGGTGCGCGGCGACTCCGACCACCTGCGCCAGGTGCTGGTCAACCTGATCCACAACGCGATCAAGTTCACCGACCGCGGCGAAGTGACCGTCAACGTGCTGCGCGTGCCCGCGGACACGCTCAAGGTGCGCTTCTCGGTCCGCGACACCGGCATCGGCATCCCGCCGGACGCGCTGGAGCGGATCTTCCAGCCCTTCGAGCAGGTCGACAACGGGCCGACCCGGCGCCATGGCGGCACCGGCCTCGGGACCACCATCGCGCGCAACCTCACCGAGCTGATGGGCGGCCGCATCGGCTGCGAGAGCCGCGAAGGGCAGGGCTCCCTGTTCTGGGTCGAACTGCCGCTGGAAGCCGTGGCGCTGCCCGCGCCGGCACCCGCACCCGCGGCCGCGGCGGTACCGGCATCGCCGGCGGTGGTCGCCGACGACAGCGCCAACGTGGTCGCCTTCGGCGATCCCTTCGTGCGCCACCGCGCCCGCGTGCGCGGCTTGAGGATCCTGGTGGCGGATGACCAGCCGGCCAACCAGGTGGTGCTGCGCCGGATCCTGGAGAAGGCCGGCCACGAGACGGTGCTGGCTTCCGGCGGCGACGAAGTGCTCAGCCGCGTCGAGCAGGAACGCTACGACGTCGTGATCGTGGACCTGCACATGCCGGGCATCACCGGCCTCGACGTGATCCTGCAGGCGCGGGTGATGGAAGCCGGGCGGGCGCAGACGCCGTTCATCGTGCTCAGCGCCGACGCCACCGCCGAGGCGCGGCGCGCCTGCGAGGAAGCCGGCGCGGCCAGCTTCCTGCTCAAGCCGGTGGTGGTGACCAAGCTGCTCGACGCGATCGCGACCGCTTGCGGGCCACGCCGCGGCGACGCCGCGCGCGGCGGGGCGCCGGCCGCGACGCCGCTGGCCCTGGTGCCTTCCGCCGCGGGAACGACGCCCGCCGGCGGCGCGACCAGCGGCGTGGTGTCGACCGAAGTGCTGTCGGAACTCGCCGAGCTGAAACTGGGCGCCGATTTCGTCGAACTGTTCGTGGCCGAATGCATGCGCGATGCGGAGAACTGCGTGGCCGGCCTGGAGCGCGCCGCCGCGGCCGGGCGCTGGGAACAGGTCGCCGACCACGCGCATGCGCTCAAGGGCGTGGCCAGCAATGCCGGCGCGGTGAAGCTGGCCGCGGCGGCCACCGACGTGATGAAGATGCCGAGCTGGCGCCTCGCGCGCGAGTGGCAGCAGACCGTGCCGACGCTGCGCCAGGAGCTGGGCCTGGCCCGGCAGGCGCTGGATGGCGTGTTGGCGGGATTGCGCCAGGCCATGCCCGGCGGTGGGGTCGGCGACCGCCCCTGAGCGGTCGCTCGACCGGTGCCGCGGACCCGGGCGGTCCGGACTGGCGAGCCGGACCTCCCGTGCCCCTGCTGCGGGTTACGAGTAGCGGGCGACCGAACGCGGATCCATCGACTGCTCGCCGGCTTCCGGCGCCGGCTCCGACTCGCCATTGACCCGGCGCGACTGCGCGCGGACCAGGCGTTCCATCGTGCGCAGCGACTTCTCGCCGAGGCGCATGGCGGTGTCGACCCAGATCTCGGTGATGCGCATGAGTTCGTCGAGCGTGATCGGCGAGCCGCCGACCTGGGCCACGCGCTGCATCGCACGCCGGGCGTGGGGGATGCGGCGATTGCGCCGGATCACGTCCTCGACCGCCGCCGCGCCTTCGCCGCGCGGGGCGAGCACGTCGACCACGCCCAGCTTGTGCAGCTCCTCGCTCGAATAGATCGTGCCGCTGAGCATCATGCGTTCGGCCTGTGCGGGCCCGACCCGGCGCGACAGGAAAGAATAGGCGCCCATGCCGGGGAAAAGGTCGAACAACACCTCCGGCAGGCCCATGCCGACACCGGTTTCCGCGACGATCGTGTTGCAGGACAGCGCGGCCTCGAAACCGCCGCCCAGGGCGTCGCCCTGCACCAGCGCGATGCTGTGCAGGCCGACGTCGAGGCCGGCGTGGAAGGCATAGACGCCCTCGACGCAGCTGCGCGCGTAGGCCATCAGGTGCTGCCGATCGCGGGCGCGGATCAGGCGCGCGAACAGGTCGAGGTCGCCGCCGAGGTTGAACACCGGCGCATCGGAGGCGAGGACCACGTGGCCGAGCAACGGCGCCAGGCCGGCTTCGGCCTGCTGGCGGATGTTGCTGGAAAGCCGCATCTGGAACTCGCGGATTTCCTTGATCAACAACAGGTGGAAGCAGGGCCTGCGCGCGATCGCGGCGTTGCGCTCGGCGTGCATGAAGCACCAGTGGGTGTCCGAGTCCGGCTCGGAGTGGGTGCGCAGCACCCGGGACGCGGAGTCACCCGAAAGCGCCAGTACGGTGTTCATCAATCACCTCGTCAGGGGAGGCTGCTCGACCGGCCGCAGCGCGAGCAGCAGACAGTAGCTACCATCCATAGAGGCAGGGGGGCGACCGGTTAGGAAGACGTTATTACCGAGTCTGGCTCCAAAAAGCGAGAGGCAGTTGACAGAATCGGGTCACATGGTGTTGAGCGGGGCGGACCGGAAGCCGCCCCAGCGTGCCATTGCGCACGTCGACATGGACGCCTTCTACGCCGCCATCGAGCAACGCGACCGGCCCGAATTGCTCGGCCGGCCGGTCATCGTCGGCGGCCTCGGCCCGCGCGGCGTGGTCTCCACCGCCAGCTACGAGGCGCGCCGTTTCGGCGTGCGCTCCGCCATGCCCATGGCGAAGGCCCGGCGCCTGTGTCCCGAGGGGGTCTACCTCGCCCCGCGGATGGCGACCTATGCTGCTGTTTCCCGGGAAGTTTTCGCCGTGTTCCACGGCATCACGCCGGAGGTGGAGGGGCTCTCGCTGGACGAGGCCTTCCTCGACCTGGGTCGGAGCCTGGCGCTGTTCGGGACGCCGCGGCAGATCGGCGCGCGGCTCAAGGCCGAGGTGCTGGCACGGACCGGCCTGCGCTGCTCGGTTGGACTGTCGTCCAACAAGTTCCTGGCCAAGCTCGCCAGCGAACTGGGCAAGCCCGACGGGCTGCTGGAACTGCACGCGGAGAACGTGCGGGAAACGCTCGATCCGCTGCCGGTCGGCCGGCTATGGACGGTGGGCCCGGTCGCGGCGGCACGGCTCGATGCGGCCGGCATCCGCACGGTGGCCGACCTGCGTGCCGCGGGCGAGCCGCGCCTGCGCGCCGTGCTGGGCGAGCACGGCCTGGCGCTCGCACGCCTCGCCCGCGGCGAGGACGACCGCCCGGTGCAGCCGAACCTGGCCGAGCGCTCGCTGGGCGCCGAGGAGACGCTGGACGTGGACCTGTGCAGCCTCGAGGCGGCGCAGGCCCTGCTGATGCGGCTGGTCGAACGCGTCGCCGAACGGGCGCGCGCGCACGCGCTGGTCGGGCGCGTGCTCACGCTCAAGCTGCGCGTGCCGCCGTTCGACACCAGCACCCGGCGCGCGCTGCTGGAGCCGGCCAGCAATGCCACCGCGCGCCTGCACGCGCTGGCCAGCAGCCTGCTGGAACGCTGGTGGCGTCAGGCGCCGGAGCCGCGCCTGCGCCTGCTCGGAATCACGCTGTCGGAACTGGCGGCGGCGGGCGAGGATGCGGCCGACCTGTTCGCCGCGCCCGAGCCCGGGCAGGGCGACGAGGTGGTCGATCGCATCAATCGTCGATTCGGCGGCGGGGCGATCCGGCGCGCGCGCGGGCTGCGCGAACCCGGCGCCGGGTAGCCGGGGCGCGGCCGCAACGGCCGGTTCACGGCTTCTGGCGCGGCGCGTGCTCGCGCAACTCGCGGCGCAGGATCTTGCCGACGTTGGACTTCGGCAGGGCGTCGCGGAACTCGATGTGCCGCGGCTGCTTGTAGCCGGTCAGCTGCGTGCGGCAATGGGCCCGCAACGCTTCCTCGGTCAGGCTGGCGTCGCGGGCGACCACCACCAGCTTGATCGCCTCGCCGCTGCGCTCGTCGGGCACGCCGACGACCGCCGACTCCAGCACGCCCGGATGGGCGCCGACCACGTCCTCGATCTCGTTCGGGTACACGTTGAAGCCCGAGACCAGGATCATGTCCTTCTTGCGATCGAGCACGTACAGGTAGCCGCGCTCGTCCATGCGCCCGATGTCGCCGGTGCGGAACCAGGCGCCGGGCAGGTAGGCCGATGCCGTGTCCTCCGGGCGTTGCCAGTAGCCGAGCGCGATGTGCGGGCCGCGCACGCAGATTTCGCCGGACTCGCCCAGCGGCACGTCATTCCCGGCATCGTCGCAGATGCGCGCATCCACGCCCGGCAGTGGCTGGCCGATCGACCCCGGCGGGTTGTCGCGGCCGGCGGCGTTGCTCGTCACCGCGCCACAGGTCTCGGACAGGCCATAGGCCTCGAGCACCACGCAACCGGTGCGCTCCAGCCACCGCTGCGCGGTGGCGCGATGCAGGGCGGCGCCACCCTCCATGCTGACGCGCAGGTTCGAGAAGTCGATCGCCTCGAATCCGGGCGCGCGCAGCAGCGCGTCGTAGAGCGTGGTGACGCCGCCGAAGACGGTCGGGCGCTCGCGCTGGAAGTCGCGCACCAGCGCGGCCAGGTCGCGCGGATTCGCGACCAGCACCATGCGCGCCCCGAGGCCCCAACCGAGCAGGCAGCCGACCGCCAGCGCGGCGACGTGGTAGATCGGCAGCGCGAGCAGGAACGTCTCCTGCCCTTCACGCAGCACGGCGCCGTTCCAGGCCTTGAGCGACTGCACCTCGGCCGCGGCGGCGCGCTGCGCCAGCATGGCGCCCTTGGCCACGCCGGTGGTGCCGCCGGTGTACTGCAGGAAGGCG
>CAZTNB010000009.1:14700-40851 GCA_964614825.1 uncultured Gammaproteobacteria bacterium
GGCGAACTGGCCGCTGAGGCGGTCGACGTCGGCGTAGGTGAGGGTGCGGCCCATGTTGGAGAAGGCCGGCCGCGACCGGAACCGCTCGCAGGCGGCATCCAGCACGTTGGCGACCGAGGCATACTCGGTCATGTCGACCGTTGCCGGCGTGCCTTCCGGGTAGCTCTGGAGCCAGGGCTTGTCCGCACTCATTGGGTTCTCCCTCCCTGCGCCCCGGGGATCGACGACTCCATGGCCCGCGGCAGCAGCGGGCGGGGGCATGACTCGACCGATTGGAGCATAGGCCCCCATGCCTGACAAGCGGATGCCAAGGTTGCTCGGACTGTGTTTCGCGGCCCTGCTGGCGGCCTGCGCCGGGGAAACGCCCGAGGCGCGGATCCGCTCCGCCATCGGGGCGCTGGAGCAGGCCGTGGAAGCGCGCCGGCCGGGCGATTTCGTCGCGCTGCTGAGCGAGGATTTCAGCGGCGACGGGGGCCGGTTCGACCGCGACGGCATGCGCGCCTTCCTGGCCGCGCAGCTGCTGGGCGCGGAGCGGATCGAAGTGGTGCTGGGCCCGGTCGAGGTGACGCTGCAGGGCGAGCGCGCCACTGCCACGATGTCGGCGCTGGTCAGCGGCGGCCGCTACCTCGGCGACCGCAACGAGACCCTGCGCCTGCGCACCGGATGGCGCCTGCAGGATGGCGAATGGCTGTGCTACCTCGCCGAGCGCCTCGACGATTGATGCGGCGTGGCGGCCGCAAGGCCGCCACGCCGTGCCGCCTCAGACCGTGACCTGGGC
The DNA here is from genome assembly GCA_964614825.1 of uncultured Gammaproteobacteria bacterium. GTDB lineage: Bacteria > Pseudomonadota > Gammaproteobacteria > Xanthomonadales > Ahniellaceae > JAGOEZ01. The sequence continues at coordinate 15,479 of CAZTNB010000009.1, forward strand.
GCCGCCGAAGGTGCGCAGGGTGAAGCCGGGGAAGCTGGCCGGCAGGGTGCGCCGCAGTTCCGCCAGGTAGAGGAGGGCGACACGCTCGCCCAGCAGCATGCCTTCGACCCCGTCGCTGCGATAGTGGACGCCCGCGGTGTCGCGTCCCAGCGAGACGTTCGCGGCCAGCTTGTTGAGTTCGCCCTCGACCGTGAGCGCACCGTTGTAGTCGAGCAGGCTCTGGCCGTTGGGGCTCGCCACCTTGTTGCCGGTGAGGACGAAATCGCCGCGATAGAGGGCCTTGAGCACCGTGACCGTGGTGCCCACCGACACCGCGTGCCCGGCCGGATAGGCCGGATGCGGCGGGCAGCCGACCTTGTAGGCCTGCGACAGCAGGTAGTTGCCGTGGCGGCTGAAGTTGCTTGCGAGCGCGTTCGAGTTGAGCAGCTCGGCCGGAATCGGGTAGCTCGCCCGGCCCGTGATGTGGTTCTGCACGCGGCCACTGTAGACGTCGGGCCGGCCGCGCCGGTGCACCTGCCACTTCTGGTAGAAGCACGCCGCCAGCGCCGCGGCCTGCGCGCCGCCGAGCAGCTGCACGAACTGGTTGAAGCCGCCGATGATGGCGCCTTCGTTCGGCGCCGGCGCCGGCAGGCCGGGATTGGCCGGGGCGCCGATGCGATTGAGGATCAGCGCGGCCTCCAGGGCCGGCTGGGCGCCGTAGTCGGTCAGCAGGTAGGTGGCGAGGTCGCGGCCGTTGCGCAGGTACACCGGCGTGCTTTCCGTCGGCGTGGGGCCCGAGGCGCCGCCGCGCAGCGCCAGCAGCCAGTCGGCGTAGGTGACCTGGAACTCGGTGCCGGCCACGAACGGGCGCAGCTTCTGCTCGTGTTCGTAGGGCCCGTGCGGGATGGTCCGGACCAGGAACTGCGAGATGTAGGGGCCGTCCAGTTCGCCGGGGAAGCGGCCGCGGAACAGGTTCGCGGGCGTGACCTGGCCGCCGCTGCGGGGCCCGCGGTAGCCCGGCTGGGCGTTGAGGTCGGCGCACGCGGCCGCGATCAGCGGATCGGAATCGTAGGCCGCGAAGGGCACGTCGCGGGTCAGCGCGGCCCAGTAGAGCTCGACCATCTCGGCCGCGGTCTCGGGGCTGCTGAAGGTGGGCGGCGGCGGGCAGGGCACGCCCTGCGGATCGGGCCCGGCCAGCGAGTAGGTGAAGCCCAGGAACGGGCTCGCCTGCCGCAGCGGCGGCGTGGTGCCCATCGCCACGGTCGCCAGCGCGCTGCGCGAGTTGTTGTTGAGGGCGAAGACCAGGGTCGAGTACGCGGTGGGCGAGACCTCGCCGAGCTCGTTGTGCGCCAGGCCCTTGCTGTAGGAGCCGATGTTGGCCGGCAGGATGCCCTCGTCGCCGTTCGGCGTGTTGCTGCATTCGAACTGGTCGCGCTGCGCCTGCGCGGCGCCCAGTCGCGCCTGGTAGGCGGTGTTGCGGCGCACGTTGGCCCCGCCGCTGCCGGCGGCGAGGCACACCGCTTGCGCGGCGTCGGCGGTCGCGGACAGCCCCAGTCCGAGGCCGATCGATGCGCCCCCCATCAGCTTGAGGAAGTCCCGCTTGTTGGTCGCCGGCAGCACGGACGCGTCGTCGGCGCCGGTGCGCGAGTCCTGGTCGTTCATCGCCTTCTCCCTCTGGATCGGACCGGGGAAGGTCCGCCTCGTGGGGTAGTACGGGGCTCGCCGGCCGCCATTACGCCGGCAGGCGGGCGTCTTCGCGGCGCCCCGAAAGCGAACGCCCGGCGCAAGGCCGGGCGTCCGTGGGTCGAGCGATCGCTGGGTCGGTGGCGCGGTCAGGCGGCCTTGGCGCCGGACGCCAGCTGGCGCAGCACGTACTTGAGGATGCCGCCGTGGCGGAAGAACTCGACTTCCTTGGGCGTGAGCAGCAGCACGTTGGCCTTGAAGCGCTTCTCGCCCGCGGCGCCGCGGGCGGTGACCTCGATGGTGCGCGAGGCGCCGTCGTTGAGGCTGCCGAAATCGAAGACCTCGTCGCCCTTGAGGCCGATGGTCTGCGCGTTCTCGCCCGGCAGGAACGACAGCGGCAGCACGCCCATGCCGACCAGGTTGGAGCGGTGGATGCGCTCGAAGCTCTCGGCGATCACGGCCTTGACGCCCAGCAGCATGGTGCCCTTGGCCGCCCAGTCGCGCGACGAACCGGTGCCGTACTCCTTGCCCGCGATCACCACCAGCGGCACGCCCTCGGCCTTGTAGCGCATCGCGGCATCGTAGATCGACAGCTTCTCGCCGCTGGGCTGGTGCAGGGTGTTGCCGCCTTCCTCGCCGCCCAGCATCAGGTTCTTGATCCGGATGTTGGCGAAGGTGCCGCGCACCATCACGTCGTCGTTGCCGCGGCGCGCGCCATAGGAGTTGAAATCGGACTTCTGCACGCCGCGCTCGATCAGGAACCTGCCGGCCGGGGAACTGGCCTTGATGTCGCCGGCCGGCGAGATGTGGTCGGTGGTGATCGAGTCGCCGAACAGGCCGAGCACGCGCGCGCCGTGGATGTCGGCGATGCTGCCGACCGCCAGGGTCATGCCGTCGAAATACGGCGGGTTCTTGATGTAGGTGGAGGCATCGTCCCAGCGGTAGCGGGCGCCGTCGGGCGAGGCCACCGCGTTCCAGCGGCTGTCGCCGGCGAACACGTTGGCGTAGTTCTTGGTGAACATCTCGGGGCCGACGGTGGCGGCGATCACGTCGCCGATCTCCTTGTTCGAGGGCCAGATGTCGCGCAGGTACACCGGCTTGCCGTCCTTGCCGGTGCCGAGCGGGTCCTTGCTGAGGTCGATGTCGACGGTGCCGGCGATCGCATAGGCCACGCACAGCGGCGGCGAAGCCAGGTAGTTGGCCTTGACCTCGGGATGCACGCGGCCCTCGAAGTTGCGGTTGCCCGACAGCACCGAAGCCACGATCAGGTCGCCATCGGCGATGCCCTTGGACACTTCCGGCGGCAATGGCCCCGAATTGCCGATGCACGTGGTGCAGCCGTAGCCGACCACGTGGAAACCGAGCTGCTCGAGGTCGCCCAGCACGTTGGCCTTCTTGAGGTAATCGGTGACCACCAGCGAGCCGGGGCCGAGCGAGGTCTTGACCCAGGGCTGCACGCCCAGGCCCCTGGCCACGGCGTTTCGCGCCAGCAGGCCGGCGCCGAGCATCACCGCCGGATTGGAGGTGTTGGTGCAGGAGGTGATCGCGGCGATCACCACCGCGCCGTCGCCCAGCTCGAAGGTGCGGCCGTTGCGGGTCACCGTGGCCTTGCCCGGCGTCGCCGCCTTGGTCTTCGCGGCGCGCATCTCCGCCATTGGCTTGAGCGCCTCGGCGAAATTGGCCCCGACTTTCTCCAGCAGCACGCGGTCCTGCGGGCGCTTCGGGCCGGCGAGCGAAGGCCGCACCGTGCCCATGTCGAGTTCCAGCGTGGAACTGAACACGGCCTCGGGCGAATTCGCGTCGCGCCACAGGCCCTGGGCCTTGGCGTAGGCCGCCACCAGCTCGATCTGCCCGGCCGAACGGCCGGACAAGCGCAGGTAGTTCAGCGCTTCCTCGTCGATCGGGAAGATGCCGCAGGTGGCGCCGTACTCGGGCGCCATGTTGGCGATGGTGGCGCGGTCGGCCAGCGGCAGGTGGTCGAGGCCGGGGCCGTAGAACTCCACGAACTTGTTGACCACGCCGTGCTTGCGCAGCATCTGCGTGACCGTCAGCACCAGGTCGGTCGCGGTCGCGCCCTCGGGCATGCGCCCGCTGAGCTTGAAGCCCACCACCTGCGGGATCAGCATCGACGAGGGCTGGCCCAGCATCGCGGCCTCGGCCTCGATGCCGCCCACGCCCCAGCCCAGCACGCCGATGCCGTTGATCATCGTGGTGTGCGAATCGGTGCCGTACACGGTGTCGGGGAACAGCTGCCACTCGCCGTGCTTCTCCACCGCCATGACCACCCGCGCGAGGTGCTCCAGGTTCACCTGGTGCACGATGCCGGTCTTGGGCGGCACGACCTTGAAGTTGTTGAGCGCCTTCTGGCCCCAGCGCAGGAACGAGTAGCGTTCCTGGTTGCGCCCGAACTCGATCGCGACGTTGTCCTCCAGCGCCTTGGGCTGGCCGAACACGTCGACCTGCACCGAGTGGTCGATCACCAGTTCCGCCGGCACCAGCGGGTTGATCTTGTTGGGGTCGCCGCCGAGCGCGCCGATGGCGTCGCGCATGGCCGCGAGGTCGACCACGCAGGGCACGCCGGTGAAGTCCTGCAGGACCACGCGCGCCGGCATGAAGGCGATCTCGGTGTCGGGCTCCTTGGTGGGTTCCCAGCGGCACACCGCCTCGATCTCTCGCGCGGTGACCGTGACCCCGTCCTCGTGCCGCAGCAGGTTCTCGAGCAGGATCCGCATCGAGTACGGCAGCCGCTGGATGTCGAAGCGCTGGCCCAGCTTGGGCAGGCTCCAGTAGGCGTAGCGCTTGCCGCCCACTTCCAGGGTGGATCGGACCTTGAAGGAATCGTGCATGGCGATCTCCGTGCGCGAGGCGCTGGCTGTGCGGGGCGGGGTCGGGCCGGCGGTTGCCTGCCCGCGACGGCATTATCCCCGATCGGCCGGCGCGGGGCACGCGGATTGCGCCAGCAGGGCGCGCGTGCCGGCCAGCAGCCAGCGCCGCCGCGCCAGCAGTTGCCAGTGGCTGCCGCCGCACTGGCGCCACAGCACGGCGGCACGCACCGCGGCCAGCAACAGGGCGCGGATACGGGCCACCACGCGCGGCTGGGTGAGGTAGAGGCCATTGCCCTGGATCATGACCCGCGGCCGCAGGGTGCTCAGCGTCTGCGCGTAGAGTTCCCCCAGCCGTTCGTAGACCGTGTCGTGGTCGTTGCCCATGGCCTCGGCCGAGCGGGCGGCGGCGTCGATGCCCTCGCGCAAGCGCGCCAGGGTGCCCGGGTTGCGCCGCAGGCTGCCCTGCAGGTGCAGCACGGTGGCGACCGCGCGGGTCAGGTAGGGCGAGGCGCCGTCGCGCTCCAGTTCGGCGCGCAACAGTTCCAGTCCGGCGCGGACGCCGGCATGGCCGCCGAAGACGGCGGCCGCGTCCACCGCATCGATGCGGAACACGCTGGCGAGGCAGGCCTCCGCGACGGCCGGCTCGACCTTGCCTTCCTGCGCCAGAAGTTGCGCCTGCGCGACGGCCTGGTAGGCGCCGGCCAGCCCGAGCACGATGCCGGTGTCGTTCATGCCCAGCCGCCGTAGGTCGCGTCGGTGGCCTCGATCACGCCGCCGCCGAGGCAGGCGTCGCCGGCGTAGAACACCACCGACTGGCCTGGTGCGACGCCGCGCTGCCGGGCGGCGAAGCGGACGATGGCCTGGTCGCCATCGACCGCGACCTCGCAGGCCTGGTCGGGTTGCCGGTGGCGGGTGCGCGCGGTGGCCACGAAGCGCGCCGTGGGCGGCGCGCCGGCGATCCAGCTCAACTGGGACGCGCGCAGCGTGTTGCAGTAGAGGTGCGGACTGTCGCCGCCCTGGTCGGCGATCAGGCGGTTGCCGGCCACGTCCTTGCCCACCACGTACCAGGCCGCCTCGGCGGCCCCGCGGCGCCCGCCGATCCCCAGCCCCTCGCGCTGGCCCAGGGTGTAGTACAGCGCGCCGGCGTGCTCGCCGACGCACACGCCGGCCGGGGTCTCGATCGGGCCCGGGCCGGCCGGCAGGTAGTGGGCCAGGAAGCGGCGGAAGTCGCGCTCGCCGATGAAGCAGATGCCGGTCGAGTCCTTCTTGTCGTGGGTTGGCAGGCCGGCCTCGCGCGCCAGCCGCCGCACGGCGTCCTTGGCCAGGTGCCCGATCGGGAATTCGGTGCGGGCCAGCGCGTGCTGGCCGATGGCGTGCAGGAAGTAGGTCTGGTCCTTGGCCGGATCGGCCGCGCGCAACAGGCGGCACAGGCCGTCGCGGCGTTCGACGCGCGCGTAGTGGCCGGTGGCGATGCCCTCCGCGCCCAGCGCCAGGGCATGGTCGAGGAAGGTCTTGAACTTGATCTCGCGGTTGCACAGCACGTCCGGATTCGGCGTGCGGCCGGCGCGGTACTCGGCCAGGAAGCGGCTGAAGACGCCGTCCCAGTACTCGCGGGCGAAGTTGCGGGCGTGGAACGGCAGTCCCAGGCGGGCGCATACCGCGACGGCGTCCCGGCGATCCGCATCGGCGCGGCAGGGGCCGTCGCCGGCGTCCTCCTCCCAGTTCTGCATGAACAGGCCGCTGGCCCGGCGCCCCGCGCGCGCGAGCAGCAGGGCGGCGACCGAGGAATCGACCCCGCCGGACATGCCGACCACCACCGGCGCCGCGGCGTTCATCGCCGGGCGTCCCGGGTGCGTGCGGCCGTCAGCCGTCGGCGATGCACTGCAAGGCCTCCAGCGGCAGGCGGCGCCCGGCCAGCCAGTCGTCCACGCCGCGGGCGACCAGTGGGCTGCGGGCCTGCGCGCCGCGCGCCTCCAGCTCGTCGCGGGTCAGCCACAGCACGCGTTCGATGCCCTCGTCCAGCACGGCGTCGGCGAGCTGCCGCAGCGCCTCGGCGCAGAAGGTGAAGCGCAGGAAGGCGGCGCCGTCGGCGGGACTGGTCCACTGGTAGATGCCGACCAGGGCCAAGGGCCGCACCATCCAGCCGGACTCCTCCAGCGTTTCGCGCACGGCGGCCGCGACCAGCGACTCGCCGGGCTCCAGGTGCCCGGCCGGCTGGTTGAGCACCAGGCGGCCGCGCACGCGCTCCTCGACGAAAAGGAAACGGCCGTCGCGTTCCACGACGGTGGCCACGGTGGCCTCCGGACGCCAGATGCCGTCCGGATCCGGCCGCGATCGTGTTGGTGCGTTGCTGGACATGAACCCGCCGCAGGGCGCCGGCCGGGCGCGCCCTTGCGGCGCGCGAACCTGCCCCCAGATCACCGTCGTGAAAACGCGATGTTGCACCGGGCGCGGGTGTCCCGTCCACGACCGCGGCCGCGCCGGGCCCCACGCCGCCGGACCTATAATGGCCGCATGATCCCCCGCAGCCCGCAATCGAGCGCCGGCGAGACGCCTGAGCGCGAAGCGCAACACGGTACCGTGGTCGAGGCGGCGCGGCCGGAGACGGCCAAGCCGCCCATGTACCAGGTGGTGCTGCTCAACGATGACTACACGCCCATGGACTTCGTGGTGGCGGTGCTGGAAACCTTCTTCGCCATGACGCGGCAGAAGGCCACCCAGGTGATGCTGCACGTGCATACCCGCGGCAAGGGCATCTGCGGCGTGTTCACGCGCGAAGTGGCAGAAACCAAGGTCACGCAGGTCAACGAGTTCTCGCGCAGCCACCAGCACCCATTGCTGTGCACGATGGAAAAGGCATAGTGGCAGGCGACACGGCGCCGGATCGCGCTTGATCCTGGCGAGGCGGCAGGCGCAGTTCAGTCACAGGGGCGGACCCGACCATGTTCAGCAAGGATCTGGAACTCACCATCGGCCAGTGCTACCGGGAAGCCCGGGAGCGCCGCCATGAGTTCATGACCGTGGAGCACCTGCTGCTGGCGCTGCTGGAGAATCCTTCCGCGGCGGCGGTGTTGCGCGCCTGCGGCGCCGACCTGGCCAAGCTGGGCCAGGAACTGCGGTCCATCATCGGCGAGACCGTGCCGGTGCTGCCGGCCGGCGACGAGCGCGACACCCAGCCCACCCTGGGCTTCCAGCGCGTGCTCCAGCGGGCGGTCTACCACGTGCAGTCCTCGGGCCGGAAGGAAGTCACCGGCGCCAACGTGCTGGTGGCGATCTTCAGCGAAAAGGACTCGCACGCGGTGTACTTCCTCGGCCAGCAGGACGTCTCGCGCCTGGACGTGGTCAATTACATCTCGCACGGCGTGGCCAAGATCGGCCAGGAGCCGAGCAAGCCGGAGTCGGAGGCGCCCAAGGAGGGCGAGGAGAACGGCGAGCCGCGCGGCAACCCGCTGCAGGAATACGCCTCCAACCTCAACGAGCTGGCGCGGCTGGGCAAGATCGACCCGCTGATCGGCCGCGCCGACGAGATCGAGCGCACGATCCAGGTGCTGTGCCGCCGGCGCAAGAACAACCCGCTGTACGTCGGCGAGGCCGGCGTCGGCAAGACCGCGCTGGCCGAGGGGCTGGCCAAGCGCATCGTCGAGGGCCAGGTGCCGGAGGTGCTGGCGCCGTGCACGATCTACGCGCTGGACCTCGGCGCGCTGGTCGCGGGGACCAAGTACCGCGGCGACTTCGAGAAGCGCCTCAAGGGCGTGCTGGCGCAGCTCAAGAAGGAGCCGAACGCGATCCTGTTCATCGACGAGATCCACACCATCATCGGCGCCGGCTCGGCTTCCGGCGGCACCATGGACGCGTCGAACCTGATCAAGCCGGTGCTGGCCTCGGGCGAGCTGCGCTGCATCGGCTCGACCACCTTCCAGGAGTTCCGCGCGATCTTCGAGAAGGACCGCGCGCTGGCGCGGCGCTTCCAGAAGATCGACGTGGTCGAACCCACCGTCGCCGAATCGATCGAGATCCTGCGCGGGCTCAAGACCCGGTTCGAGGAGCACCACCAGGTCGAGTACACGGCCGAGGCGCTCAAGGCCGCGGTCGACCTCTCGGTGCGCCACATCGGCGACCGCCTGCTGCCGGACAAGGCCATCGACGTGATCGACGAGGCCGGCGCGCGCCAGCGCCTGATGCCCGAAGCCGAGCGCAAGCTCGTGGTCGACGTGCCGGAAATCGAATACATCGTGGCCAAGATGGCGCGCATCCCGGCCAAGCACGTCAGCGCCTCGGACCGCGACGTGCTGCGCAACCTCGACCGCAACCTCAAGATGGTGGTGTTCGGGCAGGACCGCGCGATCGACACCCTGGCATCCGCGATCAAGATGGCGCGCTCGGGCCTGGCCAATCCCGCCAAGCCGATCGGCTGCTTCCTGTTCGCCGGCCCCACCGGCGTCGGCAAGACCGAGGTCACGCGCCAGCTGGCGATGCAGCTCGGCATCGAGCTGATCCGCTTCGACATGTCCGAGTACATGGAGGCGCACTCGGTCTCGCGCCTGATCGGCGCGCCGCCGGGCTACGTCGGCTTCGACCAGGGCGGGCTGCTGACCGAGCAGATCGTCAAGCACCCGCACTGCGTGCTGCTGCTCGACGAGATCGAGAAGGCGCACCCGGACGTGTTCAACATCCTGCTGCAGGTCATGGACCGCGGCGCGCTGACCGACACCAACGGGCGCGAGGCCAACTTCAAGAACGCGATCCTGGTGATGACCACCAATGCCGGCGCGGCGCAGGCGGCGCGGCGCACGATCGGCTTCACCACCCAGGACCACTCCAGCGACGCGATGGAGGTGATCCGCCGCACCTTCACCCCGGAGTTCCGCAACCGGCTCGACGCGGTGATCCAGTTCGCGGCGCTCGACTTCGAGCACATCCTGCGCGTGGTCGACAAGTTCCTGATCGAGCTGGAGACGCAGTTGCAGGAGAAGCACGTCACCCTGTCGGCCTCGGCCGAGGCGCGCCATTGGCTGGCCGAGCATGGCTTCGACCCGCAGATGGGCGCGCGCCCCATGGGCCGCGTGATCCAGGAGCAGGTCAAGCGTCCGCTCGCCGACGAACTGCTGTTCGGCCGCCTCGCCGCCGGCGGCAAGGTGAACCTCGTGGTCCGCGATGGCCAGCTGGCGACCGAGATCGAGGCGGCCGAGGTGGTGGAGCCCGTGACCTGAGCGTCGCGGGGCTGCATCGCGGTTGCGCCCCGTTCGCATTCGTGCACGGTTCGTGACGGCCGGCAACGGCACGCCGGGCGGCGTGCCGTTCGCGCATCCGGATCCTGCGTCCGTCGCCGCGCCGCGGCGGGTCGGGGCGGGCGGCTTGAACGCCGCAGCGCCTAGCCGCCAGAATGCGGCTTCGACTTCCGAGGGGGTGGTTCCATGCGGGTGCGCGTCGTTTCGATCCTGTCCGCCACGGTCGCCGTGGTCCTCGCATCGACCGCCTTCGCGGCCACTCCGCCGGCCGACCCGGTCGACGCAGTCGACCAGTTGCGGGCGCAGGAGTTGAGCGGCTGGGACGGCCGGCTCGACCGCGTGATCACCCGCGGCGGCAGCGCCCAGTTCATCTGGAACGACGACCTGCTGGGCATCATCGGCCTGCGGCGTGCGGGCGATCCGGCGCAGCGCTCGGTGACGATGCCTTTGGGCGAGGCCAGCCGTTTCGACGTCGATGCCAGGCGCGACAGCGTGCGCGGAATCGCCGGTGGCGAGGTCGGCCTGGCCGGCAGCATCGCCTTCAGCACCGCGCGCGAGCGCATCGTGGTCGAGTCGCCCCGGCTGGTGGTGCGCCCGGGCGATGCCCTGCGCATCGACGTGATGGGCAGGGACGGCCAGGTCCTGCTGTACGTCGACCGCGTGATGTACGAGTTCCTCGACGGCGGCCAGCGCTTCCACATCCGCAGCGCCGACCTGCGCGTCGCCCCCGCCCTGGCCGCGCGGATCGGCCATCCCGAAGCCGCGGACCTGGCCATCGCCGAGCTCAAGGTGATGGCCGACGTCGTCGAGCGTGCCGGCGGCACCGAACCCTACGCCTGCGGCGATCCGAACTGGCCCGGCGAGCCGGTGCCCGGCAGCGGCGGCGCGCGCTACCAGGCCGACGTGTTCATGCAGACCTTCAGCGGCCAGCTGTCGCGCTGCCGCGCCACCGTCGGTGGCGGGGCCTGCGACGGTCCTGGCGGCGCTACCGACGGCGACGTGGTGTACACGCCGTCGTCGACCCTGATCAACAACATCGCCAACGGCACCCTGGTGGCGACGATTCCGGGCGATCCGCTCGGCACCAGCACCTCGGCCTACACCGCCGACGTCGAGTGGGACCAGAAGTTCACCAACTCGGTGAACGGTCCGTACCCGAGCCCCGACCAGCACCCGTACCTGATCTGGAACCTGTACCGCCTCGATCCCGACGGCAGCCTGACCCAGGTCGGCCGTTCGGGCGTCAAGCATGCCTTCCTCACCACCAACGTGGGCAGCGGTTGCGAGAGCTGCAACGGCAACCACGTGCTCGGCCGCCAGTGCGGCGATACCTACGGCACCGGCAACAACGACAGCAACGGCGACCTCGGCCCGCGGCGCGAGCTGCTGCCGGCATCGGGCCAGTGGGGCCGTTGCGGCTCCATCTACGACCTCAATTGCGACGGCGTGTCCAACGCCTCCGGCAACACGAGCTACGACCAGCGCCTGATCGTGAAGGAGTCGGCGCTCGATGCGACCTTGAACCCGGGCGCGACCTTCCTGTTCGAGTCCTGGTACATCGTGCGCGAGGACATCAACATCTACAACACCATGGCGAGCCGGCCCTTCACGCCGACATGGAACGGCTCCAGCTGGACCGCCGGCAACGGCAGCCCGTTCCGCCTCGGCCCGGCGCTGGACCGCTGGATCGACGCCGGCAACACCGCCGGCGACCTGACCCGCAACGTCGAGCTGGTGGCGCCCGAGGGGCGGGCCAAGGTCGCGGTGCGGGTGGACGACCTCGGCAACGGCAGCTGGCGCTACCACTACGCGCTGATGAACTTCGACTTCGCCCGCGCCGTCACCCAGGGCAGCGAGCCGAACCTGCGCGTGGTGCGCAACGACGGCTTCAACCGCTTCTCGGTCCGCGTCGGCGACGGCGTCGCGATCTCGCAGATCGCCTATGCCGACGGCGACCCCGCCCGCGCGGACTGGACCGCCACCCAATCCGCCACCGCCATCGAGTGGGCGGCGCCGGATGCCGCGGCCAGCCAGAACTGGGGCGTGATGGCGCGCTTCAGCTTCGTCGCCGATCGCGCGCCGGTGGACGCCGCCGCCACGCTGGGCGTGACCGAACCGGGCGCGCCCGCGAGCTATGACGTGGCCTCGGTGAAGGCCGGCGGCGCGGCGGTGCCCAGCGCGCCCGACCTCATCAGCGACAGCGGCCGTTCGAGCAGCGACAACATCACCAACGTGGCGGACCCGGTGTTCACGGGCACCTGCCAAAACGGCGACAGCATCCAGCTGCGCAACGGCGCCAACGACGTGGGCGCGCCGGTGGTGTGCAACAGCGGCACCTACCTCATCACCGTCGCCGGCCTGGCCGAGGGCAGCTACAGCCTGGCCGCGCGCGGTTCGCTCGGCAACGACCTCAGCGCGCCCAGCGCCACCGTTGCGGTGGTGGTCGATCGCACCGCGCCCGCGGCGCCCGCGATCACCGGCCCGGCGACGACCCCGTCGATCGCGGTGACCGTGACCGGCACCGGCGGCGAGGCCAACGCCGAGCTGCGCCTGTTCGACGGCGCGGTGCAGGCCTGCTCGACCATCCTCGCGGGGGCGGGCAACTGGAGCTGCAACGCCACGCTGGCCGGCCCCGGGCTGCGCACGCTGGTGGCACGCCAGACCGATGCCGCTGGCAACGTCGGCGCCGACTCCACCGGGTTCGACATCGACGTGTCCGGGTTCATCTTCGCCAACGGCTTCGAGACGCCGGTCGCTCCATGAGCGAGCGGTCCGCGCTGCGCCCGCCGGTGCGAACCGGCGGGCGGGTGCCGTTGATCCTGCTGGGGTGCTTGTGGGCAGGCGCGGTGCTCGCAGGCGCCGCCGGCGGGCCGACCGACTTCACCCTGCACGGCACCCAGCCGGGCCTGTCCACGCCGCTGGACGGTTCCAGCGACTGCTTCGGTTGCCACGGCGGGTTCAACGCCACCGACCGGGACTTCATGCCGCACTCGACCTGGAGCGGCTCGATGATGGCGAACGCCACCCGCGACCCGCTGTTCTGGGCCGCGCTGGACGTGGCCAACCACGACCTGCCGGGCGTGGGCGACTGGTGCCTGCGCTGCCACACGCCGTCGGGCTGGCTGGCCGGGCGCGCCGGCAAGAACGCGGCCGGCGCGGTGGTGCCGGGCGGCGAGACCGGTTGCCGCCTCGACGGCGACCACGACGACTACGAATACGCCAGTGTCGACGCCAGCAACGACTACGGCGGCGTCGCCTGCCACCTGTGCCATCGGCAGCAGCCCGCCGGCGCGCTGCCCGCCGGCGTGCGGCCCGACAGCGGCAACCTCTTCATCGACGACAGCGCCACCTGCGGCAGTTCCTTCGGCCCGTGCCGGATCGGGCCGTATCGCTATCCGGAAGCGGGCATCTCCGAGCCGCCGCATGGCGCCGCCTACTCGTCGTTCGTCCGCCGCAGCGAGTTCTGCGGCAGCTGCCACGACGTGACCACGCCGATCCTCGCCAGCGGCCCGGCGGTCACGCTCAAGGATGCGACGGGCGCCGACACCGGCATCCCGTTCCCGGTCGAGCGCACCTACAGCGAATGGCGCGCCAGCGCGTACAACGACGCGATCCTGCTCGACGGCTTCGCCGCCGACGAGCCCTACGGCGCCGGCGCGAACTACGGCACCACGTGCCAGGCGTGCCACATGGCATCGAGCACCAGCCCCTCGGCGCGGGCCTGCCAGGGCAACGCGCCGGGCTCGCGCACGAACAACCTGCCGGTGCACGAGCTGGTCGGCGCCAATGCGTGGATCACCAGCGTGGTCGGCATGCTCTATGGCGGGCCCGACGGGCTGAACCGCGAGAGCGAGTTCGCGCGCGCGGTGCAGGCGGCGACCGACATGCTGAGCGAGCGCAGCGCCAACCTGGCCCTGAGCCTGGACCCGCTCGCGCCCGGCGCCGCCACCCTCACGGCGCGCGTGCGCGTGACCAACCTCAGCGGCCACAAGTTGCCGACCGGGTACGCCGAGGGCCGTCGCATGTGGCTGCAGGTGGAGGCGCGCGTGGGCACCGATGCGCCGTTCTGGCGCAGCGGCGCCTACGATGCCGCCACCGGCACCCTCACCGAGGACGCGCAGGCGAAGGTCTACGAGATCCAGCAGGGCATCTGGGATGCCGGCGCCGGCGAGTGCAAGGTCACCGATGCGCTGGGCCGCAAGATGTTCCACTTCGCCACCAGCGACTGCATCCGCAAGGACAACCGCATCCCGCCGCGCGGCTTCCGCGGCGGCGCCGACCCCGAGATCCGGCCGGTGGGCCATGTCTATCCGGAGACCAGCCCCGGTTCCGGCGTGCTGGTCGACTACGACGACACGGTCTACGCGATCCCGGTCCCGCCGGGCACCACGCAGCCGATCACGGTCTCGGTCTCGCTGCGCCACCAGGTGGCGACGCGCGAATACGTGGAGTTCCTGCGCAACGAGGCGGTCGAGAACGCCTTCCCGAGCGAGAACGCGCTGTGCCAGCCGTTCCGCGCGCCCCTGGACACCGGCCCGCGCACGCAGAGCCGCGGCCAGTTCATGTACGACCTGTGGACCGGCAACGGGCGTTCGCCGCCGGTGACGATGCGCACGGCGTCGGCGAGCGCGACGCCGCAGTAGGGGCCGCGTTCAGGCGGCGGCGAGGGATCGGCCTTGCGCGGCACCGGCCATCGATGGCCGGCACGGCCATGGTGCGCTTGGCGGACTGGATCCCGTGTCATCGGCCATCCATGGCCTGCACGGGATGAGGCCATCCTGGCCTCACTTCATGCGGTAGGTGATGCGGCCCTTGGTGAGGTCGTACGGGGTCATCTCGACCTTGACCTTGTCGCCGGTGAGGATGCGGATGTAGTTCTTGCGCATGCGGCCGGAGATATGGGCCGTGATCACATGGCCGTTCTCGAGCTTGACCCGGAACATGGTGTTGGGAAGGGTTTCCTGCACGGTCCCTTCCATCTCGATCTGGTCGTCTTTGGCCATCGTCGCTGTTTCGCGGCGGCCGTCCGGCCGCAAGGCGCGCGATTCTGACACGCCTGCGGCGGTGCGGGAAGCGGAATCGGAGCCGGTTCAGGCCAGCTCGGCGGGGGCGATGCGCGGGAAACGCTCGGCCCAACTGCCGGAAGGGAACGGCGCGGAGGCCAGCGACTGCGCCGTTTCGAGGAAGCTGGCGCGCGGCATCAGGACCGCGCCGAGGCTGTGCAGGTGCGGCGAGGACACCTGCGCATCGATCAGCGGGAAGCCCCATCCGGCCAGCGCCCGCGCCAGCCCGAGCAGTGCCAGCTTGGAGGCGTTCTCGCGCCGGCTGTACATCGACTCGGCGTAGTACATGCGCCCCTGGACGACGCCGTACAGGCCACCGACCAGCTTGCCGTCCTCGCGGACCTCGATCGAATGGGCATGGCCGAGCCGGTGCAGCGTCAGGTAGGCGGCGCGCATCTCCGGCGTGATCCAGGTGCCTTCGCCGGCGCCGCGCGGCGCGGCGCAGGCATCGATGACCGCCTCGAAGTCGCGGTCTGCGCCCAGCGTCCACGCGCAGCGCCGCAGCCACGGACGCAGCCGCCGCGGCACGTGCATCCCGGTCGTGGGGAACACGCAACGCGGGTCCGGCGACCACCACAGGATCGGTTCGCCCGGGCTGAACCAGGGGAAGATGCCCAGCCGGTAGGCCCGCAGCAGGCGCTCCGGCTCGAGGCCGCCGCCCGCCGCGAGCAGCCCGTTGGGGCGCGCGAGCGCGCGGCTGACCGGGGGAAACGGCGCGTCGGCCTCCGGCGCCAGCCACGGCAGGGCCAGTTTCACGCGGCGCGCTCCGCATACGGCGAGTGCGCCATGACCGCCTGCTCGTAGCGCGCCACCCAGGCCCGTTCGCGCGCGACGGAGGCGGCCACCGCGGCGTGCAGCCGCGGATCGCGCAACCAGTGGAACGAGCGCGTGCGCACCGGCAGGAACCCGCGCGCGACCTTGTGCTCGCCCTGCGCCCCGGGCTCGAAGCGGGCGAGGCCGCGCGCGATCGCCAGCTCGATGCCCTGGTAGTAGCAGGCCTCGAAATGCAGTCCCGGGCTCGCGGCGTCGCTGCCCCAGTAGCGGCCGTACAGCACGCCGCCGCCGGCGAGGAACAGGGCCATGCAGCGCGCGCCGTCGCCGCGCGTCCCGATGACGACCATGAAGTCGCGGCCCTGCGCGCGCGCCAGGCTGGCGAAGAACGCCGGGGTCAGCGCGGCCAGGTTGCCTTTGGCCTCGAAGGTGTCCGCGTACAGGCGATGCACGTCGGCCAGGTCCTGCGCGGAGATCGAGGCGCCATCGTACTGCGCGAAGCGCCAGCCTTCCGCGGCGACCCTGGCGCGCTCGCGGCGGATCTCCTTGCGCCGCTTCGAGTTGAGCGTGGCCACGAAGGCCTCGAAGTCGGCGTAGTCGCGATTGTCCCAGTGGAACTGGATGTCCTCGCGCTCGATCCACTGCGCCTCGCGCAGCGCTTGGGCGTCGCATCCGCCGGCGAAATTGACGTGTGCGCCCGACCAGCGCGCCCTGTCGGCCGCCTCGCGCAGCGCCGCGACCAGTTCGGCGCGCAGCTGCGGAATCCGCGGATCGGCCAGCAGGCGCGGCCCGGGCACGGGCGAGTAGGGCACCGCGGCCAGCAGCTTGGGGTAGTACGCGCCGCCGGCGCGCTCGCACGCGTCGGCCCAGGCGTGGTCGAAGACGAACTCGCCGTGCGAGTTGGCCTTGCGATAGGCGGGAACGGCGGCGACCAGCTTGGCGTCCTGCCACAACGTGAGGTGATGCGGGCGCCAGCCCAGGCGCTCGCGCAGGCACCCCTCGCGTTCCAGGCCGTGGAGGAAGGCATGGCCCACGAAGGGGTTGCCGTCGGCGACCAGGGCATCCCAGGCCGGCGCAGGCACCTCGGCCAGCGAATGCAGGACGCGCAGGGTGGTCATCGGCGCGCGCCGCCGCCGGGCCTCAGTGGCCGGCGGCGTCGAGGTACTTCTCCGCGTCCAGCGCCGCCATGCAGCCGAAGCCGGCCGAGGTGATCGCCTGGCGGTAGACCTGGTCGGCCACGTCGCCGGCGGCGAACACGCCGGGCACGCTGGTCGCCGTGGCCTGGCCGTCGAGTCCGCTGCGGATGCGGATGTAGCCGTTCTTCATCTCGAGCTGGCCCTCGAAGATGCCGGTGTTGGGCGTATGGCCGATCGCGATGAAGACGCCGCTCACCGCCAGGTCCCGCTTGGCGCCGCTGGCGGTGTCCACGATGCGCACGCCGGTGACGCCGGACTCGTCGCCCAGGACTTCGTCCACGGTGTGGTTCCAGACCAGGCGCACCTTGCCCTGGCGTTCGCGCTCGAACAGCTTGTCCTGCAGGATCTTCTCGCTCTTGAGCTTGTCGCGCCGATGCACCAGCGTGACCGTGCGGCAGATGTTGGCCAGGTACAGCGCTTCCTCGACCGCGGTGTTGCCGCCGCCGATCACCGCCACGTCCTGCTCGCGGAAGAAGAAGCCGTCGCAGGTGGCACAGGCCGACACGCCCTTGCCGCGGAACGCCTGCTCGGACGGCAGGCCCAGGTACTTGGCCGAGGCGCCGGTGGTGATGATCAGCGCGTCGCAGGTGTACTCGCCGCTGTCGCCCTTGAGGCGGAACGGGCGCGCGGCGAGGTCGGCCTCGATGATGTGGTCGAACACCATCCGGGTGTGGAAGCGCTCGGCGTGGCGCTTCATCCGCTCCATCAGTTCCGGGCCCTGCAGCCCCTCCACGTCGCCAGGCCAGTTGTCGACGTCGGTGGTGGTGGTGAGCTGGCCGCCCTGTTCCAGGCCCGTGATCAGCACCGGCTTGAGGTTCGCGCGCGCGGCATAGACGGCGGCGCTGTAGCCGGCGGGTCCGGAGCCTAGGATCAACAGGCGGGCATGCTCGGTCATGTATACTTCTCGTCGTTTCGGGAGGGCGGCGCGAACGGCGCCGACGGCGCAGCGTGGGGTTCAGGATGGGGTGGCCCCGCCCCGGAATCAAGCCGCGACCCGGATCGAACTACAAACGACCAGCGCCGCGATTGCGGCGTTTTCTTTTGCCCGACAGCCAGGCCGCCTAGGGCCAGGAGCTCGCCGCCATGCGCATCGGAATTCCCCGCGAAACCAAGACCCTGGAAGGGCGCGTCGCCCTGGTGCCGGCGGCCTGTGCCGACCTGGTGCGGCGTGGCTACGAGGTGTGGGTCGAGGCCGGGGCGGGACGCAAGAGCGGTTTCAGCGACGCCGATTACACCCGCGTGGGCGTGAAGATCGCGCCGGATGCGGCGGCGCTGTACGAGAAGGGCCAGTTGATCGTGAAGGTGAAGGAGCCGATCGCCGGCGACCTCGCGCACCTGCGCAAGGACCACCTGCTGTTCTGCTACCTGCACCTCGCGCCGGAGCCGGAGTTGACCAGGCGCCTGCTGCAGATCGGCCTCACCGGCGTGGCCTTCGAGACGGTGGAACTCGACAACGGCGACCTGCCGCTGCTGGCGCCGATGTCGATCATCGCCGGCCGCATCGCGATCCAGATCGGGACCCACCTGCTGCACCAGCCGGCGGGCGGGAAGGGCAAGCTGCTCGGCGGCCTGCCCTCGACCGAACGCGGCAAGGTGGTCGTGCTGGGCGCCGGCGCTGCCGGCGGCAACTCGGCGCAGCTCGCCGCGGCCGGCGGCGCCAACGTGGTGGTGTTCGAGAAGCGCCAGGACCGCATGGCGCAGATGATGGCGCTGGGCTCCAACGTCACCACCCTGTATCCCTACGAGGAAGCGGTCGCGCGCGAGATCGCCAGCGCCGACCTGGTGATCGGCGCGGTGCTGGTCACCGGGGCCAAGGCGCCGCACGTGATCACGCGGGCGATGGTGGCGGGGATGGAGGCCGGCTCGGTCATCGTCGACATCTCGGTGGATCAGGGCGGCTGCGCCGAGACCACGCGCCCCACGACCTACGCCGACCCGACCTACGTGGTCGACGGCGTCACCCATTTCGCCGTGACCAACATGCCGGGCGCGGTGCCGCAGACCTCGTCGCACGCGATCTGCGCGGCGATCCTGCCCTTCGTGCAGAAGCTGGCTTCCGGCGACTGGCGCGACAACCGGCCGCTGGTACGGGGCATCAACGTCGAGAATGGGCAGCTGGTTCACCCCGCATTGAAAGGCATGGTCTGATCGGCCATACTTTTCATGGCGTTACCGACTATTCAAAAGGTAAAATCTCACGGTGGGGCGCAGCGCCAAAGACGTATCCGCAGGTGCCGACGGCAACTCCCTGGACAGGCGGCTGCGCGAAGCCGCCGTGCTGCTGCTGCTGCCGCTGATCGCGTACCTGGCCCTGTGCCTGGGCAGCTATGACGCCGGCGACCCGGGCTGGTCGCACGATGCCGGGGCCGCGCCGGTGCGCAACCTCGGTGGCGCTATCGGCGCCTGGGTGGCCAGCACCGCCCTCGTGTTCCTCGGCATCGCCGCCTGGCTGATCCCGCTGGTGCTGGCGGTGGTGGGTTGGCGGCTGCTGCGCGGTGACCGCGGGCAGGGACTGGCGATCGAGCCGCCGTTGCGGCTGATCGGCATCGTCGCCCTGGTCGTGAGCACGGCCGCGCTGGCCCACCTGCACTTCGGCGCCGGTGACTCCACCCTGCCCGAGAATGCCGGTGGCGTGCTCGGGCAACTGGTGGCGCGGCTGCTGGTGTCGGGCATCGGCGAGGTCGGCGCCACCCTGTTCCTGCTGTCGATGGCCCTGGTGGCGCTGACCCTGGCCGCGGGCGTGTCCTGGTTCCGGGTCATGGACCGGCTCGGCGCGCTGACGCTCCTGCTGGCGGCCGGCGCGGTGGCCGCGCTGCAGCGGTGGCGCGAGTGGAACGCCGGGCGCAAGGCGCGCGGCGAGCGCGAGGAGGTGCGCAAGGTCGACGTGGTGCGGCAGACGCGCCGCGAGCCGATCCGGATCGAGCCCAAGATCGAGCCGATCGAGAAGAGCGAGCGCGCCTCGCGCGAGCTGCAGATCCCGCTATTCGCGGCGCTGCCGCGCGGTTCGCTGCCGCCGCTGTCGCTGCTCGACGAGCCCCGGCAGCAGGCCAAGGGCTATTCGCCGGAGACCCTGGAGGCGCTGTCGCGCCAGGTCGAGCTCAAGCTCAAGGATTTCCGCATCGACGCCCAGGTCGTGGGGGTGTACCCGGGGCCGGTCATCACCCGTTTCGAGATGGAGCCGGCGGCAGGCGTGCGCGGCAGCCAGATCTCGAACCTGGACAAGGACATCGCCCGCGGCCTGTCGGTGGTCAGCGTGCGCGTGGTCGACGTGATCCCGGGCAAGACCGTGATCGGCCTGGAGATCCCCAACGCCAACCGCGAGACCGTGTACCTGTCGGAGATCCTGCGCTCGAAGGAGTACGACAAGTCGAGTTCGCCGATCTCGCTCGCGCTGGGCAAGGACATCGGCGGGCGCCCGGTGGTGGTCGACCTCGCGCGCATGCCGCACCTGCTGGTGGCCGGCACCACCGGTTCGGGCAAGTCGGTGGCGCTCAACGCCATGGTCCTGAGCCTGCTGTACAAGGCCAGCGCCAACGACGTGCGCGTGCTGATGATCGATCCCAAGATGCTGGAGCTGTCGGTCTACCAGGGCATCCCGCACCTGCTGGCGCCGGTGGTCACCGACATGAAGGACGCCGCCAACGCGCTGCGCTGGTGCGTGGCCGAGATGGAGCGCCGCTACAAGCTGATGTCGGCGGTCGGCGTGCGCAACCTCGCCGGCTTCAACCGCAAGGTGAAGGAGGCGCAGGACGCCGGCCAGCCGCTGCTCGACCCCCTGTTCGTGCCGCGGCCCGACCAGCCCGGTGCCAGCGCGCAGCCGCTGGAGGCGCTGCCGTTCCTGGTGGTGCTGATCGACGAATTCGCCGACATGATGATGATCGTCGGCAAGAAGGTCGAGGAACTGATCGCGCGCCTGGCGCAGAAGGCGCGCGCGGCCGGAATCCACCTCATCCTCGCCACCCAGCGGCCCTCGGTCGACGTGATCACCGGGCTGATCAAGGCCAACATCCCGACCCGCATCGCGTTCCAGGTGTCGAGCAAGATCGACTCGCGCACGATCCTCGACCAGTCCGGCGCCGAGACCCTGCTCGGCCATGGCGACATGCTCTACCTGCCGCCCGGGACCGCCACGCCGGAACGCGTGCACGGCGCCTTCGTCAGCGACGAGGAGGTGCACCGGGTGGTCGCGCACCTCAAGTCGCACCAGGGCGAGCCGGACTACGTGGACGGGGTGCTCGACGACGTGCAGTCGCTGGGCGACGGCACCGTGGTCGGCCCCACCGGGCTGCCCGAGGCCGGCGCCGAGGGCAATGGCGGCGAACTCGACGAGCTCTACGACCAGGCGGTGCGGGTGGTGACCGAGACCCGGCGCGCGTCCATCTCCGGGGTGCAGCGGCGGCTCAAGATCGGCTACAACCGCGCCGCGCGCCTGATCGAGGAGATGGAGGCGCAAGGCGTGGTCAGTCCGCCGGAGCACAACGGCAACCGCACCGTGCTGGCGCCGCCGCCGCCGCGCGACTGAAGCGCGCCGCCCGGCGCCGGCCGTCGCCAGCCGGGCGCCACAGCGGCCGTTAAGCCAGCAGGCGCCATGCTCGATGCCACTACCGCACGACCCCCGACCGTGAATCCGCGCCTATTCGCCTGCCTGCTCCTGCTGCTCGCCGCCGGTTCCGCATGCGCCGGCACCGCGCGTTCGCGCCTGGACGAGTTCGCCCGCGACCTGCAGGGCCTGCAGGGCCGCTTCACCCAGGTGGTGTACGACGCCAACGGCGTGCTGCAGGAGCAGTCCGAGGGCAGCGTCGCGTTGCGCGCCCCGCGCCAGTTCCGCTGGGCCTACCTGAGCCCGTTCCCGCAGCTGATCGTCGCCGACGGCACCAACGTCTGGATCCACGACCAGGACCTCGACCAGGTCACGGTGCGCAGCCAGTCGGCGGAGGAGTCGCAAAGCCCGCTGACCGTGCTGACCGACCTCGGCCTGCTGGAGCGCGAGTACGCCCTGGCCGAGGCCGGCGAGACCGACGGCCTGGCCTGGCTGCGCCTGACTCCGCGCGCGGCCGAGGCGCCGTTCGAACGCTGCGAACTCGGCTTCGACGCCGGCAACGCCCTGGTATCGATGCGCCTGCTCGACGGCCTCGGCCAGCGCAACGAGATCCGCTTCGCCGACTGGACCCGCAACCCGCGCTTCGGCGATGGCACCTTCGCCTTCGAGGTGCCCGCGGGGGCTGACCTGATCGGCGAGCCGGTGGTGCCGGCCGAGGTCACGCCGATCCGCGACTGAGGGCGGCGCGAACGCCCGCGGTGCTGGCATCATCCGCGGATGAACCGCCGCAGCGCCCCCGGCGCCAGTGCCACCCTGTTCTCGCCGCCGGCGGGCATGAAGCCGCTGGCCGAGCGCATGCGCCCGCGCAGCCTGGACGAGATCGTGGGCCAGGCGCGCCTGCTCGGGCCCGGCACCGCGCTGCGCCGCGCGATCGAGGCCGGCCAGCTGCACTCGATGGTGCTGTGGGGGCCGCCGGGTTGCGGCAAGACCACGCTGGCCCTGCTGCTGGCGCGGTACGCGGCGGCCGAGTTCGAATCGCTCTCGGCCGTGATGTGCGGCCTGCCCGAGGTGCGCGAGGCGGTGGGCCGCGCCGAGGCCCGCGCGCTGGCGGGCGCCCGCACGGTGCTGTTCATCGACGAGGTGCACCGGTTCAACAAGGCGCAGCAGGACGCGTTCCTGCCGCACGTGGAGCGCGGCACGATCATCCTGGTCGGCGCCACCACCGAGAACCCCTCGTTCGAACTCAACTCGGCGCTGCTCTCGCGCTGCCGCGTGCACGTGCTCGACGCGGTGCCGGCCGAGGCGATCGAGGACGCGCTGCGGCGCGCACTGGCCGACCGCGAGCGCGGGCTCGGCGATCGCGGCCTCAGCGTCGACGCCGACGCGCTGCACGCCATCGCGCGCGCGGCCGATGGCGACGTGCGCCGCGGATTGACCTTGCTCGAGATCGCCGCCGACCTCGCCACCGGGGGTCTCATCGCCGCGGCGACGCTGGAGCAGGTGCTGGCCGACCGCACGCGCCGCTTCGACAAGGGCGGCGAGCAGTTCTACGACCAGATCTCGGCCCTGCACAAGTCCGTGCGCAGCTCCGATCCCGACGCCGCGCTGTACTGGTTCACGCGCATGCTCGACGGCGGCTGCGACCCCCATTACCTGGCGCGACGCCTGGTGCGCATGGCGATCGAGGACGTCGGACTGGCCGATCCGCGGGCGTTGCCGCTGGCGCTCGACGCCTGGGAGGCCTGGGATCGCCTCGGCAGCCCGGAGGGCGACCTGGCCCTGGCCGAAGTCGCGATCTACCTGGCACTGGCGCCGCGCAGCAACGCCGCCTACGTCGCCTTCGGCGCGGCACGCGGCGACGTGCGCGAGCACGGCACCCAGCCGGTGCCGATGGCGCTGCGCAACGCGCCCACCCGGCTGATGAAGCAACTCGGGTATGGCCAGGGCTACCAGTACGACCACGACATCGAGGGCGGCGTGGCGCTGACCCAGCAGTGCCTGCCGGAGGTCCTGCGCGACCGCGCGTACTACCAGCCGGCCGCGCAGGGGTTGGAGATCCGCCTGCGGGAGAAACTGGACGCCTTGCGCGCGGCGCGCCGCGCGGCGCGCGACGCCGGCGAGGGCGGGCACGACGGCGGTGCGGGCGCATGAGCGGGTCGAACTGGCCGCATTTCATCGCGGTGGGCTGCGGAGGCGCGGCCGGCGCGATGCTGCGCCACGCGGCCAACCAGCTGTTCATCGCCCGCGGCTGGTACGGGATTCCCGCGGCGACCCTGCTGGTCAACGTGGCCGGCTGCCTGCTGGGCGGGCTGGTGCTGGCCTGGCTCGACACCCGTGGCCCGGCCGCACCGCTGTGGCGCAGCCTGTTGCTGACCGGGTTCCTCGGCGGGCTGACGACGTTCTCGGCGCTGGGCATCGAGTTGTGGCAGTTCCTGCGCGTCGGCCGCTTCGACCTCGCGCTCTGGGGCACGGCGGCCCACGTCGGCCTGGGCCTGTGCGCCGTCGCCGCCGGCTTCGCGGTGGGGCGCGCACTGTGGCCGGGCCTGCCGGCCTGATGCCGCGGCGGCGGGTTGCGGGCCGGCGCCGACGCGACTAGCGTTGCGCGCAGTCATGCGGAGAGGAGCAGGTCCATGCGCATCCTGATTGCCGCCCTGCTGGGCGGCGTGGTGGTGTTCGTCTGGGGCTTCGTGTCGCACGTGGTCCTGCCGGTCGGCGACATGGGCATGCGCCAACCGGCGAACGAGGACGTCGTGCTGGAGGCGATCAAGACCGGGCTCGGCGCCGAGGGCGTGTACTACCTGCCATCGATCGCGCCGGAAAGGATGGAAGACGAAGCCGCGAGCAAGGCCTGGGCCGAGAAGTCCAAGGCCAGTCCCTACGTCTTCATCGTCCATCGCAGCGGCGGCTACGACCCGTCGAACATGGGTCCGAACCTCGCCACCGAATTCGTGACCAACGTGCTGTCGGCGCTGGTCGCGGCCGTGGTCGCGGCCAGCCTCTCGCTCGGCTTCGGCGGCCGCGTGCTGATGATCACCGGCATGGGCCTGTTCGCCTTCCTCTCGGTCAACGTGCCGATGTGGAACTGGTACCACTTCCCGACCGATTTCACCGCGGGCCAGTTCGTCGGCCACGTGGTCGGCTGGATGCTGGGCGGCATCGCCATCGCCTGGTGGCTGGGTCGCGGCAGGCGCTGATCCGCATTGCGGGCGCGCGCGGGGCGCGGCGATAATCCGCGCCTCGCCGGCCGTCCCCGTGCCTTCCCATGCTCGATCCCAACCTGCTGCGCGGCCAACTCGCGCAGACCGCCGAACGGCTGCGCGCCACGCGCGGCATCGAACTGGACGTCGCCGGCCTCGAGCAGCTCGAAGCCGACCGCAAGCGCATCCAGGTCCGCACGCAGGAACTGCAGAACCTGCGCAACACGCGCTCGAAGGCGATCGGCGCCGCCAAGGGCAGGGGCGAGGACACGGCCGCGCTGATGGCCGAGGTGGCGGGTATCGCCGACGAGCTCAAGTCGAACGAGGCGGCGCTCGAGGCGCTGCAGGCGCGCTTCGCCCAGGTCGCGCTCGGCCTGCCCAACCTGCCGCACGAGTCGGTGCCGCCGGGCCGCGACGAGACCGGCAACGTGGAGGCGAGGCGGGTGGGCACGCCGCGCAGCTTCGGGTTCACGCCGCGCGACCACGTCGACCTGGGCCTGCGCAAGGGTTGGCTCGACGGCGAGTCGGCCGCGCAGGTCTCGGGCGCGCGCTTCACCGTGCTGCGTGGCGAGCTGGCGCGCCTGCACCGCGCGCTGGCGCAGTTCATGCTCGACCTGCACACGCGCGAGCACGGCTACCTCGAGGTCAACGTGCCCTTGCTGGTGCTGCCCGAGGCCATGCAGGGCACCGGCCAGCTGCCGAAGTTCGAGGAGGACCTGTTCGCGACCGCGGGCGAGCTGCGCCGCTACCTGATCCCCACCGCCGAGGTGCCGCTGACCAACCTGGTGCGCGAGCGCATCCTCGAGCCGGACGCGCTGCCGCTGCGCATGGCGGCCGACTCGATGTGCTTCCGCGCCGAGGCCGGCAGCCATGGCCGCGACGTGCGCGGCA
>CAZTNB010000010.1:0-3018 GCA_964614825.1 uncultured Gammaproteobacteria bacterium
CGCGACGTGGTCTGACACGCCAGCGCCTGGGACATGGACATGGCAGGCGACGTGCGGATCAAGATGTGCATCGAGCCGAGCAACGAGGACTTCCGCACCGTCTACCACGAGCTCGGCCACGTCTATTACTACCTCGCCTACCACCCGCTGGAGCCCTTGTTCCAGTCCGGCGCCCACGACGGCTTCCACGAGGCGATCGGCGACACCATCCAGCTCTCGCTCACGCCGGCCTACCTCGCGCGGATCGGCCTGGTCGAGGATCCGACGACCAGCCGGCAGGCGCTGATCAACGCGCAGATGAAGCTGGCGCTGGAGAAGGTCGTGTTCCTGCCCTTCGGCAAGCTGATCGACGAGTGGCGCTGGGGCGTGTTCGACGGCTCGATCGAGCCGGCGGACTACAACGCGGCCTGGTGGGCGCTGCGGCGCAAGTACCAGGGCGTGGCGCCGGCGGTGGCGCGCGGCGAGGAGGATTTCGATCCCGGCGCGAAGTACCACGTGCCGGGCAACACGCCCTACCTGCGCTACTTCCTCGCCCACATCCTGCAGTTCCAGTTCCAGAAGGCCTTGTGCGCGGCCGCGGGCAGCGACGCGCCGCTGCACGAATGCTCGATCTACGGCAACGCCGAAGCCGGCAAGCGCTACTGGACCCTGCTCTCGCGCGGCGCCAGCCAACCGTGGCAGCAGACCCTGCAGGAACTGACCGGATCGCCGGCGATGGACGCGGCGGCGATCCAGGACTACTTCGCGCCGCTGTACGCCTGGCTGCAGGAGCAGAACCGGGGCCAGCCCTGCGGCTGGACGCCCTGAGCGCCGCGGGTTCGGTTCGTGCCGCTGGCGGCATTGGCATGCTGTGGACGCCGGCCATCCCGGCCGGCCCGACCCTGGGGAGACCATCCATGCACCCGATCGCAGCCGTTCCCTGCCGCCTTGCCCTGGTCGCCGCGCTGGCGGCCGGACTGGCCGCGCCATCCGCGCACGCGGCATCGACCGCCTCCGGCAACTTCCGCTACGACCAGCTGGACATGAAGGTGACGAACGCCTATGCGTTCCGCGAGGAGGCGAACGACGCGCCCGGCACCTACACGACGTACGTGTACCTGACCAGCAAGCCGATCGACGGCCAGGCCGCCGCCGATGCCTTCGATCCGGGCCGTGCCATCGACGCCGAGATCGACGACCAGCCGGCAGGATACGTGCGCCTGTGCTTCAACGCCGACTTCAGCGAGTGCGGGATCTACTTCTCGCACGAGGAGCCGCTGGAGAGCTTCAACACCTCCGGCTACGGCAAGCTCGAGCTCACGAGCAAGGACGGCAAGCGCGTCGCCGGCACCTGGGTGCTGGCCGAGCCCGAGGATTTCTTCGACAAGACCTACCAGTTCGACCTCGCGTTCGACGCCGAGGTGATCGCGCCCACGCCGGGGACGGCGTTGCCGGCCGATGGCGGCGAGCCGGGCAAGGCCTACCAGGCCTGGCTGGCGGCGATCGCCAAGGGCGACTTCGCCGCGCTGCGCGCGATGCTGGGCGAGTCCGGCAGCTGGCAGTTCCCCGAGGACGACGAGAAGTCGGCCAAGGAGAACCTCAAGTACCTGCGCGACGGCAAGCCGGTCAGCGTGAAGATCCTCAAGGGCGAGCAGCGCGGCGACCAGGCCATCCTCACCGTCGAGGGCGTGGATCGCGACGACCTCAAGCTGCGCGGCCGCGTGCTGATGGTCAAGGGCGAGGACGGCTGGAAGCAGGAAACCAGCGACCTCGACAGCGTGGAGTGAGGCCGCGGCGGAACGCCGCTCAGGTCGCCACCGGTGCCTGCGGGCCGTCGTCGGGCAGGTCGCCCAGCGGTTCCGCCGGCACCGGCGTGATCGCCGCATAGCTGCGCCAGCAGGCCCAGCCCAGCGCGGTCATCGTCACGGCGCCCAGCGCCAGGTGCCAGGCGCTGCCGGACAGCAGCGGCGACAGCAGGCCGGCGATGCCGCTGGTGACCACGCCCCACAGGAAGGCCTGCATCGACGAGGCCGCGCCACGGTTGTGCGGGTAGCGGTCGAGCATCTTGATCGACAGCGTGGGGAAGCCCAGCGCGATGCCCACGGCGTTGAGACCCATCGGCAGCACGGCCCACGGCACCGAGGGCGCGTCCACCAGGCCGTTGTAGCCGAGGTTGAGCGCCCCGGCGACGGCCATGATCGCGTAGCCCAGCTGCACGGTGCGTCGCGGCGCGAGGCGGCCGGCCAGGCGGTTGGACAGCGTGGCGCCGGTCATCATGCCGGCGATCATCGGCACGAAGAACCAGGGGTAGCCCAGCGGGCCGAGGTCGAGGATGCGCTCGATGAAGGCCGGCGCCGAACTGATGTAGAGGAAGCTGGCGCCGAAGTTGAAGCCGGTCGCCACCGCCAGCAGCCCGAAGCGCAGGTCGCGCACCTGGGTCGCGTAGACGCGCGCCAGCGGCGCGAAGGCCATCGGCATGCGCGCCGCCGGCGGGTGCGTCTCCGGCAACGAGCGCCAGCACAGCGCGTACAGCAGCAGGCCGTAGACGGCCAGGAACCAGAACACCGCGCGCCAGCCCGAGGCCTGGTACACGAGCCCGCCGATCACCGGCGCGATCGCCGGCGCGATGCCGAAGAACAGGGTGATCAGCGCCATGACCTTCTGCGCCTCGGGCCCGTGGTAGAGGTCGCGCACGATGGCGCGGCCCACGATCAGCCCGGCGCCGGTGGACATGCCCTGCAGGGCGCGCGCGGCCAGCAGTTCGCCGATGCTGCCGGCCAAGGCGCACCAGATCGACGCCGCCGTGTACAGCAGGACGCCCGCCAGCACCACGCGGCGGCGGCCGAGTGCGTCCGCCAGCGGGCCGTGGAACAGGCTCATCACCGCGTAGGCGATCAGGTAGACGCTGATGGACTGCTGCATCGCCCAGTCGCTGGCGCCGAATTCGATCGCGATGGCGTGGAAGGCCGGGAAGAAGGCGTCGATCGCGAACGGCCCGAACATCGCCAGCAGCGCGAGCAGCGCCGCGAGGCGCACGGG
>CAZTNB010000010.1:3118-10327 GCA_964614825.1 uncultured Gammaproteobacteria bacterium
TTCACTGCCAGTCCACGCCATGACCGATCCCATCCGTCCCGCCTTCCACGGTTTCGAGCAGGTGCCGCTGCGCGACTACGCCGAGCGCGCGTACCTCGACTACTCGATGTACGTGGTGCTCGACCGCGCCCTGCCCTTCGTCGGCGACGGCCTCAAGCCGGTGCAGCGCCGCATCGTCTACGCCATGAGCGAACTGGGGCTCGACGCCGGTTCCAAGCCGAAGAAGAGCGCCCGCACCATCGGCGACGTGATCGGCAAGTTCCACCCGCACGGCGACAGCGCCGCCTACGAGGCGCTGGTGCTGATGGCGCAGCCCTTCTCCTACCGCTACCCGCTGATCGACGGCCAGGGCAATTTCGGCTCGCCCGACGACCCGAAGAGCTTCGCGGCGATGCGCTACACCGAGTCGAAGCTGACCCGGTTCTCCGAACTGCTGCTGTCCGAGCTGGGCCAGGGCACGGTGGAGTGGTCGCCCAACTTCGACGGCACGCTGCAGGAGCCCTCGTGGCTGCCGGCGCGGTTGCCGCACGTGCTGCTCAACGGCGCCACCGGCATCGCCGTGGGCATGGCCACCGACATCCCGCCGCACAACCTGCGCGAAGTGGCCGCCGCCTGCATCCGCCTGCTGGAGGAGCCCGATGCCACGGTGTCCAACCTGCTCGAGCACGTGAAGGGGCCGGACTACCCGACCAGCGCCGAGATCGTGACCCCGCGCGCGGAGATCCGCGAGATCTACAGGACCGGCGGCGGCTCGATCCGCGCCCGCGCCGTGTACAAGGCCGGCCCCAACGAGATCGTGGTCACCGCGCTGCCGCACCAGGTCTCGCCGGCCAGGGTGCTGGAACAGATCGCGCAGCAGATGCGGGCCAAGAAGCTGCCCATGCTCGAGGACCTGCGCGACGAGTCCGACCACCAGAACCCGGTGCGCCTGGTGCTGGTGCCGCGCTCGAACCGGGTCGACGCCGACGAGCTCATGAAGCACCTGTTCGCCACCACCGACCTCGAGCGCAGCTACCGCGTCAACCTCAACGTGATCGGCCTCGACGGCCGGCCGCAGGTCAAGGACCTCAAGGGCCTGCTGTCGGAGTGGCTGGCCTTCCGCACCGATACCGTGCGCCGGCGCCTGCAGTTCCGCCTCGACAAGGTCGACAAGCGCCTGCACCTGCTCGAGGGCCTGCGCATCGCCTACCTCAACCTCGACGAGGTGATCCGCATCATCCGCACCGAGGACGAGCCCCGGCCGAAGCTGATCCAGCGCTTCGCCCTGAGCGAACTGCAGGCCGACTACATCCTCGAGACCCGCCTGCGCCAGCTCGCGCGGCTGGAGGAGATGAAGATCCGCGCCGAGCGCGACGAGCTCGAGGAGGAGCGCGCGCGCATCGCGGTGACCCTCAAGTCGAAGGCCAAGCTCGCCACGCTGGTGCGCGACGAGATCAAGGCCGACGCCGAGGCCTACGGCGACAAGCGCCGTTCACCGATCGTCGAACGCGAGGCGGCGGCGGCCCTGTCCGAGGCCGACCTGGTGCCGTCCGAGCCGCTGACCGTCGTGCTCTCGGCCAAGGGCTGGGTGCGCGCCGCCAAGGGCCACGACGTGGACGCCGCCGCGCTCAGCTACCGCGAGGGCGACTCGCTGCTGGCGGCCGTGCCCGGGCGCACCACCCAGCAGGCCGTGTTCTTCGACTCC
This sequence comes from uncultured Gammaproteobacteria bacterium, assembly GCA_964614825.1. Classification (GTDB taxonomy): domain Bacteria; phylum Pseudomonadota; class Gammaproteobacteria; order Xanthomonadales; family Ahniellaceae; genus JAGOEZ01. Next base: position 4,803 of record CAZTNB010000010.1, read on the forward strand.
ACCGGCCGCAGCTATTCCACGCCGGCGCACTCGCTGCCCTCGGCGCGCGGCCATGGCGAACCGCTGACCGGGCGCTTCACGCCGCCGGCGGGCGCCAGCTTCGACGCGGTGGCGATCGGCGACGAGGCCGCCAAGCTGGTGGTGGCCACCACCCACGGCTACGGCTTCGTCGGCACCTTCGAGAGCCTGCACTCGCGCAACAAGGCCGGCAAGCAGATCGTGGCGCTGACCGAGGGCGCGCGCATCCTGCAACCCGCGCCCAGCGCCGACACCGCGCGCGACCGCATCGTGGTCGCCACCACGCAGGGCCACCTGCTGATGTTCTCGGTGGCGGAACTGCCCGAGCTCGACAAGGGCAAGGGCAACAAGCTGATCGAGATCCCGAAGAAGCTGCTCGCCAGCGGCGAGGAACTGGTGGTGGGCGTGGCGGTGATCGCCGAGGGCGGCGGCGTGACCGTGTACTCCGGCCAGCGCCACTACGCGCTCAAGTGGAACGACCTGGTCGAGTACGGCGGCAATCGTGCCCAGCGCGGAGGAAAGCTGCCGCGCGGCTTCCAGCGCGTGGATCGCCTGGCGGCGGGTTGAGCTGCGCGGGCCGGTCCGGTGGGATGCCCGTGCTAGCCTCGCCCCTGCACGGCGGGGCTGGCCGACGGGGAACACGCGATGCGCTCACTGGGTCGTTGGCTGCGGCGCGCGATCGCGTTGCTGCTGGTCGTGGTGGTGGTGGCCGTGGGACTGGGCTGGTACGCGCTGCGACGCAGCCTGCCGCAACTCGACGGCGGCGCGACCGTCGCCGGCCTTGCCGGTGAGGCAACCGTCGAGCGCGATGCGCTGGGCATGGCCAGCGTCGACGCCGGCAGCCGCGGCGATGCCTATCGCGCGCTCGGCTACGTGCACGCGCAGGAGCGCTACTTCGCCATGGACCTGATGCGGCGCGCCGCCGCCGGCGAGCTGGCGGCGCTGTTCGGCCCGCTCGCGCTGGAGGCCGATCGCCGCGTGCGCATGCACCGCTTCCGCCACCGCGCCGCCGCGGTGCTGGCCGACCTGGACGGTACCCAGCGCGTCCTGCTCGACGACTACGTCGCCGGCGTCAACGCCGGGCTGGCGGCGCTGGCCGCGCGGCCCTTCGAGTACTACGTGCTGCGGCAGGCGCCACGGCGGTGGACGGCCGAGGACTCGATCCTGGTGGTCTACGCCATGTTCCTGGACCTCAACGGCGGCGGCGCCAACGCGCGCGAACTGGCGCTGGGCCGCATGCACGCGGCGCTGCCGCCGTCGGTGTACGCCTTCCTCACGCCCGACGGCAGCAGCTGGGACGCGCCGCTGCAGGGCGAGGCCTTCGCGCCGCCGCCGATCCCGCCCGCCGCCGACATCGACCTGCGCACCCTGCCCGCGGAACGCTTCGGCAAGGCCGTGGCCCACGCCGGCGACCTCGGCATCGGCAGCAACAACTTCGCCGTGGGCGGCAGCCTCACCGGCAACGGCGCCGCGCTGGTCGCCAACGACATGCACCTGTCGCTGCGGGTGCCCAACATCTGGTTCCGGGCGCGCCTGCGCTTCGCGCTCGACGACGGGCCGGTCGACGTCGCCGGCGTATCCCTGCCCGGCGTGCCGGGCATCGTGGCCGGCAGCAACGGACACGTGGCCTGGGCCTTCACCAACAGCTACGGCGACTGGCTGGACTGGGTCGAGGTGCACTGGCTCGACGCCGACCACACGCGCTACCGCACGGCCGACGGCGAGGCCCGCGCCACCATCGCGCACGAGGCCATCGAGGTCGCCGGCGCCGCCACGCAGACGCTGGAGGTGACGGAGACGATCTGGGGTCCGGTGCTCGCCAGCGCCGACGACGACACCGGGCTGGCCCTGGCCTGGACCGCGCACCGAGCCGGCGCGGTGGACCTCGAGCTGGGGCGCATGGAGACCGCGCGCAGCGTCGACGAGGTGCTGGCGATCGCCGCCGACGCCGGCGTGCCGCCGCAGAACCTGCTGGTCGGCGACCGCGACGGCCATGTCGCCTGGACCCTCATCGGCGCCATGCCCCGCCGCGGCGACTACGACCCGCGGCGGCCGGCGGACTGGACCTTGCCCGGCAGCGGCTGGAACGGCTGGCTGCAGCCGCAGGAGCGGCCGCGCGTGGTCGATCCGCCGGATGCGCGGCTGTGGAGCGCCAACGCGCGCGTCGCCGGCGGCACGGACTTCGCCCTGGTCGGCAACGGCGGCTACGCGCTGGGTGCGCGCGCGCAGCAGATCCGCGACGACCTGCGCGCGCGCGACCGCTTCGCGCCGGCCGACCTGCTCGCGGTGCAGCTCGACGACCGCAGCCTGTTCCTCGAACGCTGGTGGCGCCTGCTGCGCGACACGCTGGGCCCGAACCCGCCGGCGCAGCTGCGCGAGCTGGAGGCGCTGACCCGGCAATGGGACGCGCGCGCCAGCGTCGACGCGCGCGCCTACCGGATGGTGCGCGCATTCCGCCTGTACGTGCACGAGCGCGTGCTCGACGGACTGGCGGCGCCGCTGCGCGGCGCCGATCCGGACTTCCGCCTGCCCGCGATCGAGCAGGGCGAGGGCATCGTGTGGTCGCTGCTCGAGCAGCGCCCGCCGCACCTGCTGCCGCCGCGTTACGCCGACTGGGACGCGCTGCTGCGCGAGTCGGCCGCGCGCGTGGTCGAGGACCTCGGCAGCCAGCCGGGCGGCCTCGCCGCGCGCAGCTGGGGCGAGAAGAACACCAGCGCCATCCGGCACCCGCTGTCGCGCGCCCTGCCCGCCGTGTTCGGCGCCCTGCTCGACATGCCCGCGAACCCGCTGCCCGGCGACTCCGCGATGCCGCGCGTGCAGGCCCCGGCCTTCGGCGCGTCCGAGCGCTTCGTGGTCGCGCCCGGGCACGAGGCCGAGGGCATCTTCCACATGCCCGGTGGCCAGAGCGGGCACCCGCTGTCGCCGTTCTACGGCGCGGGGCACGAGGATTGGGAACAGGGCCGCGCGACGCCGTTCCTGCCGGGGCCGGCGCTGCATCGCCTCGCGCTGAGCCCCGGAGGAACCTGATCCGGGGGCGACCGGCGAGGCGGCGCCGCCCCGGAACGACGGCACGGGAGCTCGCCGCGCCGCGGTCGCCCGCGGCGCGGAGTCCTACCGCTCGAACAGCTGCAGCGCGATGTCGCGGTAGATCGGCACCAGCGCCTGCAGGTCGTCGATGCGCACGTGCTCGTCGACCTGGTGGATGCTCGCGTTCACCGGCCCCAGCTCGACCACCTGCGCGCCCAGCGGCGCGATGAAGCGGCCATCGGACGTGCCACCGCCGGTGTTGGCGTCGGGCGTGATGCCCAGGCGCCGCGCCAGCACCGCGTCGACCGCGGCGCGCAGCGGCCCCGCCGCGGTGACGAAGGGTTCGCCCGACAGGTGCCAGCGCAAGGCGTGCTCGACGCCGTGGCGCGCGAAGCAGGCCTCGACCTCGGCCTGCAGCCGCGCGGCCGTCCAGGTCGGGTTGTAGCGGAAGTTGAAGTCCAAAGTGAGCTCGCCCGGCACCACGTTGCTGGCGCCGGTGCCCGCGCGCAGGTTGGCGACCTGGAAGCTGGTGGCGGGGAACTCGGCGGTGCCCTCGTCCCAGCGCCGCGCTGTGAGCTCGGCCAGGGCCGGGGCCAGCAGGTGGATCGGATTGCGGGTCTGCGCGGGATAGGCCACGTGGCCCTGCACGCCGCGCACGGTGGCGTAGCCGGTGAGCGAGCCGCGGCGGCCGATGCGGATCTGGTCGCCGAGCACGCGCGCCGACGAGGGCTCGCCGACCACGCACCAGTCGATGCGCTGGCCGCGCTCGCGGAAGCGCTGCGCGACATGGCGGATGCCGTCGATGGCGTCGCCCTCCTCGTCGCTGGTGAGCAGCAGCGCGATCGTGCCGGGGTGGCCGGGATGCGCCGCCGCGAGGCCTTCGAGCGCCAGCGTCATCGCCGCCACGCTGCCCTTCATGTCCGCGGCGCCGCGCGCGTACAGCAGGCCGTCGCGCAGCGTGGGCGCGAAGGGCGGCGTCGACCAGGCCGACTCCGGCCCCGCCGGCACCACGTCGGTGTGGCCCAGGTAGGCGAGCACCGGTCCGCCGCCGCCGTGGGTCGCCCACAGGTTGCGCACCGGACCGTGGTCGAGCCGCTCGATCGCGAAGCCGCGCGCGGCGAGCCGCGACGCGAGCAGGTCCTGGCAACCGCCGTCGTCGGGCGTCACCGAGGGCCGGCGGCAGAGTTCGAGGGTGAGCGCGAGCACGTCATCCATGCCGGCATTGTAGACAGCCGGCGTGGCGGCACGCGTCGCGCCTCAGGGATCCGGGAACAGGCCGCGGTAGAGCTTCTCGCTGAATCCCACCGTGACCGCGCCGTCGCGGTACAGCACCGGCCGCCGCAACAGCGCCGGGTGTTCGCGCAGCAACAGGCTCCACTCCGGATCGGTCTCGGCCATGCGCCGGGCCGGCGGCAGCGCGCGCCAGGTGGTGCCGGAGCGGTTCACCAGCGCGTCCCAGCCGCCGAGCTGCGCGGCCCAGGCCTTGAGCGCCTCGGGCGGGATGCGGTGCTCGCGGTAGTCGACGAACTGGTGGGCGATGCCGGCGCGATCGAGCCACCTGCGCGCCTTGCGGCAGGTGTCGCACTTGGCGAGGCCATAGACGATGGGCGTGCTCACGCGAATCCTTCCGCAGGGCGACCGGATGCCCTAGCCTAATGGACCGCAACGGCCGGTTCGACAACGGCCGTCGCAGACTGCCAGTAGCCCGCCCGGATGCCACGCCACGCCATGCCCCGCCATTCCGGTCTCGCGCTGTGGTGGTTGCCGCTGGCCTGCGCCCTGCTGCCCGTGGCTGCGGCGCACATCGCCCTGGGCCTGTCGATCCGCGATGGCCTGGTGCCGGAATGCGTGCCGTACTGGGACGGCTGCGCCTCGATCAGCCGCGCCGGACGCCATGGCCTCGCCGCGATCGTGTTCAAGCTGCTGATGCTGCCGTGCGCGGTGCTGCAGGCCCTGCACTGGGTCGCGGCGCGCCATTGGCTGGCGCTGTCGCATCCCGACCCCGCGGCCGGCCGCTGGCTGCCTCCGCTGGGGCTGGTCGCCGGCGTGGCGCTGGCGGTCTACGTGGCTTTCCTCGGCAGCGAAGGCGAGATCTACCGCTGGATGCGTCGCTACGGCACGATCGGCTACTTCGCCGCGACCTACCTCGCGCAACTGCTGTACCTGCGCCGCCTCGCGCAACTGCCGCATCGACCGCGCGGGATTTACCGGGCGATGGCCGCGGTGTGCGTCGGCATGCTCGCGCTGGGCCTGGCCAGCACCGGCATCTCGGCCGTGGCTACCGGCGACGACAAGGATCGACTCGAGAACCTGGTCGAGTGGCACATCGGCCTGCTGCTGACCGCGTGGTTCCTGAGCCAGGCCGGTCTGTGGCGCCACAGCCGCTTCGGCCTCGTCGCGGTCCGCGATTGAGCTAGCTGCGCAGCAACTCGTTGATCGAGGTCTTGGCCCGGGTCTGCGCGTCGACCTGCTTGACGATG
>CAZTNB010000010.1:10427-39816 GCA_964614825.1 uncultured Gammaproteobacteria bacterium
CAACTCGTTGATCGAGGTCTTGGCCCGGGTCTGCGCGTCGACCTGCTTGACGATGACCGCGCAGTAGAGCGAATGCGAACCATCGGCCGCGGGCAGCGATCCGGAAACCACCACGCTCCCCGCCGGCACGCGGCCCAGCGTGATCCTGCCGCTGGCGCGGTCGTAGATCCGGGTGGACTGGCCGAGGAACACGCCCATGCCGATCACGCTGCCGCGCTCCACGATCACGCCTTCCACCACTTCGGAGCGCGCGCCGATGAAGCAGTCGTCCTCGATGATGGTCGGGTTGGCCTGCAGCGGCTCCAGCACGCCGCCGATGCCGGCGCCGCCGGAGAGATGGACGTTGCGGCCGATCTGGGCGCAGGAACCGACCGTGGCCCAGGTATCGACCATGGTGCCGGCGCCGACATGGGCGCCGATGTTGACGAAGCTGGGCATCAGCACCACGTCGCGGCCGATGTGCGCGCCGCGGCGCACCACCGCGCCCGGCACCACCCGCGCGCCCAGCGCGGCGAAGGCCGCGGCATCGTAGCCTTCGAAGCGCAGCGCCACCTTGTCGTAGTAGGGCGCCGGCGCGCCCGGCATCGGCCTCACGTCCTCGAGGCGGAAGTGCAGCAGCACCGCCTGCTTGAGCCAGGGGTTGACGCGCCAGCCGCCGGCGCCGTCGGGCTCGGCCACGCGGCACTCGCCGCGCTCGAGCAGCGCCAGCGCCTGCGCCACCGCGTCGCCGGCCAGCGCGCGCAGCGCCGGCGTCGACAGCTCGGCGCGCCGCGCCCAGGCGTCGGCGATCGCCGCCTCAAGCGGATGCGGCGACGGTTCCAGGGGTGCTGTCACGGGGCAGTTCCTCGATCTCGTGCAGGATGGCCAGGCGCAGCCGGTCCTGGCACGCGAGGTCCAGCGGCCGGTCGTGCTCGTCGCTCAGCAGGAAGAAGTCCTCGGCGCGCTCGCCGAAGGTCGCGATGCGGGCGTCGTGCACGCGCACGCCGCAGCCGCGGAAGGCGCGCGCGACGTGCGCCAGCAGCCCGGGCCGGTCGGCGCACAGCAGGCCGAACTGGGTGCGCTCGCCGGAGGGCGCGAACTCGACCTGCACCGGCACCTGGAACTGGCGCTCGCGGCGCCCGCGCGCTCGCCGCGCCGGCGCCAGCGCCAGCGTCGGCCGCGACAGCTCGTCGCGCAGGCGCGCGACCAGCTGGCGCGCGCGCGCGGGGTCGTCGAGCGGGCGGCCGTCGGCGTCGAGCACCTGGAAGGTGTCGAGGCTGTAGCCGCGGCTGGAGGTGACGATGCGGGCGTCGAGCACGTCGAGCTGGGCGCGGTCCAGGGCCGCGGTGATGGTGGCGAACAGGCCGTCGCGGTCGGGCGAGTACACGAACACCTCGGTGGTGCCGTGGCCGGAATCGCGCAGCGCGACCAGCGGCTCGCCGCCGGCGCCGGCGCCGAGGATGGCGCGCGTCTGCCACGCGATCTGCGCCGGCGTGGAGCGCAGGAACACGTCGTCGGGAAAGCTCTCCCACAGCGCCTGCGCCGCGGCCGGGTCGATGCCGGCGTCGCGCAGCTGGTCGAGCGCGGTGGCCTGCGTCTCCAGCGCGCGCTCGTGCGCGTGCAGGGGGTGGTCGAGGCCGCGCCGCAGCACGTAGCGCGCGGCGCGATGCAGTTCGGCCAGGAGCTGGTCCTTCCACGAATTCCACAGCCGCGGGCTGGTGCCGCGGATGTCGGCCACGGTCAGCAGGTAGAGATAGTCGAGGCGCTCGGCGTCGGCGACGGTGGTGGCGAAGCGATGCACCACGGCCGGGTCGGAGATGTCCTGCTTCTGCGCGGTGATCGACATCAGCAGGTGCTGGCGCACCAGCCAGGCGACCAGGTCGGCGTCGCTGGCCGAGAGGCCGATGCGGGTGCAGAACTCGCGCGCGTCGCGCTCGCCGAGCTCGGAATGGTCGCCGCCGCGACCCTTGGCGATGTCGTGGAAGATGCCGGCCAGCAGCAGCAGCTCGGGCTTGCGCAGGCGCGCGTACAACTCGTGCGCGAGCGGCAGCTCGGCGGCGGCGGCGGGATCGGCGAAGCGGCGGATGTTGCGGATCACGAACAGCGTGTGCTGGTCCACCGTGTAGACGTGGAACAGGTCGTACTGCATGCGCCCGGCCACGCGGCCGAACGCCGGCAGCAGGCGTGCCAGCACGCCGTAGCGGCTCATGCGCGCCAGCGCCCCGGCGACGTCGCCGGCATGGCGCAGGATGGCGAGGAAGCCGGCGTGCACGGCCGGGTCGTCGCGGAAGCGCTCGTCCAGGCCCGGCAGCACGGCGTCGAGCCGGCGCAGCAGCGCGGCCGAGAAGCCGTGCAGGTACGGCGCGTCGAGCAGGTGCGCGAAGCCCTGCAGGATCGCCGCCGGACGCCGCTCGATCAGGTCCGGCTCGCGGGTGTCGAGGAAGCCGCCCGCGGCGACGAAATCGGCGTCGAGCGCCTGCCGCGGCGTCGGCCCGAAGGCCGCGGCGCGCGCCTCGTCGAGGCACTGCAGCAGGCGCTCGTTGAGCCGGTCCACGGTCATCGCCGCGCGGTAGTAGCCCTGCATGAACTGCTCGACCGCGAGGTTCTGCGCGTGCTCGTCGGCGTAGCCGAAGGCGCGCGCCAGCTCGCGCTGGTGCTCGAACAGCAGGCGCTCCTCGGCGCGCCTGGCCAGCAGGTGCAGGCCGAAGCGGATGCGCCACAGGGTGCGGCGCGCGGCCTCCAGGGCCTCGGCTTCCTCGGCGCCCAGCAGGCCCGCCGCGCGCATCGCCGCCAGCCCGGGGCCGCCCAGCTGCCGCTGCGCCACCCACACGATGGTCTGGTAGTCGCGCAGGCCGCCGGGACCTTCCTTGAGGTTGGGCTCGAGGTTGTAGGCGGTGTCGTGGAAGCGCGCGTGCCGCGCCTGCTGCTCGGCCAGCTTGGCGGCGGCGAAGCGCGCGGGCGGCCACACCTTCGCCGGCGCGATCGCCGCGCGCATCGCCTGCGCCAGGTCGCCGCGGCCGGCGAGCAGGCGCGCATCGAGCAGGTTGGTGAGGATGGTCACGTCGGCGGCCGCCGCCTCGCCGCATTCCTCGGCCGTGCGCACCGCGTGGCCGACGTTGAGGCCTTCGTCCCACAGGCGGGCGAAGAAGCGTTCGATCGGCGCCGCCGCCTCGGCGCCGAGGGGGCCCGCGGCCAGCACCAGCAGGTCGACGTCCGAGCGCGGGAACAGCTCGCCGCGGCCGAAGCCACCGACGGCCAGCAGCGCGAGGTCGTTGCGGCTGCCGGTCTCCGCCGCCCAGGCCTCGAGCACGCCACGCTCCACCGCCCAGGCGCGCGCCGCGACCAGGCCCTCGACCGGTTCACCGGCCCGGAACGCCTCGGCCAGCGCCGCGTCGGCCTCGGCCACGCGCTGGCGCAGCGGCTTGCCGCCCCCGGCCTCGGGCCACCAGCGGGTGGACTCGGGCGGCGCGGCGAGCCGGGTCATGCGGGCACGGTTTGCCCCGCGCCCAGGGTGAGCACGTCGAAGCCGTCGTCGGTCACCACGATGGTGTGCTCCCACTGCGCCGACAGCGACTGGTCCTTGGTCACCACGGTCCAGCCGTCGGGCAGCAGGCGCGTGTGGCGCGCGCCGGCATTGATCATCGGCTCGATGGTGAAGGTCATGCCGGGCACGAGGCGCAGGCCGGTGCCGGGCTGGCCGTAGTGCAGCACCTGCGGGTCCTCGTGGTACACGCGGCCGATGCCATGGCCGCAGTACTCGCGCACCACCGAGAAACGGTTCGCTTCCGCATACGACTGGATCGCGTGGCCGATGTCGCCCAGGGTGGCGCCGGGACGCACGGCGCGGATGCCGCGCCACATCGCCTCGAAGGTGGTGTCGACCAGGCGCCGCGCCAGCACGTTGGGCTCGCCGGCGTAGTACATGCGGCTGGTGTCGCCGTGCCAGCCGTCCTTGATCACGGTGACGTCGATGTTGACGATGTCGCCCGCCTTGAGCACCTTGGAGGCGCTGGGAATGCCGTGGCAGATGACGTTGTTGACCGAGGTGCAGATGGTCTTGGGGAAGCCGCGGTAGCCGAGGTTGGCCGGCACCGCCTTCTGCCGGCCGACGATGTGCTCGCGGCAGATGCGGTCCAGTTCCTCGGTGCTGACGCCCGGCTGCACGTATTCGCCGATCAGGTCGAGCACCTCGGCGGCCAGTTTCCCGGCCTCGCGCATTGCCTCGATCTCGGCCTGGGTCTTGGTCGCCACGCTCATCGCGCGCACGGTATCTTTCATCGCACCGGGTCCCGGCCGGCGAATGACACCCAAGTCATTGACCGGACTGAAATTAATCGGCCCGCGACCGAGGGGTCGCGGCTGCGCGCGCGGACGCGAACGGGCCCGGCGCGGGTCTATGGTCGCCTAATTCGGTGCCTTCGGCTATCATTTCAAGGCTTTGCAGCCGCCGGACCGTGTTCCGGCGTCCGCAAGGCCCGCGCCGAATCGTCCCGCCCCGTGCGGAGCGAGCCGGACGCGGAGCGCCGCGAGGCGCAAATCCGCACACGCTTCGTCACCGGCTTCGGGGTGCTCCCGGGTCCGCGTGGCGCGGGGCCATTCGGCGCCCCGTGTCGCGCGCCCCGCGAGTCGAAGCCGGGGAAGCGTGTCAGGCCCCAACCCCGAAGCGTCGCCGGCCAACCCTTTCGATGCCGGCCCGCTTCATCATCGTTCGGAGTTTTCCCATGCCTCAGGTCACGATGCGCCAGATGCTCGAAGCTGGCGTGCATTTCGGTCACCAGACCCGCTACTGGAATCCGCGCATGGCGCCGTACATCTTCGGCGCGCGCGGCAAGATCCACATCATCAACCTCGAGAAGACGCTGCCGCTCTTCACCGACGCGATGAACTTCATCTCCGGGCTGGCGCAGAAGCGCGGCACGGTGCTGTTCGTCGGCACCAAGCGCTCCGCGCGCGAGACCCTGCCCGAGGAGGCCAAGCGCTGCGGCATGCCCTACGTCAGCTCGCGCTGGCTGGGCGGCATGCTGACCAACTTCCGCACGGTCAAGCAGTCGATCTCGCGCCTGAAGGAACTCGAGGGCATGGTCGAGGACGGCAGCATCGAGAAGTTCGTCAAGCACGAGGTGCTGCAGCTCAAGCGCGAGATGGAGAAGCTCGAGCGCTCGCTGGGCGGGATCAAGAACATGAACGGCCTGCCCGACGCGCTGTTCGTGATCGACATCGGCCACGAGGACATCGCGGTGCAGGAAGCGCGCAAGCTCGGCATCCCGGTGGTGGCGGTGGTCGACACCAACTACGACCCGTCGCGGGTGGACTACGCGATCCCGGGCAACGACGACGCCATCCGCGCGGTGCAGCTGTACACCCGCGCCGCGGCCGACGCCGTGCTCGAGGGCAAGGCGGCGGCGCCGATCATCCCGTCGCAGGCCAAGGACGAGTTCGTCGAGACCGACGCCGAGGGCAACGTGGTGGCGCGCAGGGACGACGCCCCGCGCGGCCGCAAGCCCGCCCCGCGCGGCAAGCCCGCCCCGCGCAAGCCGGCCGGCGCCGCCCCGCGCAAGGGCGCCAAGCCCAAGTCCGACGACGCCCCCGCCGCCGAGTAATCGCGGCGCCACACGCCGCCGCGATGCTCTCGCGGCGGCACCCGCGCGCAGGCCGAGGCTCCCGGCAATGGGCCGGTTCCCGCGGCAGCGCGCGGCCCCGCCTCCTCCTTGAGTCAAGGAGGAGGCTGCGCCCGCCGCAGGCGGGTGCTGGAGGAGGTCGTGGATGCACGGAGTGTCTGGCCGGGCAGCCCGCGATCCCCCGCCACCAAACCGAATCGAATGCAGAGGCAGTCCCATGGAAATCACCGCAAACCAGGTCAAACAGCTCCGCGAGCGCTCGGGCGCCGGCATGATGGAGTGCAAGAAGGCCCTGACCGAGAACCAGGGCGACATCGATGCCGCCATCGAGTGGCTGCGCAAGCAGGGCCTGGCCAAGGCCGACAAGAAGGCCGGCCGCGTCGCCGCCGAGGGCCGCATCGCGCTGGCCGGCGCCGGCGCCGGCGCCGTGATGGTCGAGGTCAACTCCGAGACCGACTTCGTGGCCAAGGACGCCAACTTCCTCGCCTTCTGCGAGATGGTCGCGCAGCAGGCGCTGGCCAGCGGCGCGGCCGACGTCGACGCGCTCAAGGCGGCCAAGGCCGCCGACGGCGGCACCATCGAGGAGGCGCGCCAGGCGCTGGTGGCCAAGGTCGGCGAGAACGTGCAGCTGCGCCGCCTGGTGGCGGTGCGCGGCAAGGGCACGCTGGGCAGCTACGTGCACGGCGGCCGCATCGGCGTGCTGGTCGAGCTCGAGGGCGGCAATCCCGAACTGGCCAAGGGCGTGGCGATGCACGTGGCGGCGATGAACCCGCCCTTCGTCTCGCCCGAGCAGGTGCCGGCCGAGATCGTGGCCAAGGAGAAGGAGATCGCGCTGGCCCAGGTCAAGGACTCGGGCAAGCCGGCCGAGATCCTCGAGAAGATGATCGCCGGCAAGCTGCGCAAGACGCTGTCGGAAATGAGCCTCACCGGCCAGCCGTACGTGATGGACACCGCGGTCACGGTCGAGGACGTGCTCAAGAAGGCCGGCGCCAGGGTGCTGGCCTTCCATCGCCTCGCCGTCGGCGAGGGCATCGAGAAGAAGGAAGACGACTTCGCCGCGGAAGTGATGAAGCAGGCCGGCCTGGCCTGAGCCACCCGTTCGCGCGGGACCGGAAAGGCCGCGGACCTCCGCGGCCTTTTTCGTTGGCGCGGCCGCCACCGGACCCGCGCGCCGCTTGCCGTGGGCCCGGGCCGGCGCCGCTCGGCTACAATGCCGGGGTTTGCCCGCCCTCCGGAGCCGTCGCCGCATGCCCGTCGAGAAGCTCAAGTACAAGCGCATCCTGCTCAAGCTCTCCGGCGAGGCCCTGATGGGCGAGCTGGACTACGGCATCGACCCCAAGGTGATCGATCGCCTCGCGCGCGAGATCCTCGCGGTGCAGAAGGCCGGGATCCAGGTCGGGGTGGTGATCGGCGGCGGCAACATCTTCCGCGGCGCCGGCCTGGCCGAGGCCGGCATGGACCGCGTCACCGGCGACCACATGGGCATGCTGGCCACGGTGATGAACGCGCTGGCGCTGCAGGACGCGCTCGAGAAGCTCGGCGGCTTCGTGCGCGTGATGAGCGCGATCAAGATCAACGAGGTGTGCGAGGACTACATCCGCCGCCGCGCGGTGCGCCACATCGAGAAGGGCCGCATCGCGATCTTCGCCGCCGGCACCGGCAACCCCTTCTTCACCACCGATTCCGCCGCCGCGCTGCGCGCGGTCGAGATCGGCGCCGAGGTGGTGCTCAAGGCGACCAAGGTCGACGGCATCTACAGCGCCGATCCGAAGAAGGTCTCGGGCGCCAAGCGCTACGAGCACCTCACCTACGACGAGGTGATCGAGCGCAAGCTCAACGTGATGGACACCGCCGCCATCGCCCTGTGCCGCGACCACGGCATGCCGATGCGCATCTACGACATGACCCGCGCCGGCGACCTCATGCGGATCATGAAGGGCGAGGCGATCGGCACCCTGGTCGATCGCGGCAAGTAGGCCGCGTCGCCCGCGATCGCCGCGGCACGCCCGTGCCGACCCCGCGGGAGCGGCGTCAGGCGCCAAGCGCCGTCGCACGCAGCTGCCGCCGGTCGCGGCCGTGGCCGCTCCCACCGGGCCGGCTCGGGGCAGGCCGCCGGCACGCTCCCGCGCCGATTGGGGCCGCGTAGCCGCCCCGCTATACTCCGCGGCCAATTCACCACGCGCGCAGTCCTGCGGAGCACCCATGATCGCCAACATCAAGAAGGACGCCGAGGTCCGCATGCACAAGAGCGTGGACGCGCTCAAGCACGAGCTCGCGCGGCTGCGCACGGGGCGCGCCAGCACCGCGCTGGTCGAGCACCTCAAGGTGCCCTACTACGGCAACGACGTGCCGCTGTCGCAGGTCGCCAACGTGGCGGTGAGCGACGCGCGCTCGCTGACCATCACGCCGTGGGAGAAGAACATGGTCGGCCCGGTCGAGAAGGCGATCCTGGCCTCCGACCTCGGCCTCACGCCGACCACCGCCGGCGTGGTGATCCGGATCAACCTGCCCGCGCTCACCGAGGAGCGGCGCAAGGAGCTGGGCAAGCACGTGCACCACGAGGGCGAGGCGGCCAAGGTCGCGATCCGCAACGTGCGCCGCGACGCCATGCAGCACGTCAAGGACCTGCTCAAGGAGCGCAAGGTCACCGAGGACGAGGAGCGCCGCGCCGAGGAAGACATCCAGAAGCTGACCGACAAGTTCGTCAAGGACGTCGACGGCGTGGTCCAGGCCAAGGAGAAGGAGCTGATGTCGGTCTGAGACCGCCGGAAGCCGCCGGTGGCCAGCGCACCGAGTCCCGCGACGCCGACCGCAGCCGAGCAGCTGCCGCGGCACGTCGCCATCATCATGGACGGCAACGGGCGCTGGGCCGAGCGCCGGCGCCGGCCGCGCAGCTTCGGCCACCGCGCCGGGGTCAAGGCGGTGCGCGCGAGCGTCGAGTTCTGCCTCCGCAACCGCATCCCCGCGCTGACGCTGTTCGCGTTCTCCAGCGAGAACTGGAACCGTCCGGCGACCGAGGTCAACACGCTGATGACCCTGTTCCTCAAGGCCCTGGACCGCGAGGTGGGGCAGTTGCGCGAGCACGGCGTGCGCCTGCGCTTCATCGGCGACCCGTCGCCGTTCCCGGCCGAGGTGCAGGCGCGGATGCGCGCGGCCGAGGCCACCACCGCGCACAACACCGCGCTGGTCCTCACCGTGGCGGCCAACTACGGCGGCCGCTGGGACATCGTCCAGGCCTGCCGCCGGATCGCCGCGCGAGTGGCGGCCGGCGAGCTGGCGGCCGCGGCCGTCGACACGGATGCGGTCGCGGCGCAACTGTCGCTGGCCGACCTGCCCGAGCCCGACCTGTTCATCCGCACCGGCGGCGACCACCGGGTCAGCAACTTCCTGCTGTGGCAGCTCGCCTACACCGAACTGCATTTCACCGACGTGCTGTGGCCCGACTTCGATGCCGCCGCCATGACGCGCGCGATCGAGGACTTCGCGCGCCGCGAGCGCCGTTTCGGCCGCACCGGCGCGCAGGTGCGCGCGCAGGGCGACGCGGCGCCGCCGGACGAGGCCGCTGCCGGTGGCTGACTCCCTGCGCCTGCGCGTGCTGACCGCGCTGCTGCTGGCGCCGCTGGCGATCGCCGGCGTGCTGTGGCTGTCCACGCCCTGGCTCGCCGCCGGGCTCGGCCTGGTCTGCCTCTGCGGCGTGTACGAATGGACCCGCCTGATCGGGCTGCGTGGCCTCGCGGCGCCGCTGGCGCTGGTCGCCGCGGCGGCGGCGGCCATGGCGGTGGCGTGGCTCTGGCGCGAGGCCGGCGGACTGCGCTGGGCGACCTGGGTGGGCGTGGCCTGGTGGCCGCTGGCGGCGCTGTGGCTGGGCCACTACGGCTTCTGCCAGCCGCCGCTGCCGCGCAACCTGGCGATCAAGGCGCTGGCCGGGCTGCTGGTGGTGGTGCCGGCCTGGGCCGCGGCGGTGGCCGTGCACGGGCAGCCGTCGCATGGCCACGGCTGGCTGCTGTTCGTGGTCCTGCTGGTGTGGTGCGCCGACGTGTGCGCCTACTTCGCCGGGCGCCGCTACGGTCGTGCGCGGCTGGCGCCGCGGATCAGCCCGGGCAAGACCCTGGCGGGCGTGTACGGCGCGCTGGTGGGCAGCGCGGCCTTCGCCCTCGCCGGCGGCTACCTGCTGGAACTGCGCGGCGGCACGCTGGCGCTGCTGCTCGCGCTGGCCCTGCTCACGGTGCTGGGCTCGATCGTGGGCGACCTGTTCGAGAGCCTGATCAAGCGCCATTCGCAGGTGAAGGACTCCGGCACCGTGTTCCCCGGCCACGGCGGCATCTTCGACCGCTTCGACAGCCTGTTCGCCGCGCTGCCGCTGTTCGTGGCCGGCAAGCGGCTGCTCGGGCTGTAGCGATGCGCAAGCGGATCGCCCTGCTCGGCGCCACCGGGTCGATCGGGGCCAGCGCGTCCGACGTGCTGCTGCGCCACCCCGATCGCTTCGAGGCGGTGGCGCTGAGCGCGCACCGCGACGTCGCCGGCCTGGTCGCGCGCTGCAGGCTGCTGCGCCCGCGCCGTGCCGCCATCGCCGACCCGGCCCTGCTCGACGCGCTGGCGCAGGGCCTGCGCGAAGCCGGCCTCGCCACCGAGCCGCTGGCCGGCCCCGAGGCGCTGGCGGCGCTGGCCGCGGCCGACGACGTCGACGGCGTGATCGCCGCCATCGTTGGCGCGGCGGGCCTCGCCTCGACCCTGGCGGCGGCCGCTGCCGGCAAGCAGGTGCTGCTGGCCAACAAGGAGGCGATCGTGATGGCGGGGCCGCTGCTGGCGGCGGCGGTGGCCCGGGGCGGCGCCACCCTGCTGCCGCTCGACAGCGAGCACAACGCGGTGTTCCAGTGCCTGCCGCCGGGCTATGCGCGCGATCCCGAGCGGCACGGCATCGAGCGCATCGTGCTCACCGCCTCGGGCGGGCCATTCCGCGGCTGGCAGGCCGCGGCGCTGGCCGCGGTGACCCCGGACCAGGCCTGCGCCCACCCCAACTGGCGCATGGGGCGCAAGATCTCGGTCGATTCGGCCACCCTGATGAACAAGGGCCTGGAAGTGATCGAGGCGCACGGCCTGTTCGGCCTGCCGCCCGAACGCATCGAGGTGGTGGTGCACCCGCAGAGCGTGATCCATTCCCTGGTGGCCTACCGCGACGGCTCCACCCTGGCCCAACTCGGCAACCCCGACATGCGCACGGCGATCGCCGGCGCGCTGGCCTGGCCGGAACGCATCCAGGCCGGGGTCCCGGCCCTGGACCTGATCGCCACCCGGCGCCTGGACTTCGAACCGGTGGACGGCGACACGTTCCGTTGCCTGGGGCTCGCGTACGCTGCCTTGCGTGCCGGTGGCGCCGCCCCCACGATCCTGAACGCGGCCAACGAGGTGGCGGTTGAAGCCTTCCTGAATGGTCGGCTGCGGTTTCCGGCCATTGCCGAAGTGGTCGAGCGTACACTGGCGGCGATGTCGGCCCCGGCGCCCGCCACGCTGGAAGCGGTGATGGCGGTCGACGGGCAGGCGCGGGCGCATGCGCGCGCCGTGCTCGGATGAAGGCGGGAATACCGGTGCGCGGGCGCATCGCGGTGGCGGACAGGCAAGACTGAATGGGCGAAATCTTCGGCTCGGTGTGGTGGCTGATCGTCACCCTGGGACTGCTCGTGACCTTCCACGAGTTCGGCCACTACTGGGTCGCGCGCCGGCTCGGGGTGAAGGTCCTGCGCTTCTCGGTCGGCTTCGGCCGCGCGCTGTGGTCGCGCCGCGGCCGCGACGGCACCGAGTACGTGGTCGCCGCCATCCCGCTCGGCGGCTACGTGAAGATGCTCGACGAGCGCGAGGGCGACGTGGCCGCGGCCGAACTGGACCGCGCCTTCAACCGCAAGCCGGTCGGCACCCGCATGGCGATCGTGGCCGCCGGCCCGATCGCCAACCTGCTGTTCGCGGTGGCCGCGTTCTGGCTCATGTTCGTGATCGGCAAGCCGGACTTCCAGCCGTTGCTGGGCGAACCGTCCGGGATCGCGGCCGAGGCCGGCGTGCGCAAGGGCGACCGCGTGCTCGAGGTCGGCGGCCAGGCCACCGAGAGCTGGACCGAGGCCATGATCGCGCTGGTGGAATCGGCGCTGGCGCGGCGCGACACGCCGCTGCTGGTGAGCGATGCCGGCGGCGCCACCCGCGAGTTGCTGTTGCCGCTGTCGCGGCTGCCGCTCGACGCCGACGAGAAGAGCGCGCTCAAGCTCACCGGCATCACGCCGCTGGAGCGCACGCGCCCGCCGGTGGTGGCCGAGGCCGTGGCCGGACGCCCGGCCGCCCTTGCCGGGGTGCGGGCCGGCGACCGCATCGAGGCGGTCGACGGCCAGCCCGTGGCCGATTTCGAGGGGCTCTACCTGGCGATCCAGGCGGCCGCGGCGAAGGACCCGGCGCTGACCCTGCGCATCCGCCGCGGCGCCGAGACCCTCGACCTCGCGGTGACCGCGGCGGCGGCCAAGGACCCGCAGGGCAAGCCCAATTTCCAGATCGGCATCGCCCCGCCCGACATCCGCGACGCGCTGCTGCGCTACGGCCCGCTGGACGCGATCCCGGCCGCGCTGGCCGAGACCTGGTCGATGACCTCGACCACCGTCAAGCTGCTCAAGCACCTGGTGCTGGGCCGCGCCTCGCTGGACAACGTCAGCGGCCCGATCGGCATCGCGCAGAACGCCAATTTCTCGGCCCAGCTGGGCCCGAGCTGGTTCCTGTGGTTCCTGGCCACGCTGTCGCTGTCGATCGCGATCCTGAACCTGCTGCCGGTGCCGATCTTGGACGGCGGACACCTCCTGTATTACCTTATCGAGCTGGTGAAAGGCAGCCCGGTGAGCGAGCGTGCCGTGGCGATGGGCCAGTACGTCGGCCTGGCGCTCCTCGCCGGACTGATGGGTCTGGCGTTCTACAACGACATCGTGCGCCTGATCTCCTGACGCCGCTCCACCCGGCTCGCCCGGCCGGTCCACCAGAATCCGCACGCCCGGTCCCATGAGGCCGCGCGGCGAAGCAACAAGAAAAACCTTCCGGTCGGGAGTGACGATGACGCGTTTTGCCGCCCTGGTCCTGCTTGCGGGACTCTGCCAACCCGCCGCCGCGGCGATCGACCCCTTCGTGGTGCAGGACATCCGCGTCGACGGCCTGTCGCGCATCTCCGCCGGTACCGTCTACTCGTACCTGCCGGTCGAGAAGGGCGACACCATCGACCGCAGCGGCGCCGCCGAGGCGATCCGCGCCCTGTACAAGACCGGCTTCTTCAAGGACGTGCAGGTGTCGCGCCAGGGCGACATCCTGGTGATCACCGTGGTCGAGCGCCCGGCCATCGCCAAGATCGACATCGACGGCAACAAGGACATCAAGGACGAGGACCTGCTCAAGGGCCTCAAGGAGATCGGCCTGTCCGAGGGCGAGACCTTCGACCGCCTCGAGCTCGACCGCCTGACCCAGGAACTGACCCGGCAGTACAACAACCGCGGCAAGTACAACGTCACCATCAAGCCCACCGTGACCGAGCTCGACCGCAACCGGGTCGACATCTCGATCAAGATCGCCGAGGGCAAGGCCTCCAAGATCAAGCACATCAACGTGGTCGGCAACACCACGTTCTCCGACGACGAGATCCGCGAGGACTTCGAGTCCGACACCAGCGGCTGGCTGAGCTGGTACTCGAAGGACGACCAGTACTCGCGCGAGAAGCTGTCCGGCGACCTCGAGAAGCTGACCAGCTTCTACCAGGACCGCGGCTACGTCGACTTCAACATCGAGTCGACCCAGGTCACGATCAGCCCCGACAAGCGCAACATCTACCTCACCGCCAACGTGCGCGAGGGCGAGGTCTTCACGATCTCCGAGATCAAGCTCACCGGCGACCTGATCCTCGGCGAGCCCGAGATCCGCCGCCTGGTCTTCACCCAGCCGGGCGAGATCTTCTCGCGGCGCAAGCTCGAGCTGTCGGCGGAGGCGATGCAGAAGGTGCTGGGCAACATCGGCTACGCCTTCGCCGACGTCACCCCGATCCCCAAGGTGGACAAGGAGAACCGCACCGTCGAGGTCACGTTCTTCGTCAACCCGGGCAAGCGCGTGTACGTGCGCCGGATCAACTTCGAGGGCAACACCCGCACCCAGGACGAGGTGCTGCGGCGCGAGCTGCGCCAGTTCGAGGGCGCCTGGTTCTCGCAGGCCGCGATCGACCGTTCCAAGATCCGCCTGCAGCGCCTGGGCTACTTCAAGACCGTCGACATCACCACGCCGCGCGTGGCCGGCTCCGAGGACCAGGTCGACGTGCTGGTCAAGGTCGAGGAACAGAGTTCCGGCGCGTTCCAGTTCGGCCTCGGCTACTCGCAGCTGCAGGGCCTGCTGACCTCGATCTCGGTCACCCAGCGCAACTTCCTCGGCACCGGCAACAGCGTCGGCGTCACCCTGCAGAACAACTCGGTGCTCAAGCGCTTCGACTTCAGCTACGTCGACCCGTACTTCACCGACGACGGCGTCAGCGTCGGCTACACCCTGAGCTACCGCGAGCTGGACCAGGGCGAGGCCAACATCGCCAACTACACCTCCGACATCGCCTCGGGCTCGATCATCTTCGGCATCCCGCTGACCGAGACCGACACCCTGTCGCTGAACATGGGCCTGTCGCGCAACCAGATCGGCGTGTTCCCCGGCATCACCCCGCAGGAGATCATCGACTTCATCAACGAGGTCGGCAAGCGCACCTTCAGCACCTGGGGCCTGCAGGCCGGCTGGGCGCGCGATTCGCGCAACAAGTTCTTCGCGCCCACCCGCGGCATGTACCAGCGCATCGGCGCGGAGGTCGCGCTGCCGGGCTCGACCCAGGAGGCCTACAAGCTGTTCTACGAGGCGGCCAAGTACTGGGCCCTGGGCGACATCTTCACCCTGCTCACCCGCGCCGAGGTCGGTTACGGCGACGGCTACGGCAATGCCGACGTGCTGCCGTTCTACGAGAACTTCTACGCCGGCGGCGTGCGCTCGGTGCGCGGCTTCGAGGACAACACCCTCGGCCCCTGCTCCGACCCCAACCCGCTGGTCGAGGGCGACCTGTGCCAGCCGCTGGGCGGCGCCCTGCTCACGGTGGCCAACGTGGAGGTGATCTTCCCGACCCCGTTCGTCAAGCGCGGCGACGACTCCACCCAGTTCTCCGCCTTCGTCGACGTCGGCAACGTGTTCGAGGACGCCAACGCCTTCGACGTGGGCGAGCTGCGCGCCTCGGCCGGCCTCGCCTTCAAGTGGCAGGCGCCGGTGGGCCCGATCATCGTCAGCCTGGCGTATCCGTTCATCAAGGAAGACACCGACCGCACGGAGACGCTGCAGTTCACCTTCGGCAACCAGTTCTGAGCCGGGCCTGGGCGATGGGCCGCGCGCCATGCACCCTGCGGCCTTCCCGGCGTCGCCATGGCCTGGACACGAGGGCGGGATGCGCCGCGCGCGGCAAAGGCTGATCGCCCTCGCGGCGGCGTTGCTGCTCGGCGCCGCCCCCGCCACCGCGCAGACCGCGCGCATCGGCTACGTCAACATGGCCCGACTGCTCGACAATGCGCCGCAGATCCAGGCCGGCCGCGAGGCGCTGGCGCGCGAGTTCGCCGAACGCGACGCCGCGCTCAAGGTGCAGGAAGCGCGCCTGGCCGAGCTCGAGGCCAACCTCAAGCGCGAGGCGGCGATGCTGCCCAAGAGCGTGGCCGATGCGCGCCAGTTCGAGGTCGACACCCTGCGCCGCGGCATCGAGGGCACGCGCAAGAAGATGCGCGACGACCTCAACACGCGCAGCAACGAGGAATTGAGCAAGCGCTGGCCCGAGGTGCACGACGCGGTGATCGAGTACGCGCGCGAGAACGGCTACGACCTCGTGGTCGAGGAGCCGGTGCTGTACGCCAGCGCCGCCATCGACATCACCGACGAGGTGCTGGAGCGGCTGCGGCGCGAGGCCGCGGCGAAGCCGGTGCCGCCGCGATGAGCGATTCCGCGCCGACCCTGGCCGAACTGGCGCAGCGATTCGCCCTCGAGCTGCGCGGCGACGGCGCCGCGCGCGTGCACGGCGTGGCGGGCCTGCAGGCCGCCGGGCCGGCCCAGCTCTCGTTCCTGGCCAACCCGCAGTATCGCGCCCAGCTGCGCGCGACCCGCGCCGGCGCGGTGGTGCTGCGCGAGGCCGACGCCGCCGACTGCCCGGTGCCGGCGCTGGTGAGCCGCAATCCCTACGCCGACTTCGCGCGCATCGCGGCGCTGTACGACGCGCGGCCGGCGCCGCAGGCCGGCGTGCACCCCAGCGCAGTGCTGGCGGCCGACGCCGTGGTCGAGCCCGGCGCCAGCATCGGCCCGCACTGCGTGGTCGGGGCGCGCTCGCGCATCGAGGCCGGCGCCGAGCTGGGGCCGGGCTGCGTGGTCGGCCACGACTGCGTGGTCGGCGCGCAGTCGCGCCTGGTGGCCCGCGTGACCCTGGTCGAGCGCGTGGTGCTGGGCCGGCGCGTGCTGATCCATCCCGGCGCCGTGCTGGGCGCCGACGGTTTCGGCCTGGCGATGGACGCCGGGCGCTGGCTCAAGGTGCCGCAGCTGGGCGGGGTGCGGGTGGGCGACGACTGCGAGATCGGCGCCAACACCACCATCGACCGCGGCGCGCTGGGCGACACCGTGCTCGAGGAGGACGTGCGCCTCGACAACCAGATCCAGATCGGCCACAACTGCCGCATCGGCGCCCACACCGCCATGGCCGGCTGCGTCGGCGTGGCGGGCAGCACCAGCATCGGCCGCTACTGCCTGGTGGCCGGCGCGGCCGGCATTTCCGGCCACCTCAGCATCTGCGACAAGGTGACCATCTCGGCCATGACCATGGTCACCCGCAACATCACCGAGCCGGGCGAGTATTCTTCCGGCCTGCCGATGCAGGACAATCGCACCTGGAAGCGCAACATCGCGCGCTTCCGCCACCTCGACGAGATCGTGCGCAGGCTGCTGCCGCGCCGGCGGGACTCCGACAATGACCAATGAGAAAGCCCCCACCCCGGACCTGCGGCTGCCGATCGAGATCGGGCGCATCACGTCCATGCTGCCGCACCGCTTCCCGTTCCTGCTCATCGACCGCGTGATCGCGGTGGAGCCGTCGAAGACGCTGCGCGCGATCAAGAACGTGTCGATCAACGAGCCGTTCTTCCAGGGCCACTTCCCCGGCCACCCGGTGATGCCGGGCGTGCTGATCATCGAGGCGCTGGCGCAGGCCTCCGGCGTGCTGACCCAGATCTCGGCGGTGTCGCACCCCGGGCGCGCGCCGCTGTACTACCTGGTCAAGGTCGACAACGCGCGCTTCTCCAAGACCGTGGGCCCGGGCGACCAGCTGGTGCTCGACGTCGCGCTCAAGCGCATGCTGCGCGGCATGGGCCTGTTCCAGTGCGTGGCCACGGTCGACGGCCGCGAGGTCGCCTCGGCCGAGATCCTGTGCGCCGAGCGGGGTCGCGACGCGTGATCCATCCGAGCGCGATCGTCGACCCGGCCGCGCGCATCGGCGCCGGGGTCAGCATCGGTCCCTTCTGCGTGATCGGCGCCGGGGTCAGCATCGGCGACGGCACCACCGTGGGCAGCCACGTCGTGATCGACGGCCCCACCGACATCGGCCGCGACAACCGCATCTTCGCCTTCTGCGCGCTGGGCGGCGAGCCGCAGGACAAGAAGTACCGCGCCGAGCCGACCCGGCTCGAGATCGGCGACCGCAACACCATCCGCGAGTACTGCACCATCCACCGCGGCACCACCCAGGACACCGGGGTGACGCGCATCGGCGACGACAACTGGATCATGGCCTACGTGCACGTCGCCCACGACTGCGTGGTCGGCAACCACACCATCTTCGCCAACGCCGCCTCGCTGGCCGGGCACAGCCGGGTCGACGACTGGGCGATCCTCGGCGGTTTCACCCTGGTGCACCAGTTCTGCCAGGTCGGCGCCCACGCCTTCACCTCGATGGGCTCGATCATCAACCGCGACGTGCCGCCCTACGTGACCGTGGCCGGCAACTTCGCCGAGCCCAAGGGCATCAACTCGGAGGGGCTCAAGCGCCGCGGCTTCTCCAGCGAGCGCATCCTCTCGATCAAGCGCGCCTATCGCACGATCTACAAGAGCGGCCTGCCCCTGG
Source organism: uncultured Gammaproteobacteria bacterium (assembly GCA_964614825.1). Lineage (GTDB taxonomy): Bacteria > Pseudomonadota > Gammaproteobacteria > Xanthomonadales > Ahniellaceae > JAGOEZ01. The sequence continues at coordinate 28,197 of CAZTNB010000010.1, forward strand.
CCGACGCGCGCGCGCAGCTGGCCGCCGCGGCCGATGGCGCGCCCGACGTGCGCCTGATGCTCGACTTCATCGAGCGCAGCGAGCGCTCGCTGATCCGCTGAAACACGGGCCACCGCCGCCCCGCGCCCGGGGCGGCGGCGGCCGCGCGTCCCTCCCTCATTCCTCTTCAGGCGGCGGCGGCGGCGGGAAGAGGTCCTCGAAGCTGTCGCCCAGGATCCGCTCCTCGACCACGTCGATCACGAACGACTGCACCGCGAACTGGCCGTCGTAGCCCCAGCCCGCCATGCGCTTGCCATCGGCCGACAGCGCGCTGAAGCCGCCGACCAGGTAGAAGTCGGCCGGAACCCCGGCCACCGCGTTGTCGACCAGGTACTGGGCGAGGTCCACGGTGCCGACGCCCTGGCGCCAGATGCGCGCGACCCGGCCCTCGAAGAACGAGGAGGAACCGACCGCGGTGCGGCCGTCGTCGCTGATCGCGAACACGTACTCCATGTTCGGGATCACGCGCACGCCGCTCTTCTCGCTCCAGCGCCAGGCCCCGTAGTTGCCCAGCGGATCGAGGTAGAAGCCGCCGCCCACGAAGCGGCCGTTGCCGCTGACCGTGGTGGCCTCGCCGACGCGGCCGCCGACCTCGTCCTGCACGTCGAAGGGCACGCGGTTGCGCCAGATCACGCCGGCGCGGCCGAACTCGCCGTCGTTCCAGCCGGCGATCACGCTGCCGTCGCTGCTGATGGCGTTGGCCCGCGAGTAGACGAAGGGGTTGGTCGTCGCGAGGACCTGCATCCCCTGCGAGGGGGACCATACGAAGGCCTTGGTGCGGTCCTGGCTGTAGCCGCTGTCGAAGGACAGGCCGACCACGGTGCCGTCGTCGGCGATGTCGTAGCCGTTGGCGTTCGCCTCCAGCGGCGCGGTCAGGAGCGACGGCGGCATCCCGATGGTCCCGGTGGCGCCGAGGTCGATGCCGCCGAACAGCGCGCCGCCGTCGACCGGCACCGAGCCCGAGACCACGCCCAGGTTGTTGACCCCGAGCACGTTGTTCATCTCCGTCAGCATGTGGCTGCTCTGGTCGCTGGCGCGCCAGATGTAGCCGACGGTGCTGCCGTCTTCGCCGAAGAAGGTGCCGACCAGGTACTGGCCGTTGGGCGACATCTTGGTCACGCGCACGCCCGGCGCCGGCAGGACCGTGAAGGTCCCGGCGCCCTGGGCACCGGCGCTCAGGCCGAGCAGGAGCAGGAGTAGCAGTCTGGAATTGCGCACGGGCACCCCGAATGGTCTGGTGGCTGGGTTCTGCCGCGGCGGATGCCGGGCATCCGTCTGCGGGCCGCAGGCGCGCAGGGCGCGGGCGACCCCCGAGTCTGGGCCCGGTCGCGGGCGTGCCGCATTCGCGACCGCCTCGCGGAGCATTCGCAGGACGTGAACGGGCCCCGTTCGCGGGGGCAAGCGCCGCGGCAGGGGCCGGCGGCAGCCCGGCAGCGCCGGGTCAACCGCGGGTGCCGAGCTCCTGGGCCATCGCCGGCCGCGGCTCCGCCAGCGCCGGGACCGGTCGTTCCCCGGCCAGGTCGCGCGCCCGCGCGAGGCTGGCGTCGCGGGCCGATTCCTGGCCCAGGGCCTGGTACAGGCGCGCCTGCATCAAGGCGATCCCGTAGTCGCGGTCGGCCCAGCGCAGCACCCGCCCGGCCACGTCGCTGGCCTCTTCGGCCGCCCCGAAACCGATCAGCGCCTGCGCATGGGACAAGGCCACCAGTGCCAGGTCGGCCGGCACGCCCCAGGCCTCGGCCACGGCCTGGGCCTGGGCGTAATGCTCCAGGGCCTGGTCCCGCTCGCCGGCCGCCGCGGCGATTTCCGCGTCGGCAAGGCGAGCCAGGGCCCCGATGAAGGCGAACTCCGGGTGCGCCCTCGCCCACTGGTCCAGCGCCACGGCCTCGCGCCCGGCGGCGGCGAGCTGGCCTTGCGCGCGCAGGGCGCGCACGCGCGTGAGCCAGGTGCGGGCGCGCAGTCGCCAGGCCTCCTGGTCGAGTGCGGCGACCGCCATGCCGGCCCACCGCGCGGCCGCGGCCGCGTTGCCCGCTTCCAGTTCCAGTTCGGCCAGCGCCGCGGCGACGCCCGGTCGCAAGGGCGGCTCGCTCGGCGCGGCGCGGTCGAGTTCCTCCAGCAGCTGGCGCGCCTGCGAGGTGCGGCCGGCCGCGGCCAGCGCGCGCGCATGGTGCAGCATCAGGTAATCGCGATTGCTGGCGTTGGCCAGGCGATTGCGCTCGCGGTAACGCGGCGTGCTGGTGGCCAGGGCCGCCTGCGGGTCCAGCAGCAGCAGGTGGGCCTCGACTTCGGCCGCCACCGTGACGAACAACTCGTTGAGCGCGCCGAAACGCTCGAAGCAGGCCACCGCACGCTGCAGCAAGGGCAATGCCGCCTCGGGACGTCCGCGCAGGCGCTCGAGCATGCCCTCGTTGGCGTCGACCCGCGCCAGCGCCAGGGTGTCGCCCGCGAGCACCAGCGGGACGCGCGCGCGGCCGAACGCGAGCGCCGCGTCCTGGTAGAGCCCCTGGTCGGCCAGTGCCGACGCGAGGCCGGTGTATGCCTGCCCGAGCACGGCCGGTTGATCGCGCGCAGCCACCAGCGCCACGGCGTCGCGAAAGGCCGCCTCGGCCTCCGTCGCGCGCCCTTCGATCAGGACGATGGCGCCATGCTGGTTGAGCAGGCGCGCGCGCAGGACCGGATCGGACACGCCGGGCTGCGCGTCCAGCAGCGCGCGGGTGATCGCCGCCGCCCGCGCCAGGTGTCCCGAGCGGAACTCGGCCTGCGCGCGGCGCAGCCCGAGCGCGGGTTCGCCCTGCAGGGCCGCTGGCGCGGCATCGAGCACGCGGCGCGCGCCTTCGAAATCGAGGCTCAGCAGGGCGGCGTCGGCCCGCTGCAGGACTTCGGCCAGCGTGTCCGGTCGACCCGGGTCCGGCGCCGCCTGGCGTCCCAGCAGCCCCAGCAGCGCGGCGCCGGCGGCGCGGGTCGCTGCCACCGCGTCGGCGGCGGTGGCCTCCACGACGCGCCGGCTGCCGTCGGCGTCGAGCAGGCCCAGCTCCACGCGCCAGCCACCCTCGACCCGCTGTGCGCGCGGCTGCACCAGGTACCTGGAGCCGGTGGCGCGGCGCACGGCGGCCACGCCCCCATCGGCCTCGACCGCGCGGCCGCGCAGGATCGCGACCACGTTGTCGCTGGCCACCACGCGCTGCCCGGCGTTGCGCAACTGGGTGCCGATCACGTCCATCATGCCGAGGCGCAACCAGGCCCACTCCGGGTCGACGACGCCTTCCAGCGGCATGATCGCGGTGCTCGCCGGCTCTTCGATTCCGTCGCCCCCGGCGGCCGCCGGCGCGACCGCAGCGACCGGCGCCGCGGCTACCGCCGGGGCGGGCGCACGCGGCGCCACGGCGTAGTGCCATGCAAGGCCGATGGCGCCCAGGAGCATGGCGACGACGGGCACCAGCCAGGCGCGCCGCGGCGGCCGCCCCGCAGCGCGCGGCGCCGGCGTCGGGCGCGCGAACTCCGCTTGCGGCGCGGGTGGCGCGATCGCGGCAGCCGGAGCGGCGGCGGCGGCGGCCGGCACGGTGCGCAGGGGCGCAACCCAGTGGTAGCCGAAGCGCGGCACCGTGCGGATCATGCATTGCTCGTCGCCGGTATCGCCGATCGCGCGACGCGCCTTGAGGACGGTCTGGCCGAGCAGGGTGTCGCTGACCTCGGCACGGCCCCAGACCGCGGCGATCAGTTCATCGCGCCCGACCGCCCGGGTGCGGTGCTCGATCAGGTAGGCGATGCAGTCGAAGACCTTGGGCGAGACCACCAGCAGCTCGCCGCGCCGGCGCAGTTCGCGCGCGGCGGGATCGACGCTGCAGTCGCCGAAGTGGTGGATGGACGTGGTCATGGATCCGGGCTCGGACGCGGCACGCGCCGCCACGGGGAGGATCCACCCGGGGCGGCGGCGAGGCGCGATCTTCGCACGCGCGCGGCGCCGCCGATCGCTGCCGTCACCGGCTGCCACAGCCTCCCGGACGAACGCGCACGCCCGGCGGACGGGCGTTCGCACCGCGCGGCGGCGACCAGTGACCTCCGGCACATGCCGGCGGCCGCATCGCGCGCCGGGTTAGGATCGCACGGTCCCGGCACCTGGATGCGGCCTTGAACCTCGCTCCCGAAGCAACCGCCCCGCGCATCGTGCTGGTGGCCGGCGAGGCCTCCGGCGACCAGCTCGGCGCCGGCCTGGTCGAGGCCCTGCGCGCGCGCCTGCCGGGCGTGCGCTGCGCCGGCATCGGCGGCCCGCGCATGGTCGCGGCGGGCCTGGAGGCGTGGTGGCCGGCCGAGGAACTGGCGGTGATGGGACTGGCCGAGGTGCTGCGCCACCTGCCGCGCCTGCTGGCGCTGCGCCGCGCGTTGCGCCGGCGCGTGCTGGCGTTCCGGCCGGACGTGTACGTCGGCATCGACGCGCCCGACTTCAACCTCGGGATCGAGCGCCAACTCAAGGCGCGCGGCATCCGCACCGTGCACTACGTCAGCCCCTCGGTGTGGGCCTGGCGCGAGGGCCGCGCGCGCCGCATCGGGCGCAGCGCCGGGCGCGTGCTGTGCCTGTTCCCGATGGAGCCCGCGATCTACGCCCGCCACGGCATCGACGCGCGCTACGTCGGCCACCCGCTGGCCGACCGCTTCGCGCTGCATCCCGATCGCGCCGCCGCGCGCGCGGCGCTGGGGCTGGCGCCCGACGCCACCGTGCTGGCGCTGCTGCCGGGCTCGCGCCTGGGCGAGATCCGGCGCCTCGGCCCGGTGTTCCTCGAGGCGGCGGCCCGGGTGCGCGCCGAGCTGCCGTCCCTGCAGGTGCTGGCGCCGATGGCCAACGCCGCCTGCCGCGCGGCCTTCGAACCGATGCCGGGCGCGACGCCGGGCGTGCGCCTGCTCGACGGCCGCGCGCACGAACTGCTGATCGCCGCCGACGTGGTGCTGCTGGCCTCGGGCACCGCCGCGCTGGAGGCGATGCTGGCCAAGCGGCCGATGGTGGTGGGCTACAAGGTGGCGCCGCTCACGGCCTGGATCGTGCGCCGCCTGGGCCTGATGCGCACCGACCGCTACGCGCTGCCCAACGTGCTCGCCGGCGAGCAGGTCGTGCCGGAACTGGTGCAGGAGGCCTGCACCGCGCCGGCGCTGGCGGCCGCGGTGCTGCACTGGCTGCGCGAGCCGGCCGAGGCCGCGCGGGTGGCGCGACGCTTCGAGGACATCCACGCCGCGTTGCGCGCCGACGCCGACGCGCAGGCCGCCGCCGCGATCGTCGAACTGCTGCCCGCCGGGCCGCGCTGATCAGGCCGGGGTCGACGGCGCCGGCCGCTGCTTGCGCCGCCGGCGCAGCATCCAGGCGCCGATGTCGTCGAACACGGTGTAGGCGGCCGGGATCACCACCAGCGACAGCAGGGTCGAGGTCGCCAGCCCGCCGATCACGGCGATCGCCATCGGCGCGCGGAAGCTGGAATCGGGACTGAAGCCCAGCGCGATCGGCAGCATGCCGGCGGTCATCGCCAGCGTGGTCATGATCACCGGCCGCGCGCGCTTGCGGCAGGCGTCGACCAGGGCGTCGTGCTGCGAGAGGCCGTGCTCCTGCTCGGCGATCACCGCGTAGTCGACCAGCAGGATCGAGTTCTTGGTCGCGATGCCGATCAGCATCAGCAGGCCGATCAGCGCCGGCAGCGACAGCGCGTTCTGGGTCAGCAGCAGCGCGCCGAAGGCGCCGCCCGCGCACAGCGGCACCGCGATCAGGATCGTCAACGGCTGCAGCGCGTTGTTGAACAGCAGCAGCAGCACGGCATAGATGCAGACGATGCCCGCGGCCATGGCCAGGGCGAAGCCGACGAACAGCTCGACGAACACCTCGGTGTCGCCGGTGTTGAGGAAGGTCACGCCGGGCGGCAGCTTGCGCACCGAGGGCAGCGCCTCCACCTCGGCCATCACCTCGCCCAGCGGCCGGCCGTTGAGCTCGGCGGTGAGGGTGACGTTGCGCTGGCGCTGGTAGCGGTCGATCTGCGCCGGGCCCGAGTCGAGGCGGATCGTGGCGACCGACATCAGCGGCACCGGGCCGCCGCGGCCCGGCACCAGCAGCGAACCGATGAGGGCCGGGTCGGCCAGCGCGGCGTCGGCGAAGCCGACCCGGATCGGCACCTGCCGCTCCGGCAGGTTGAGCTTGGCCAGGCGCTGGCGGAAGTCGCCGGCGGTGGCGATGCGCGCCGCCTCGGCGATGTCGGTGGTGGCGACCCCGAGGTCGGCCGCGCGCGCCGGGTCGGGCACGATCACGACCTCGGGCCGCAGCAGCGACGCGGTCGAGGAGATGCTGCCCAGGCCGCGCAGCCGGCGCAGGTCGCGCTCCACCGCCTGCGCGGCCTCCGCCAGCGCGCGCGGATCGTCGCCGGCGAGCACCAGCTGCATCAGTTCGCCCGGCTCGCTGGACAGGAAGCTCACCCGCACGCCGGCCAGGTCGGCGAGCAGGGCGCGCACCTCGCGCTCCAGGTCCTTCTGGCTGCGCGCGCGCCGTCCCGGCTCGCCCCAGTCGAGGATCAGGGTGGCCTTGCGCGCGTCGTCGATGCCGGTCTTGCCCGGATCGCCGATGTCGATCGAGCCGCCGATCAGGCTGTAGACCTGGGCCAGCTCCGGCAGCGTCGCCAGGCGCGCGCGCGCCTGCTCGGCGACCGCGATGGTCTCCTCGATGCGCGAACCCGGCGGCAGCTCCAGGTTGAGGTTGCTGCGGCCGAGGTCGGAGCTGGGGATGAAGGTCGCCGGGATCAGCGGCACCAGCGCCAGCGAGCCCAGGAACAGCGCGAAGGCGATCCACAGCGTGCGGGTGCGGTGGCGCAGCGCGGCATCGACCCAGCCCAGGTACCAGCGCATCAGGCGGCCGTCGGCGTGCGGCGCCGGATGCGCCTTGAGCTGGTAGGCGGCCATCATCGGCGTGAGCAGGCGCGCCACCAGCAGCGAGAACAGCACCGCGGTGGCGGCGGTCCAGCCGAACTCGCGGAAGAACTTGCCGGGGATTCCGGGCATGAACGCCACCGGCACGAACACCGCCGCCAGGGTCAGCGAGGTCGCGATCACCGCCACGCCGATCTCGTTGGCGGCCTCCAGCGCCGCCTGCTTCGGCGGCTTGCCCATGCCGAGGTGGCGCACGATGTTCTCGACCTCGACGATCGCGTCGTCGACCAGGATGCCGACCACCACGGCCAGCGCCAGCAGGGTGATGAGGTTGAGGCTGAAGCCCAGGTAGTGCATCACCGCGAAGGTGGGGATGATCGACAGCGGCAGCGCGACCGCCGAGACCCAGGTCGCGCGCCAGTCGCGCAGGAACAGCCACACCACCAGCAGGGCCAGGGCGGCGCCCTCCCACAGCATGGTCATCGACGATGCGTAGGAATTCTCGGCCTCCTCCACCGTCGACCACGCCAGCACGAAGCGGACCGCCGGGTTCTCGCGCTCCAGCCGCGCCAGCGCGGCGCGCACCTCGGCCGCCACCGCGACCTCGCTCGACCCGCGCGTGCGCGAGATCGAGAAGCCCACCACCGGCGTGCCGTCGAGCAGCGCCATCTGGGTCGCCTCGGCCGCCGCGTCGCGCACGCTCGCCAGCGCCGACAGGCGCACCGAGCGGCCGTCGGCGAGCGCGATCGGATAGTCGCGCAGCGCCTGCGCGTCGGCGACGGTGCCCACGGTGCGCACCACCTGCTGGCTGCCGGCCCACTCGGTGCGGCCGCCGGGACGCTCGAGCTGGATGCGCGCGAGCTGCTGCGAGACCTCGCCGGCGGTGATGCCCAGCGACTGCAGCGCGCGCGGGTCGAGGTCGACCCGCACCTCGCGCTCGACGCCGCCGGCGCGGACCACCGAGCCGACGCCGCGGATGCCGTACATGGCCTTGGCGACCACGTCGTCGACGAACCACGACAGCTCGTCCGGGCGCAGGCGCTCGGAGCGCACCGCGTAGGTCAGCAGCGAGCCGCCGACCACGTTGACCTTCGCCACCACCGGTTCCTCGATGTCCAGCGGCAGGTCGATGCGGATGCGGGTGACCGCGTCGCGCACCTCGTCGAGCACCACGTTGAGGTCGGCCTCGAGCCGGAACTCGATCGCGGTGACCGACACGCCCTCGCTCACGGTGGAGATCACGCGCTTGAGGCCCTCGATCGTGGCCACGGCGTCCTCGACCTTGCGCGTGACCTCGGTCTCGAGCTGGCTCGGGGCCGCGCCCGGCAGGGTCACGGTCACCGTGACCATCGGGAACGCGATGTCGGGGAAGCGCGCGATCGGCAGCCGGTGGAAGCCGTACAGCCCGGCCGCGCACAGCGCGATGAAGATCATCAGCGCCGGCAGCGGGCGCCGGATGGCCCAGGCCGAGAGGTTCACGGGGCGGCGTCCGCGGCGCCGTCGGCGACCACCCGCACGCGGTCGCCGTCGCTGAGGAAGGCGGCGCCGCGCCCCACCACGCGCTCGCCCTCGGCCACGCCCTCGAGGATCTCGATGCGCTCGCCGGACACGCGCCCGACCTCGATCCGGCGCTGCGCCACGCGCTGCTGCGGGTCGACCACGAACACGTACGCATAGCCGTCGCGCCGCACCACCGAGGACAGCGGCACCGACAGGCCCGGGGTGTCGCCGAGGTGGATGAAGCCCTGGGCGAACATGCCGGCGCGCAAGCCGCCGGGTTGCGGCAGGTCGACGTAGACGGTGCCGGTGCGGGTGGCGGGGTCGAGGCTGGGCGAGACCGCGCGCACGCTGCCGCGCACGACCGCGCCGCCGGGCGCGGTGAGGCTGGCCGCCATGCCGGGCTGCACCGCGACCAGGTCGGCCTCGGCCAGCGCGGCACGCCACTCCAGGCGGCCCTGGCGGATCAGGCGCAGCATCTCGTCGCCGGCCATCACGACCTGCCCGGGTTGCACGTCGCGGCGCGAGATCACGCCATCGTCCGGCGCGCGCAGGGTGGCGTAGTCCAGGCGCAGGCGCGCGGCATCGCGCTGCGCCGCGGTGGTGGTCACCCGCGCCCGCGCCTGCACCACCGCCGCGCCGAGCTGGTCGAGCTCGGCATGGCTGATCAGCTGGCGCGTGCGCAGCTGGCGGCCGCGCTCGAGGTTGCTGCGTGCCAGCACCAGCGCCGCCTCGGCCTCCTCCACGGCCGCGGCGGCCTGCCGCAGTTCGCTGTCGATGGTGCGCCCGTCCAGCGCCACCAGCACCGCGCCCCGCGCCACGGTGTCGCCCACTTCCACCGCCACCGAGGCCACGCGCAGGCCGCTGACCTCGACCCCGAGCAGCATCTCCTCCCACGCCGCGATGCCGCCCGAGGCGGCGACGCTGCGGTCGACCGCGGCGCGCTCGACCGCCACCAGGTTCACCGCCAGCGAGGCGCCCGCCGCGGCCGGCTTGGCTTCGCCGCCGCCGCCGCAGCCGGCGATCAGGGCGGCGAGCACGGCGAGGGCGGCGCGGCACGGCAGGGCGGGTTTGGCGGGCGGCATGGATCGTGACCGTTCAAGGGGTTAATATCAGCACGATGATATTGTATCAGCGTACTGATAATGGGTGAAAAGCCCGGCAACGGTTCGGCCCTGCAGCAGGCCCGCGACGACCTCGGCTACGCCATCAAGCAGCTGCACCACCTGCTGCATGCCGCGTTCGGCCAGCGCATGCGCGCGCAGGGCGTGGAACTGACCTTCCCGCACGCGGTCGCCCTGCACCTGCTCAGCGAGGCGCCCGGGCTGTCGGGCGCGCAACTGGCGCGCTGGGCCATGGTCACGCCGCAGACCATGAACCAGATCCTGACCCGGCTCGAGCGCGACGGCCTGATCCAGCGCCAGTCCGACCCCGCGCACGGCCGCATCCTCAAGACCTTCGTCACCGCCAAGGGCCGGCGCGAGTTCGACCGTGGCTGCGAGGCCGGCGATGCGCTGCTGGCGGAGGCGCAGCGCGGCCTGTCCGCGGCCGAGCGCCGGCAGCTGCTGGCGCTGCTGCAGCGCTGCATCGCCAACCTGAGCTGGGTGCCGCACGGCGGCCCGACCGAGGCCGACGACCTGCTGGTGGCGCCGCCGCGCACGCGGCGGCGCAAGGCGCGCTGAGCGTGCCGGCCCGTCGCATCGCCGGGGTGGACGAGGCAGGTCGCGGGCCACTGGCCGGGCCGCTGGTGGTGGCGGCGGTCATCCTCGATCCGCGGCGCCCGGTCGCCGGCATCGGCGACTCCAAGGCGCTGGCCGAGCGCCAGCGCGAGGACTGCTACGCGCGCATCGTCGAACACGCCGCGGCCTGGCAGGTCGTGGTGGTCGAGGTGGCGGAGATCGACCGCCTCAACATCCTGCAGGCGACGCTTTCGGGCATGGCCCGCGCCCTGGCCGGGCTGCGTCCCGCCGCCGACGAGGCGCTGATCGACGGCAACCGCCTGCCGCGCGGCCTGGCGCTGCCGGCGCGCGCGATCGTCGGCGGCGATGCCACCGAGGCCTGCATCGGCGCGGCCTCGATCCTGGCCAAGGTGACCCGCGATCGCCTGATGCGCGAGCTCGACGGCACCTACCCGGGCTACGGCTTCGCCGTGCACAAGGGCTATCCCACGCCCGATCACCTCGACGCGCTGGAGCGCCTGGGACCGTGCGGCATCCACCGCCGCAGCTTCGCGCCGGTGCGACGCCATTTCGCGCCCGGCTTGTTCGCGGAGCCCGGCGCCGACGCGCCACTGCCCTGAACCACGCCTCGATGGAGAGGACATGAACCGCCTCGTCGCAGTTGCCCTGCTCGTCGCCGCCGTCATCCACCTGCTGCCGGCCGCCGGGATGCTCGGGCCCGAACGCCTGCAGGCCCTCTACGGCGTGGCGCTGGACGACGCCAGCCTCGTGATCCTGATGCGCCATCGCGCGCTGCTCTTCGCGCTGCTGGGCCTGCTGCTGGCCGCGGCGGCGTTCCGGCCCGCCTGGCGCGGGCTCGCACTGGTCGCCGGCTACGCCAGCGTGCTGGGCTTCCTTGGTTTCGCCTACGCGGCCCCCGCCTACAACGCCGAGCTCGCGCGCGTCGTGCTCGCCGACTGGATCGCGCTGGCGGCGCTGGTGGTGGCGACGATCGGCCACCTTGCGCGGCGCGGCTCCCACGGCGCGGGCCGCTGAGGCCGCGGTTCCGGCCTGCAGCCCCGTATCATCGGCGCATCCCCGCGACGGAAAGGCAGGCACGCCATGCCGCACCGCCACTTCGAGCGCCATCGCACCCAGCACATCGGCTGGTTGCGCGCGGCGGTGCTCGGCGCCAACGACGGCATCGTCTCCACCGCCAGCCTGGTGATCGGCGTGGCGGCGGCGAACGCGAGCGTCGGCAGCATCCTGGTCGCCGGCACCGCCGGCCTGGTCGCGGGCGCGATGTCGATGGCCGCCGGCGAGTACGTGTCGGTGAGCTCGCAATCCGACACCGAGCAGGCCGACCTCGACCGCGAGCGCCGCGAGCTCGCCACCGATCTGCCGCACGAGCGCGAGGAACTGACCGCGATCTACGTGCGCCGCGGACTCGACCCGGCGCTGGCGCAGCAGGTGTCCGACCAGTTGATGGCGCACGATGCGCTGGGCGCGCATGCGCGCGACGAACTCGGCATCTCCGA
>CAZTNB010000011.1:0-36354 GCA_964614825.1 uncultured Gammaproteobacteria bacterium
GGCATGGTCAGGGTGGCGCCGAACAGCGACAGGATCGCGGTCAGCAACAGGGCGTTGGCGATCAGCGCGGCGTTGGCGATCAGGCCGAACACGCGGTAGTAGAACGCCATGAACAGCAGCACCAGCACGAAGCCCACGGCCGTGGCCTTCATGGCGCGGTCGATGTTGTCCTTGCCCAGGCTGGGGCCGATGGTGCGCTCCGCCACGATGTCCACCGGGGCGGCGAGCGAGCCGGCGCGCAGCAGCAGCGCGAGCTCGCTGGCCTCCTGGGTCGAGTCCAGGCCGGTGGTCTGGAAGCGCTTGCCGAACACGCCGCGGATGTTGGCGACGCTGATCACTTCCTCCTTGATCCGCGTGCTCCGCACTTCCTTGCCGTCGACCACGCGCACCTCGGGCAGGCGCTCGATGAAGACCACGGCCATCGGCTTGCCGACGTTCTCCATCGTGAACTGCTCCATGCGCCGGCCGCCGACCGCGTTGAGCGTCACCGAGACCATCGGCGAGCCGTCCTGCTGGTCGAAGCCGCTGGCCGCGTCGGTGAGCTGGTCGCCGGTGGCGATCACGCGCTTCTTGAGCAGGATCGGGATCGGCTTGCCGTCGGGACCGGTTTCGCGCCGGTAGTAGATGCGCGAGTCGGGCGGCACGTTGCCGCTGGCGACGGCCTCGAACGGGCTCACGCTCTCGTCCACCGCGCGGTATTCCAGCGTGGCGGTGGCGCCGAGGATCTTCTTGGCCGCGGCGGTGTCCTGCACGCCGGGCAGCTGCACCACGATGCGCGAGTCGCCCTGCTGCTGGATGATCGGCTCGGCCACGCCCAGCGCGTTGATGCGGTTGCGCAGGGTGGCGACGTTCTGCTCGATCGCCGAGTCCATCGCCAGCTTGACCTCGGACGGACGCACCGTCGCGAGCAGGGTCCAGGTGTCGGCGGTGACCGGGCCATTGGCCAGTTCCAGCGCAAGGATGTCGCGCGAGATGTTGAGGAACGCGGCGTCGCGGTCGGCCTCGCTGCGCAGCGCGATGGTCAGGCCATCGGCGCCGCGGTTGACCGACTTGTAACGGATGTTCTTCTCGCGCAGCAGGGCACGGATGTCGTCGGCGTAGCGCTCCTCCTGCTTGGTCGTGGTGGCGCGCTGGTCGACCTCCATCAGGAAGTGCACGCCGCCCTGCAGGTCCAGGCCCAGCGTCATCGGGCTGCCGCCCAGCGCGCTCAGCCACTTCGGCACCGTCGAGGCGAGGTTGAGCGCGACGGTGTAGCCGTCGCCGAGCTCGCCCCGCAGCACTTCGGCGGCCTTGAGCTGGGCATCGCTGTCGTCGAGCCGCACCAGCAGGCGGTCCTTCTCCAGCACGATGCCCTTCGACGCGACCGCGGCCTTCTCCAGCGCGCCGGTGACGCGCTCCTTGACCGCATCGTCGAGCACCGCGCCGCGGTTGGCCGAGACCTGCACCGCGAGGTCCTGCGGGAACAGGTTCGGCAGGGCGTAGAGCACGCCCGCAAGCAGCACGACGCCGAGCAGGGCGAGTTTCCAGCGCGAAAAATCGATCATGGCGAACACCGACGGCACGCGGCAGCGGCCGCGCGCCGGCTAGGGGGGAGTGGCGGCCTCAGGCCGACTTGAGCGTGCCCTTGGGCAGGACGGCGGCGATGGCGTGCTTCTGCACCTTGACCACGAGGCCCTGCGCAAGTTCCACCGAAACCACCGATTCGCCGATGTCCTCGACCCGGCCCAGCAGTCCGCCGGCGACCACCACCTCGTCGCCCTTGCCCAGCGCGCCGAGCATGGCGCGGTGTTCCTTGGCGCGCTTCATCTGCGGCCGGATGGCGATGAACCAGAAGATGGCGAAGAACAGCACCATCATGATCAGCGGCGACATCATCGAGGGCGCTTGCGCGCCCGGTGCAGCCTGCGCATGCGCGGCGGAAATCAGGAACTCCATGGGAATACCCCGGGGTTGGTTCGGTGGGATCCGGGGCGGACGCAGACGCGCCGGCAGGCCCCGGAAAAAGGCGCCGGATTATGCCATGGGGCCGGGGCACCCGCATCCCAAGGGGCGCGCCGGCACCATCGCGCTGGCCGCGGCGACCGGCTCAGGCCGCCCGGGCCGGGTCGGCGACCTTGCGCGGCCCCGCCGTCAGCGCGTGCCGGACCGACTCGACCACCAGTTCGGCCTCGTCGGAGCCGATGCCGAAGTGCGGGGTGAAGCGCCGCGAAGTGGCGCCGCCATGGATCACGCCGCCGCCGTTGAGGCGCATGAACTCCTCGGTGGAACCGGCGCCGAAGCACTTGTAGTCCCCCGACAGCTCGCAGGAGAACAGCAGGCCGGTGCCCTGCACCCGGGTGATCGTGCCCGGCAACTCGCGCGCCAGCTTCTCCAGGCGCTGGAGGAACTCGCGGCCGCGCTCGGTGATGTTGCGGCGCAGTTCCGGCGTGATCTGCCCCATGACCGCCACCGCCACGTCCATCGCCCGCGGATTGGCGGTCATGGTGTTGCCGTACAGGCCCTTGCGGTAGAGGTCGGCCGCCTGCGCCGACAGCGCCAGCACGGACAGCGGGAACTGCCCGGCGTTGAGCGCCTTCGAGTAGGTCTCCATGTCCGGCGGATCGAGGCGCTCGAAGCCCGGGTAGTCGATGATCGACAGCACGCCGTGCGCGCGCAGCCCGGCCTGGATGGAGTCGATCAGCAGCAGCGAACCATGCGCGCGGGTGAGCTCGCGCGCCGCGGCGTAGAACGCCGGCGTGGTCGCCATGCCGGGATTGCCCTCGCCCATCACCGGCTCGAGGAACATGGCCTCGATGAACCAGCCGTTGTCGTCGGCCTGCGCGAACGCGGCGCGCAGCCCCTCGACGTCGTTGGGCGCCACCGTGATCAGGTTGTCGAGGCCGCGGAAGGTGGCGAGGTGCTGGTGGTAGGCCTTGCGGCTGGAATCGGAGAACTGCGCCGGGCGGTCGGTGCGGCCGTGGAAGGCGCCCTTGAGCGCCAGCAGCTTCACCGTGCGGCCGGCGTGGCGTCCGCCCGCGTCGGTCATCAGCTTGGCGTTGACGTCGGTGATGCGCGCGGCGAGGCCCACGGCCTCGGAGCCGGAGTTGAGCGCGAGGAATTTCGGGAACGGGCACGCGCCGCGGGTGTGGCCGATCTCGCGCCGCAGGGCCTCGACCAGCCGGTGGTGGCTGAACGACGGCGTCATGACGTTGGCCATCACGTGCGGGCGCGCCAGCGCCTCCAGCACCGCGGGCGGCGCGTGGCCGAAACCGAGCATGCCGTAGCCGCCCGAATCGTGGATCACCGCGCCCTTGGCCGTGACCACCCAGGGGCCGCGGCCGGCCAGGGCGACGTAGGGATTGACCGCGTCGTCCTGGTAGAAATTGATGAAGCCCTCCTGCACGCGGCGCACCTGGGCGTCCTCGTCCAGCGCCAGCAGCTCGGGCGATTCCGCGCGCACGGCCTGGAACGCCGCCCAGGCCTCGTCTACGGCCTGGCGCAGCGCCGGGTGGTTGGCGGCGAAGCGGGCGATGGTCGCATCGGGCAGGCCGACGGTGCGGCGGCTGCCGCCGCTGCTGCGCATCGCGTTGAGCTTCTCGATCAGGGTCATTGCGCCTCTCCCGCGATCTCCGTTCGGGCGGAGATCGCAACAAAATCAACCAGTTAAAGAGTAGAGCAGCATATCATGCGCGGACCGGCCCCGGTACCCCCGGCCGGCGGGTGACGCCCGTCATGCGCCGGCACTGACGATCCGGCCTGCCAACGGCGCCGCAGCGGTTCTAGGATCGCTTCCATGGCCTTCCCGATTGCCGCGAAACCTTGGCAGCTGCGCGCCAGGGCCGCCTGGAACCAGGTGCAGCAACGCCTGCTGCCGCCGGTGCTGGAGCCCGGCGCGATGCCGTGGTTCTCGCTGGCGTACCTGCTGTTCCTGGCCTTCCCGCTGGCGGCGCCGGGCTTTCCGGCCGTGGACTGGCGCCTGACCACGCTCGCGGTGGCCGTGTTCCTGCCCCTGTATTTCGGCTTCTACTGGGTGCGCGGCTGGCGTCGCGTGGGCCTGTTGCTGGCGATCGCCGGCCTGGCGATGGCGCTGCTGCCGGCCAACCTGTTCGCCAACACGTTCATGGTCTACGCCTGCGTGATGGCGGCCTTCCTGCCCTGGCCCGCGATGCTGGCCGTCGTCGCCACGGCGCAGGCGCTTTTCGCCCTCGGATGCTGGCTGATCGATGCGCCGATGGCGTTGTTCGTCGCCAGCGGCCTCTTCGCCGGCGTGCTGTCCGCGGCGTGCAACCGGGTCTGGATCGCCAAGGCCCGCGCCAACCAGGCGCTGCGCCTGTCGCAGGACGAGATCCGGCGCCTGGCCCAGGTGGCCGAACGCGAGCGCATCGGCCGCGACCTGCACGACCTGCTCGGCCACACCCTGTCCGTGATCACGATCAAGGCCGAGCTGGCGGCCAAGCTGGCGCTGCGCGACCCCGCGGCCTCGCAGCGCGAGATCGCCGACGTCGAGCGGGTGGCGCGCGAGGCGCTGGGCCAGGTGCGGCGTGCCGTCGCCGGCATGCGCGCGATGGGCCTGCGCGCCGAGTTCGCCAGCGCGCGCCTGGCGCTGGCGGCGGTCGAGGTCGACTTCGACTACCGCAGCGACGACACCGCGCTGCACCCGGAGACCGAGACGGTGCTGGCGCTGGCCCTGCGCGAGGCGGCCACCAACGTGATCCGCCACGCCCAGGCACGCCGCTGCAGCGCCGAGTTGCTGCGCGAGGGCGACTCGGTGCGCCTGTCGATCCGCGACGACGGCCTCGGCGGCGCGCGCGCCGAGGGCAACGGCCTGCGCGGCATGCGCGAGCGGGTCGAGGCGATCGGCGGCGAGCTGCGCCTGCGGTCCGGCAATGGCGACGGCACGCTGCTGGAACTGCGCGTGCCCTGGCGCGCGCCGCCGGAGCCGGACCGTGCCGGCGGCGGCACCGCGGCGGCACCGCGCCGTTTGGTGGCGGTTCGCTAACCGGACCGGCGGGCGGCGGCCGGCGCCGCGCCCGGGGTGGCCGTGGGCCGCCGCGCGTTGCACACTGCGCGTAATGCCCGTGGACGCCGACCGATGATCTCCGTGCTGCTGGCCGAGGACCAGGCCATGGTCCGCGGCGCCCTGGCCGCGCTGCTCAAGCTCGAACCGGACATCGACGTGGTCGCCAGCGTGGGCGACGGCGACCTCGCCTGGCGCGAGCTGGGCCGGCTCAAGCCCGACGTCGTGGTCACCGACATCGAGATGCCCGGCCTGACCGGCCTGGAGCTGGCGCAGCGGATCAAGGACCAGGGCCTGCCGTGCAAGGTCGTGATCCTGACCACCTTCGCGCGGCCCGGCTACCTGCGCCGCGCGCTCGACGCCGGCGCCAGCGGTTACCTGCTCAAGGACGCGCCGGCGGACCGCCTGGCCGAGGCGCTGCGCAAGGTGCATCGCGGCGGGCGCGCGGTCGATCCCGAACTGGCGGTCGAAGCCTGGTCGGAATCGGATCCGCTCAACGACCGCGAGCGGCAGGTGCTGCGGCTGGCCGGCGAAGGCCTGTCGGCCGGCGAGATCGCGACCCAGCTGCACCTGTCGCAGGGCACGGTGCGCAATTACCTGTCCGAGGTCATCGGCAAGCTGGGCGTGGGCAACCGCATCGAGGCCTACCGCCTGGCGCGGCAGAAGGGCTGGCTCTGATCCGCCGCGCCGGCGCACGCCGCGGGCCTGCGGCCGGCGCTCCTACAATGCGCCGATGAAGCGTTCCGACTTCCACTTCGAGCTGCCGCCGGACCTGGTCGCGCAGGAGGCGCTGGAGGATCGCGCCGCCAGCCGCCTGCTGGTGCTGCGGCCCGACGGCAGCCTCGAGGACCGGCGCTTCCGCGACCTGCTGCAGCTGCTCGATCCCGGCGACCTGCTGGTGTTCAACGACACGCGCGTGCTGCCGGCGCGGCTGTTCGGCCGCAAGGACAGCGGCGGCCGGGTCGAGATCCTGATCGAGCGGCTGCTGGGCGAGCACGAGGCGCTGGCGCAGGTGCGCGCCTCCAAGCCGCTCAAGGCCGGCCGCGGCCTGCTGCTCGACGACGGCAGCACGGTCGAGGTGCTGGGCCGCGAGGGCGAGTTCGCGCGCCTGCGCTTCGACCCGTCCGAGCCGCTGCGCGAGCGCCTGCAACGCATCGGCCACGTGCCGCTGCCACCGTACATCCAGCGCGCCGACCGCGCCGCCGACCACCAGCGCTACCAGACCGTGTACGCGCGCGAGCCGGGCGCCGTGGCCGCGCCCACCGCGGGCCTGCATTTCGACCAGGCCCTGCTCGACGCGCTGGCCGCGCGCGGGGTCGGCAGCGCCAGCATCACCCTGCACGTGGGTGCCGGCACCTTCCAGCCGGTGCGCAGCGAGGACCTGCGCGAGCACCGCATGCACGGCGAGTGGCTCAACGTGGGCGCCGGCCTGTGTGAGGCGGTGGCGCGAACCCGCGCCGCCGGCGGCCGCGTGGTGGCGGTGGGCACTACCGTGGTGCGCGCGCTCGAGACCGCGACCGTCGACGGCGTGCTGCGCCCGTACGCCGGCGAGACGCGGATCTTCATCTTCCCTGGGCGCGCGGTGGCCAGCGTGGACGCGCTGGTGACCAACTTCCACCTGCCCGAATCGACCCTGCTGATGCTGGTGTCGGCCTTCGCCGGGCGCGAGCGCGTGCTGGCGGCGTACCGGCACGCGGTGCGCGAGCGCTACCGCTTCTATTCCTACGGCGATGCCATGCTGGTGTTCGCGCCGGCGGCCTAGGGAACCTCTGGACCGGTACCCGCACCCGCTGCGGCCCGGGCCTCGTTCCCGCGCGGGCGGCAATCCCCAGTAGAGTTGCCGCCAGGGAATCCCGCCGGCGCGGGAACGACGAGAACCACGGCTGCACCCCGCCGCGCCCGCCGCCGCGGCGCGCCGGCCCGGAGACGCTTGCGCATGCAGTTCGACTTGCTCGCCACCGACGGCGCCGCGCGGCGCGGCACCCTGCGCTTCGCGCGCGGCGCGGTCGAGACCCCGGCCTTCATGCCCGTGGGTACCTACGGCACGGTCAAGGCGATGACGCCCGCGGCCCTGCGCGCGCTCGGCGCGCAGATCGTGCTCGGCAACACCTTCCACCTGTTCCTGCGCCCGGGCACCGAGGTGATCGCCGCGCACGGCGGGCTGCACGGCTTCATGCGCTGGGACGGCCCGATCCTCACCGACTCGGGCGGCTTCCAGGTGTGGTCGCTGGCGCAGCGGCGCAGGATCACCCCGGATGGCGTCTGGTTCGCCTCGCCGGTGGACGGTTCGCGCGTGTTCCTGGGTCCCGAGGAATCGATGCGCATCCAGCGCGTGCTCGACTCCGACATCGTGATGATCTTCGACGAATGCACGCCCTGGCCGGCGACCGAGGCGCAGGCGCGCGACTCGATGGAGCTGTCGCTGCGCTGGGCCGAGCGCAGCAAGCGCGCGCACGAGGGCAACCCCAACGCGCTGTTCGGCATCGTCCAGGGCGGCATGCACCCGCACCTGCGCGAGCGCTCGGCCACGGGCCTGGCCGCCATCGGCTACGACGGCTACGCGATCGGGGGCCTGTCGGTGGGCGAGCCGGCCGAGGAGCGCGAACGCATCCTCGACGCGACCGTGCCGCACCTGCCCGCGCTGCGACCGCGCTACCTGATGGGGGTGGGCAAGCCGCTGGACATCGTCGAGGCGGTGCGCCGCGGCGTCGACATGTTCGATTGCGTGATGCCGACCCGCAACGCGCGCAACGGCCACTTCTTCACCGCCGGCGGCGTGGTGCGGATCCGCAACGCCCGCTACGAGCGCGACCTGCGCCCGATCGAGGAGGGCTGCGACTGCGCCGCCTGCAGCGGCGGCTTCAGTCGCGCCTACCTGCGCCACCTCGACCGCTGCAACGAGATGCTGGGCCCGATGCTGGGCACCGTGCACAACCTGCGCTACTACCAGCGCCTGATGGCCGGCCTGCGCGATGCGATCGCGGCGCGGCGCCTCGACGACTTCGTCGCCGGGTTCCACGCCGCGCAGCGGGCGCCGGACGGCAGCGACTGAGGACGCCGCCATGCGCAGCACCAGGGTCTACGTCGATGCCCCGCTGGCCGCCGGCGCGCGGGTGCGCCTGCCGCCCTTCGCCGCCGACCACCTGGTGCGCGTGCTGCGCCTCGCCGACGGCGCCGCGGTCGCGTGCTTCAACGGCGACGGCCGCGACCATGCGGCGATCCTGGAGATCGGTGCCCGCGGCGCGGTCGAGCTGCGCATCGGCGCGGCCACGGAGCGGCGCAACGAGTCGCCGCTGGCGATCACGCTGGTGCAGTCGATCGCGCGCGGCGAGCGCATGGACCTGATCCTGCAGAAGGCCACCGAACTGGGCGTGGCGCGCTTCGTGCCGGTGTCGAGCGAACGCACCGAGGTGCGGCTCGACGAGGAACGCGCCGGCCGTCGCCTCGCGCACTGGCAACGGGTGGTGCAGAGCGCCTGCGAACAGTGCGGGCGCGCCGTCGTGCCCGCGGTGGAGGCGCCGGTGGCGCTGGCGACGCACGCCGCGGCGGCGCGGGAGCTCGCGCTGGAGAAGCGGGTGCTGCAGCCCGATGCGGACCAGGGTCCGGCGTCGCTGGCGCCGTGCGGCGCCTTGCTGCTTGCGGCGGGTCCGGAGGGCGGCTTCTCCGAGCGCGACCTCGGGTTGCTGGCGCAGGCCGGCTACCGCGGATTGCGGCTGGGCCCGCGGATCCTGCGCACGGAAACGGCGGGCCTGGCCGCGATCGCGGCCCTGCAGTCGCGCCTGGGCGACCTGGCCTGAGCCTGCGAGCGCGGGCGGAAGCGCGGGCGTCTCATGCGACCTGCGCGGCGGCGTTGGCCAGTGCCTCGCCGATGCGCTGCTCGATCAGCGCGAGGTCGGGGATGTAGGCCGGATCGTCGCGCACCAGCACCCGCGCCTTGACGCAGGGCTCCGGTCCGTCGAGGTCGCCGGTCGGGATCAGGATCTCGGGCGTGATGGTGGTCAGGCGCGGGAAGCCGAGGCACAGCATCGCGATGAAGGGCATGCGCGCGTTGCGGCCCTGCGCCTTGAGCACGGTCACCTTGGCGTTGAGCGCGCCGTCGCGGGTGGAAATCCCGCTCAGGATCGAGAACGAGAACAGGGGCACGCGCCAGCCGCGCCAGCGCACCCGCCCCAGCAGCCAGTCCGGCGCCGGCGACACCGGC
The DNA here is from genome assembly GCA_964614825.1 of uncultured Gammaproteobacteria bacterium. Lineage (GTDB taxonomy): Bacteria > Pseudomonadota > Gammaproteobacteria > Xanthomonadales > Ahniellaceae > JAGOEZ01. The sequence continues at coordinate 9,198 of CAZTNB010000011.1, forward strand.
TCCGGCGTGGCGGCGGTGATGATCTCCGACACGCTGGCATTGGGCAGCAGGACGCGGCCGCCGGTGACGTTGATCATCAGGCCGCGGATCTCGCGCGGGGTCTCGTTCATGGTCGATCCTGCCCGATTGCGGGGTATGGCCGGCTCAGCCGGCGCCGAATTGCTGGTTGAAGCGGCGCGCGAGGTCCATCGGCGCGCCGGTGAAGCTGACCACGCCGGCATCGATGGCGCCGTCCACCATGGAGCTGATCACGCAGGTGTTGGGATCCTGGGCCCACACCGTGCCGCCCTTGGACGCGAGGTAGCTGGAGCCGTCGATGGCGTCGTGCGCCATGCCGCTGAACACGATGGCGCCGGCGTTGGCGCCGAAACGGTCGGCGACGTCGCGCATCACCAGGTCGATGGACGGGCTGTACGGCGACTGCTCCTCCAGCGGCGCCAGGTGCGCCACGCCGCTGGCATCCAGCAGCAGGCGCCGGTCCAGCGGCACCACCACCACGTCGCCATGGGCCACCGTCTCGCCCTCGCCCACCGCGCGCACGCGCAGGGTGGTGGCGCGACCGAGCTGCTGCACCATCAACTCGTAGAAGTCCGCGCCCATGTGCTGGGCCAGCAGGAACACCACCGGCAGCGGCGACTGCAGCGCGCCGAGGAATTCGCGCACGGCGTCGGGGCCGCCGATCGAGGCGCCGAGCACCCACACGCGCTCGATCGGGCCGGCCTGCGCGGCCGGGCCGCGCTCGGCCTGCGCCGACAGCGCCTCGATCTCGGCCATCAGCTCCGCCTCGAGCCGCTCGGCATCCTGCGGCACGATCTCGCGCGCCAACGGATCCACCGTATCGAGGGTGAACTCCAGGGCCTCGAAGGACTCGGCTTCCTCCGCAGGCGCGGGTGCGGGCGGCGGCGCGGGCACCGGCGGTGGCGCCGCGGCGGCAGCCTTGGCCTTGCGGTCGGCCTCGTCGATGTTGAAGCGGGCACGCCCGGTGACCGGCGCGGACGGCTCCTCGCCCTCCAGCGGCGCCAGCGACAGGTGCGAGAGGTCGAAGGAACCCACCGAACGTGCCGCGGGCTCGGCCGCCGACGGCTCCGCGGCGGACTTGTCGGTGGCGGCTGGCCTGGCGGCCGGCGCCGGCCTGGTCGCGCTCGGGGCATTGGCCCCGGCGGCAGCGGCGGCGGCCGGCGCCTTGGCGGCGGGCGCAGGCGCCGCGGCGGCGTCCTCGTCGGTCGGCTCCAGCGACAGGCCCAGCAACAGGTCGTCGAGACCCTGCGGCGCATCGTCGCCCAGCTTCGGTTCGGTGGCACTGGCGGCATCGAAGGCGCGCGACAGCTCGAGGTCGAGGTCGCCCAGCGACAGCTCGTCCTCGGTGGCCGGCGCAGGCGCCGAATCCGCGGTGGCCACGGCGATGCCGAAGGCCTGCAGCGAGCGTTCGAACTCGGCCGTGATGTCGTCGATGCCCGCTTCGCTCTCGGGCTCGGGCGGGGCGGGCGCCGGCGCCACCCGGGCGAACTCCGGCTGCGGCAGTTCGACCGTGGGCGGCAAGCCACCCTTGGCGAAGTCGGGCTGCGGCAACTCCATGGTCGGCGGCAGCTCGGTGGCGGCGAAGGCGGGCCTGGGCAGTTCCAGCGTCGGCGGCTCGGCGGCGGCCAGCGGCACCGGTTGCGGCAACTCCAGGGTCGGGCGCTGGTCGGGCGGCAGCGCCGTCGGCTCGCCTGCCGGCGCCTCCAGCTCCATGTCCAGCACGAGGAAATCCACGCTGGTGGCGTCGCCCGCCCCGGCCAGCGCCTCGGCGCCGAAGTCGGGTCCCGCGGCCACCGTGTCGGGCCTTGCCGGCCGCTCGCCGCCGACCAGCTCCGGCGCGATCGGTTCGAGCGCGGTGACCAGCGCGGCGCGCGTGCGCGCGATCGACTCGCCGGTGTCGGCGGCGAGCGCGTTGGCCAGCTCGTGGCCGGCGAGTTCGAAGCTCTGGTCGACGTTGGGCGCGCCCACGTAGTCCGGCGCGGACTGCTTCACCTTGACCGGGATCGCCTCGGCTCCCGGCGGGCGCGGCGGGTTGGTTTCCTCGTTGCCGAGGATCTTGGTCGCGAGGTGGCGCGCCCAGCGCGCCGCGTCCCAGCCCTCGAGGCGGCTCGACACCTCGCCGTCGTTGAACACGACCATGAGCTCGTCGTCGACCAGCAGGTCGTCGAGCTGCTCGATGTCCTCCTCCACCTGCGGGTCGAGGTTGATCACCACCACGCGGGCGCCGGATGAAGCGAGCGACTCGCGGTCGAACTTGCTGGTCTCGGTCTCGTACACCACCTGCGCGCCGAGATCGGTCAGGGCGCGCTTGAGGTGCTCGTGCAGCGCCACCGCCTGGTACAGCAATGCGATCGGCACCCGGCGTTCGGCCACGACGGCGTTCTCAGTGGATCGCACGGCTGAGCCTCAGCGTCTCCTCGACGTTCCGCAGCAGGTCCGCTTCCTGGTACGGCTTGCCGAGGTAGCGGTCGACGCCGATCTCGAAGGCGCGCTGGCGATGCTTCTCGCCCGTGCGCGAGGTGATCATGATGATCGGCACGGTGCGCAGGCGCGGATCGTTGCGCATGTAGGTGGCGAGCTCGTAGCCGTCCATGCGCGGCATCTCGATGTCGAGCAGCACCAGGTCCGGGATGCGGTCCTGCAGCTTCTCGACCGCGTCGAGGCCGTCCTTCGCGGTGATGACCTCCATGTCCTGGCGCTCGAGCACGCGGCTGGTGACCTTGCGCATGGTGATCGAGTCGTCGACCACCATGACCAGGGGCTGGCGGCGCGCTTCCGGCGCGGCGGCGGCGGCCGCGACCACGCCCGGCAGCTCGGCCTCGAGCTCGGCCTCGGCGGCGACTTCCTCGCGCAGCGCGGCGCTGCGGCGCACCAGCGGCGCGAGGTCGAGGATCATGACCACCGAGCCGTCGCCCATGATGGTGGCGCCGAACACGCCCGGCACCGAGCTGACCTGCGGGCCCACCGACTTGACCACGATCTCGCGCGAACCCATCACCGCGTCGACGCGGATCGCCGCGCGCTGGTCGCCGGTGCGCGCCAGCAGCAGCGGCTGCTGCGCATCGTCGGTGCCGCGATGTCCCGGCAGGCCGAGCAGCACGTTGAGCTCGTGGATGACGTATTCCTCGCCGGCGTAGCCGAAGCTCGGGTGCTGCTGCGTCAGGCGCCGGTCCAGGTCCTCGCGCTGGATGCGCGCGACGCCCTGCACCGACGACATCGGCACGGCGAAGATCTGGTCGCCGAGCCGCACCAGGATCGCCTGCGTCACCGCCAGGGTGAACGGCAGGCGGATGGTGAACTCGGTGCCCACGCCGCGCTGGCTGTCGATCGCCAGCGAGCCGCCGAGCTGCTTGATCTCGCTCGCGACCACGTCCATGCCGACGCCGCGGCCGGCGATCTTGGTCACCTGTTCCGCGGTGGAGAAGCCGGTCTCGAGCACGAAGCCGAACAGGTCGCGGTCGGACAGCTGCGCATCCGGGCGCATCAGGCCGCGCTCGATCGCCTTGCGCCGGATCGCGTCGCGATCCATGCCCTTGCCGTCGTCGGACACGCGCAGCACGACTTCGGTCGCCTCGCGGCTCACCGCGATGCGGACCATGCCCTCGGAAGGCTTGCCGGCGCGGTCGCGCTCGGCCGGCGACTCGACGCCGTGGGCGAGCGCGTTGCGCAGCATGTGCTCGAAGGGCGCCTTCATGCGCTCGAGCAGGTTGCGGTCCATTTCGCCCTGCGCCCCTTCCACCCGCAGCGAGGCGCGCTTGCCCAGCTCGTCGGCGGTCTGGCGCAGCAGGCGGCGCAGGAACGGCACCACCGAGTCGAACGGCACCATGCGCGTGCGCATGAGGCCTTCCTGCAGCTCCGAACTCACGCGCGACTGCTGCAGCAGCAGGGTTTCGGACTGGCGCGTGAGGTCGTCCATCGCGTTCTGCAGGGCCACGAGGTCGCTGACCGACTCGGCCAGGGCGCGCGACAGCTGCTGCAGGGTGGAGAAGCGGTCAAGTTCCAGCGGGTCGAACACCGCCTCGCCGCCGGTGGCCTCGGCCTCGCGCTGGTAGCGCGACAGGATCTGCGCCTCGGTCTCGATCTCGAGCTTGCGCAGCTGCTCGCGCAGGCGGTTCACCGTCTGGTCCAGCTCGACCAGGTTGAAGCGGAAGGAGCCCAGCTGCTGCTCCAGGCGCGAGCGGTAGATCGAGACCTCGCCGGCGAAGTTGACCAGCGCGTCGAGCAGGTCCGAGCGCACGCGGATCATTTCCTGCGGCGCGCGGTTGAGCGTCTCGTCCTCCGCGACGGCTTCCGGCAGCGGGCGCGGCGCGGCGCGCTGGCGCGGCGCGGGGCGTGCCGCCGCCTCGGCGGCGGGCGCGGGGGCCGGCGCGGGCGCCGGCGCGGCCGGCCCCGCCGCAGCCTCGGCTTCGACCGCGGGCTCCGCGGGCGCGGGCGCGAGTTCGAAATCCTCGCCCGCCACCAGCGCCTCGAAGCGCGCGATCATGTTCTGCGGCGTGCCCACCGCCTGGCGCCGCGCGACGCGGCCGACCATGCGATGCAGGCGGTCGAAGGCGCGCTCGAGCGCGTCGACCGAGGCCCGGCTCATGTCCATGCGGTCGCCGACCACGGCCTCGAGCAGCGACTCGACGGCATGGCTGAGGTCGCCGATCCCGGCCAGGCCCACCGCGCGGGCATTGCCCTTGAGCGTGTGCAGGTGGCGCTGCAGGCCGGTGATGGCCTCGTGGTCGGTGGGCGACTCGCGCAGGCGCGCGACCAGCGCGTCCGCCTTGTCGAGGATGTCGTTGCCTTCCTCGACGAAGATCTCGACCAGGTCCTCGTCCATGTCGGCCAGGACCAGCGCGCCCTCGGGCTCGGGGTCCTCGGCGATCGGCACGATTTCCGCCGTGGGCGTGGGCGCCGCGGCATGCGCATCCGCCGCCGCGGCCTCCGGCTCCGGCACGGGTGCCGTCGCGGGTGCCGGCGCGGCGACGGACAGCGTCGCGCTGCGTTCCTCCGGGAACGGCTCCGGCACCGCGGCGAGCTCCAGCGCCTCGATCGAGGCGGCCTCGACCCGGGTTTCCGGGAACGGCTCGGGCACCGAGGCCAGTTCCAGGGTCTCGTCCAGCGCTTCCGGCGCCGGCGTCGCCGGCGCCTCGAACGAGGCCGCGGCGGAGGCCGCGATCTCGGGGAAGGGTTCCTGCGCCGACATCAGGTCGAGCACCTCGACCGGCTGCGAAACCGGCGCGGGCTCGATCGCCTGCGGCGTCGCCGCGATCAGCGCGTCGGCCTCGGCCAGCAGTTCGTCGAAGTCGTGGCCCGCGCCGGCGGGCTCGATCGAGGCCTCCTCGATGAAGCCGTCGAGCGCTTCGGATTCGTCGACCACCGGCTCCTCGGCCGCTTCCTCCTCCAGCGCGAGGTCGAACACGCTGAAGGCGTTCTCCGGTTCCGGCAACGCGCTGCGCAGCTGCTCCAGGCGCGCCGCGAGACCGCTGGCGTCCGGGACCGGCGCGCCAGGCCGGTCGAGCAGGCCGATGACGTCGGTGGACAGGCGCAGGGTGTCGGCGATGGTGGCGAGGCCGGCCGGCGTCGGCGCGTCGGCCTGGCCACGCAGGCGGCGGATGTAGCCCTCCAGCGGACCGACCACTTCGCTGATCGCGGGCACGTCGGCCATCGACACCGCGCCGTGCATGGTGTGCACGGCACGCAGCACCGCCTCGGTGGCCGGCAAGGGCGCGCCGGCGCGCTCGCAGGCGTTGATCCAGTCGCGCACCACGGCGAGGTGGCCCTCGACCTCGCTGCGCAGGATCTCCAGCAGCATCGGGTCCAGCGCCGGCATGAACGGGCCCGCGTGCTCGGCCATCGACACCGCGGACAGGGTCTCGGGTTCGAGCTCGCGCGGCGCCGTTTCCAGCGCCATCGTCGAGGCGAGGTCGACGCTGTCGGTGAGCTCGACCGGCGCGGCGACCGGCGCGGCGGGCGGCCGCGGCACGCGCACGCGCCGCGTGCGCTTGACCTTGACCTTCTCGGCCGTGCGCAGCCAGGCCTCCTCGCCGGCGGCGAGCTTGTCGGCGACGCCCATGATCGCCGCGAGGTCGGCTCGCACCGGGCCCTCGCCGCGCAGGCCCGCCAGCAGCGGCGGCAGCGCGGCGGCGGCATGATCGAGCAGCGCCAGCACCGCGGGCGAAGCAGGGATGCTCTTGTCGAGCACCCGGTTGAGCATGTTCTCGATCTTCCAGCTGAACTCGCCCAGGGCCATGGCGCCGACCAGCCGGCCGCTGCCCTTGAGCGTGTGGAACGAACGGCGCACCGGCTTGAGGCGCTCGAGGTCGCCGAGGTCGCCCTTCCACGCCGGCAGCTGCCGGTTGATGTTCTCGATCTCCTCGGCCACCTCCTCGACGAAGACCTCGCGGATCTCGTCGTCGATGTCGTCGGAGGGCACGGCCTGGAAGCCGCCGGACGACGGCGTCGCGGCCGCGGCCTCGGGCTCGACCTCGACTTCCTCCTCGACCTCGATCCAGTCGTAGCCGTCGTCGCCCTCGGCGTCCTCGGCGAAACGCAGGCCCCCGACGTCATGGGTCGGGCGCGGCGCCTGCGCCGGGGCGGCGTCGGCCGGCTCGCCGCCGGGCGCCGTCGCGAGCTGCTCGGCGGGAGCGGTCTCGCCGCGCTCGATGCGGGCCAGGAACTCGTCCAGGCTCTCCTCGGTCAGCTCGATGCGCGGCAGGTCCACGCCCTCGGCCGCGCGCTCGGGCGCGCCCACGCGCGTGACCTCGGCGTCGAAGCTCAGCGTGGTGGTGTCGGCCTGCGGCGTCGGCGCCTGTTCGAGGCTGGCGCCGGCAAGCTCGCCGAGTTCGCTGGCGGCTGCCGGCAGCGGCGCATCGGGAATCGGCCAGTAGCCCAGCGCCTCGAGGCTGCGGCGCGTGACCTCGAGGATGCGGTCGCGGCCGAGGCGCTGGTCGCGCGCCGCCTCGAGGTAGTACTCGATCGAGGCCAGCGTGTCGGCCAGGCGATCCATCTGCTCGGTGGTCGGCACGCGCCGCAACCGGATCAGCTCGACGTCGACGAAGCGCGACAGCGCGTCGAGCAGCTGCGCCGGCTCCTCCAGCGCGAGCATGCGCATGGCGCCGGCGATCTCCTCGATCAGGCGCGGGATCTGCGCCACCTTGGCGTGGTCCCACGGCGACTCGACGAAGGCGACGATGTCCTGCTTGGCCTGGTGCAGGTTGACCGAGGCCTCCTTCATCAGCGCCTCGAGGATGCGCCGCACCTCGGCTTGCGGCAGCTCGATCTCGCTGCCGCCCGCCGGCGGCGGCTCTTCGGCCTCGACCCCGCCCAGGGTCTGGATGTTCTCGTCCAGCGAAGCCTCGACGTAGAGCAGCGCGCCGGCGACGTCGAGCAGCGCGCCCTCGTCGGCCTTGCGCGTGCCGGCGGCGATGTCGGCCAGCGCCTGGCGCTGCTCCTGCACCACGCGGCGCGGCACGCCCAGGCCGAGCATGCCCAGCGTGTCGGCCACCCGGTCCAGCACTTCGGTCTGGGTCGACAGGTCGGTCGCATGCGCGTCCTGCGTGCGCAGGTGCAGGTCGAGCGCATCCTTGACCCGCATCAGGTCTTCCTTGATCGCGGCCGACACCGTGTCGAGCAGCGCGCGGTTCTTGCCCGACAGGCTGCCCTTGGCGTGCTCGAGCTCCTGTTCGCTCGGCAGCAGCGCGTCGAGGCGGTAGGTGCGGCGGATCTCGCCGACGCGCTCGCCCTCGGAGCGGGCGTGGGCGACGTAGTAGAGGAGGTTCTTGGTCAGCTCGCGCGGCGGATCGACGCGGAAGCTCTGCTCGCCGGCGTCGGCCAGGCGCTTGATCTCGCGGTCGATGCGGCCGTAGAGCACCTTGAGCGCGGGCGAAGCCTCGATCGCGCCGGACTGGATCGCGTCGAGCACGCCGGCCGCAACCCACCACAGGCGCCGGGCTTCCTCCTGCGTGCTGATCGCGCGCAGGCGGTCGAGCGTGCCCTGCAGCCCGGTGATCGCGCGCTGCGGCTCGACATTGCGGAACCAGTGCAGCAGGCCGGCCTGGAAGTTGGTGCGCAGGCGCGTCGACAGCGCCTTGAGTTCGAGTTCCGGCACCGGCCGGTCGGGACCGGCGGCGCTGCGTGGCAGCGGCGCGCCCAGGTCGGGCGAGAACAGCACGCTTTCCGACAGCAACTTCTCGCCGCGACAGGCGCGCAGGTCGTTGAGCAGCGGCAGCAGGACGATCGGGATGTCCTTGTGGCCGCTCTGCAGGCGCTCGAGGTAGTCCGGCAGCTGCACGATGCCGCGCATCAGCACGGCGTAGGTCTCGTCCTTCTGCCGCACCTGGCCGTCGAGCAGCGAGTGCGCGACGCGCTCCATCTCCTCGACCACCATCGCGGCGCCGTACAGCTCGACCATGCGCAGCGTGCCCTGCACCTGGTGCAGGTAGGTGGCGCAGAAGCGCATCAGGCTGGAGTCGGCCGGATCCTCGACGTAAGCCTCCAGCGCCTGGCGGGCCTGCTTGAGGGTCTCGTCCAGCTCCTGCTTCACCCAGTTCAGGGTGGTGAAGTCGAGGTCGTCTTGGAGTCGCATGTCGGGCTCTGGGCGTTCCGGTACCGGTCAGGGTCGGTTCCGGCTCTGGTTCAGGTTCTTTGGAAGGCCAGCGTCTGCGGGCCGCCCAGGCGCATGGTCGCTGCGGGCGCGTAGCCGAGCACTTCGCCCGGACCCAGGACGATCAGTCCGCCCGGCTTGAGCAGGGCGGCCAGCGCGTCCAGCAGCGCCACGCGGCGCTCGCGCGCGAAGTAGATCAGCACGTTCTGGCAGTAGACGAGGTCGAGGCGCTTGAGCGGCGCGCGCGCGATGTCCATCAGGTTGAACTGCACGAATCCCACCCGGCGGCGCAGCGCATCGACGATGCGGAAGCTGTCGTCCTCGTCGGGCTCGCAGTAGCGCGCCTGGCAATCGGCCGGGATCTCGTCGGCCTTGAGCCGCGGGTAGCAGGCCGCGCGTCCCACCGCCAGCGCCGGCGCGCTGATGTCGGTGGCGGTGATGCCGAAATAGGCCTTGCCGGCAGTGAGGCGGTCGAGGGCGCGGTCGAGCACCATGGCCAGGGTGAAGGCCTCCTCGCCGGTCGAGCAACCCACGCTCCAGGCATGGATCGCGTCGACCTCGCCGCGCGCCAGGTACGCCGGCAGCCACTGCTCGGCGACCAGGTCCAGCGACGGCGCGTGGCGGAAGAAATGGGTCTGGTGCACGGTGAGGCGGTCGACCAGCGTCGCCCACTCGATCGCCCCGCGCGGCCCGGACAGCAACTGCTCGAAGTAGGCGGCGAAGCTGCCGAGCCCGGTCTCGCGCAGGCGCGAACGCACGCCGGTGACCAGGAAGGCCTTGCGGTCGGGCGGCACCACCACGCCGGTGCGCCGCTCGAGCAGGCCGACCCAGCGCGAGAACTCGGCGTCGTCCATGCCCGGCAGGTGCGCCGGGCCGGACCACTTGGCTGCCGCCATGCCCATGGGGAGGCCGTCGTGCCGTCAGCCCGGCAGCTTGAAGTCGGCCACCGACCTTCTCAGGTCGGCGGCGAGCTGCGCGAGGTTGCCGATCGACTCGGCCGTCTGGCTGGCGCCGACCGAGGTCTGGGTCGTGATCTCCTGGATCACGTTCATGGTCGCCGAGATGTTGGTGGCGGCGGCCGACTGCTGGCGCGCGGACTCCGAGATGCTTTGAATGAGATCGGCAAGGTCGTTCGAGACCTTCTCGATCTCGCCCAGGGCGAGGCCGGCGTCCTCGGCCAGGCGGGCGCCCGCGACCACCTCGGCGGTGGTCTGTTCCATCGAGCTCACCGCTTCGTTGGTGTCGGACTGAATCGTCTGCACCAGGGTCTCGATTCGCTTGGTGGCGCCCGAGGCGCGCTCGGCGAGTCGCTGCACTTCGTCGGCCACGACCGCGAAACCGCGGCCCGCTTCACCGGCGGATGCGGCCTGGATGGCGGCGTTGAGCGCCAGGATGTTGGTCTGTTCCGAGATGTCGTTGATGAGCTCGACGATGGAACCGATTTCCTGCGAGCTCTCGCCCAGGCGCTTGATTCGCTTCGAGGTCTCCTGGATCTGGTCGCGGATCGAGTCCATGCCCTGGATCGTCTGGCGCACGACCGCGGCGCCCTTGGACGCGATCTGCACCGAGCGCTGGGCGACGTCGGCCGATTCGGCCGAGTTCTTCGACACCTCGTCGATCGAGACCGCGATCTCGTTGATCGCGGCCGAGGCCGAGGTGATCTGCTGCGCCTGGTGCTCGGCGGCTTCGGCCAGGTGCATCGCGGTGGCCTGGGTTTCCTGCGCGGCCGCGGCGACCTGCACCGCGGTCTCGTTGATCGTGGTCACCAGGGAGCGCAGGGCCTCGACCGCGAAGTTGATCGAGTCCGCGATCGCGCCGGTGATGTCCTCGGTCACGGTCGCCTTCACCGTGAGGTCGCCCTCGGCCAGCGAGCCCATCTCGTCCAGCAGGCGCAGAATGGCTTCCTGGTTGCGCTGGTTGAGGTCGGCGGTGGCCTGCATGGTGCGGCGCTGGCCCTGGTTGTAGGCGAAGGCGGCGCCACCGAGGCCCAGCAGCGCGGCCGCGCCGGCGACGATGGTCCAGAACAGCGACGGGAACGGCCGCTTGCCCGGCAGCTGCGCCACCGCGGCCGACACGTCCTTGCTCTGCTCCAGCAGGCCCTTGGAGTCGAGCACGATCGCGTCGGCGGCCTCGGTGACCTCGAACAGGTCGGTCGAGGCGCCCTGGATCTTGTCGACGTTCTGGCCCACCTCGGAGAAGATCTCGAACACCTGGTTGAGGATGCCGCGGGCGGTCGGGTCGGTCAGGGCCTTGATGTTGAGCTCGGCCGAGCCGTTCATCAGGCCGTCCAGCACGCGGCCGTAGATCTGCGCGTCGCGGCCGAACGAGTCGGCGGCGGTCACGGCGAGGTCGCCGCCCTTGAGGATTTCGGACACGCGGCGGAGCATGCGGTCGGCGAGCAGCATCTGGCGCGTGGCCATGTAGATCTGCGAGGCCGGCGCGTCGCGCTCGGTGAGCACGCGCACGATTTCCTCCATGCGCGCGGTCAGCAGCGGGATCTTGCCGTTGAAGTCGGCCGCGGTCTGGGTCATGTCCAGCACCAGCTGCTGGCGGCCCAGGATGGTGTCGGCATTGCCCTTGATCGGCTGCCAGGCGTCGGACAGCTCCTTGACCGGGGCGCCGACCTGGCCGCCGTAGGCGGGCATGCCGCTGCGGCCGTCACCGGCCGAGAGCTGGGTGATGTTGGCCTCGATCGCGTCGCGGGTCGACTTGAGCTCGGCGAAGGCGTCGATGTTGCCGCCGGCGGCTTCGCGCGCGAAGGTCGCGATCTGCTGCGACAGCACCTGGACGTCGGTGGCCTTGGTGATGGCCTGCCGGTCCTGGTCGTTGCGCACGCCCGAGAAGTAGGTGTTGAGCACCAGCAGCACCAGCGCCGCCAGCAGCAGCGGGATCCAGAATCGGATGCTGGAGGACTGCCCCCGGCCCATCGCGCCCGTCGTCGAACTCATGTCACGTCACCCCAATGTGGTGCCTGGCGCGGGTCCATCCCGTCACCCGGCGGCTTGCTGGAAATCCGGCGTCCTGACCAGCGTCGTCATGCTGAACACGCCCCACTCGATACCGTTGAGCTCGTATCGGCGCGGCACAAATCGTTCGTAGCGCTCGTCCTGCTCGCCCTCGGCCAACGGGACGTTCTCGTCGGTGAAGTTGCGCTGCCCCAGCACCTCGTCGATCAGCAGGCCCACCGCGCCGCCCTGCTGGCGCGCTACCAGCACCCGCGAGCGGTCCCCGATCGGGGTGCGGTCGCCCTCGATGAAGCCGCGCAGGTCCACGATCGCGACCAGGTTGCCGCGGATGTTGGCCACCCCGAGCAGCCAGGACTTGGTCCCCGGGATGGTCGTCATCGGCGGCAGGGTCAGGATTTCGCTGACCTCCGCGATGCCGCTGACCAGGTGGTGCGAGCCGACCCGGAACGCGATCCCGCGCCACAGTCCCGGCGCCTCGACCTGCTCGGCCGCGCCGGCCACGTGCGCCTGCGCCTGCCGCTCATAGTCGAGCAGCAGGTCGAAGGGGGTGACGGATTGCGTCACATTGTCCGCAACTGGGTACATCAATGGGGCAGCAGGTTCTGGATCCGCGCGATCAGGTCGCGCTCCTCCACGGGCTTCACGATGAAGTCCTTGGCTCCCTGCCTGAGACCCCACACGCGATCCGTTTCCATGCCCTTGGTGGTCACGATGATCACCGGGATCTCGCTGGTCTCGGGGTCGCGGCTCAGGCTGCGCGTGGCCTGAAAACCGTTCATGCCGGGCATGATCACGTCCATCAGGATCAGGTCCGGCCGCTCGGTCTTTGCAAGATCCATACCCGCTTCCGCGCTGGCCGCGCTGGAAACCCGGTGCCCGGCGCGCTCGAGCATCCCCGAGAGCACCTTCACGTCGGTTGGCGAGTCATCGACTATCAGAATGTGCGCCATGCCTCTCCCCCTGCCGGCTGGTCGACCCTTCCGTTCATCCCTTGAGGTCTACGTGCTTGCGGATCGCTCCGAGCAGCTCCTCGCGGGTGAACGGCTTGGTCAGGTACTGCTCCGCGCCCACGATCCGGCCGCGGGCCTTGTCGAAAATGCCGTCCTTGGACGAAAGCATGATCACCGGCGTGGAACGGAACATCGTGTTGTTCTTGATCAGCGCGCAGGTCTGGTAGCCGTCGAGCCTCGGCATCATGATGTCGACGAAGATGATCTGCGGCTGCTGGTCGGAGATCTTGGCCAGCGCCTCGAAGCCGTCGGTGGCCGTGACGACGTCGCAGCCCTCCTTCTTGAGGAGGGTCTCGGCGGTGCGGCGGATGGTCTTCGAGTCGTCGATGACCATCACCTTGAGACCCGCCAGGCTGCCTTCGTTGTTTGCGTCGTCCACTTGACTCCACCGTGTGCGTGGCCACCGGGGCCCGTGCAGCATGCAAATCGCGGGCCGCGGCTCGGGGCCGGGTCCGCTCGCGTGCACGATTCCTGAACAAACTCTTCAGGGCTGTTTAATAGTCTAGCGAAAGCATGTCAAGTAAATCGTGCAAGGGTATTGAACCGACAGGATTTTCGTTCTGTGAAACGGTACGAGGGGCGGCGACCCCGCTGAAGCTAGTATAGGCGTCCCGCCGGCCACCGCCGGCCGCATTTCCGTTCCCCGGGGTACCTTACCGTGAGCCTTGCCGTTGGCGTGCTGATGGACCCGATCGGCGCGATCAAGCCGAAGAAGGACAGCACCTTCGCCATGCTGCTCGAGGCCCAGCGCCGCGGCCATCGCCTGGCCTACCTGACCCAGGGCGACCTGCAGGTGCGCGACGGCGTCGCCCTCGGCCGCGTCGCGCTCCTGTCGGTGCGCGACGACCCCGACTCCTGGTACACGCTGGGTGAACCGGCCTGGCAACCGCTGGCCGGCCTCGACGTGGTGCTGGCGCGCAAGGACCCGCCGTTCGACAACCATTTCCTCCATGACACCCTGGTGCTGGACCTGGCGGCCCGCGACGGCCTGCTGGTGGTCAACGCCCCGCAGGCGCTGCGCGACGCCAACGAGAAGCTCTACGCCCAGGCCTTCCCGCAATGCTGCCCGCCGACCTGCGTGGCGCGCGACGCGGCGGTGCTGCGCGCGTTCGTGCGCGAGATGGGCGACGCGGTGCTCAAGCCGCTCGACGGCATGGCGGGACGCTCGATCTTCAAGACCCGCGGCGACGACCCCAACCTCAACGTGATCCTCGAGACCCTGACCCGCGACGGCCGCGAGCTGGCGATGGCGCAGCGCTTCGTGCCCGAGGCGGTGCTGGGCGACAAGCGCATCCTGCTGATCGACGGCGAGCCGGTGCCCCATGTGCTGGCGCGGATCCCGCAGGGCACCGATTTCCGCGGCAACATGGCCCGCGGCGGCAAGGCCGTGGGCCAGCCGCTGTCGGAACGCGACCGCTGGATCTGCGCCGAGGTCGCGCCCGAGCTGCGCCGGCGCGGCCTGCTGTTCGTGGGACTGGACGTGATCGGCGACTACCTCACCGAGATCAACGTCACCAGCCCGACCGGGATCCGCGAACTGGACGCGCAGTTCGGCCTCAACATCGCCGGGCTCCTGTTCGACCGCATCGAGGCGCTGCACGCGGGAGCCAGCCGCCGCCCGGCATGAACGCGCGCGCGGCCGACCTCGAGCCCGTGCACGGCCCGGTGATCGGGCCGCGCGAGCGCGTGCGCGTCACCACGATGTTCGCCGCGCTCCTGCACGCGGTGCTCATCCTGGGCGTCAGCTTCGCGATCGAGGACCCGGCGGCCAGCCTGCCGGCGCTGGACGTGATCCTGGTGCAGACGCGCACGCCGGAGAAGGCGCAGAACCCCGATTTCCTCGCCAACGCCACCCAGCGCGGCGGCGGCGAGCACGACAAGGCCGAGCGTCCGCGCGAGCCGGTGTCGAGCCCGGTGCCGAAGCTGCAACCGGGCGTGGCCCCGGTGCCGATGCGCGCCAGCACGCCCAAGCCGCAGCCGCCGCAGCCCAAGCCGGTGGTCGCGACCGCGCAGTCGCCGCAGGTCGTGCAACGCAGCGAGGACGCGCTGCCGGTGCCGCCGATCGAGGTGCCGAGCGGGCGCGAGCTGATCGAGCGCAGCATGGAGATGGCGCGGCTGGCGGCCGAGATCGAGCGCCAGTCGCAGGCCTACGCCAAGCGGCCCAAGCGCAAGTTCCTCAACGCCAACACGCAGGAATACGCCTACGCGGCCTACATGCGCGCCTGGGTGGCCCGGGTCGAGCGCATCGGCAACCTCAACTTCCCGCCCGAGGCGCGCACGCGCCGCATCACCGGCCAGCTGGTGCTGACCGTGCAGGTGCGCAAGGACGGCAGCGTCGAGCGCGTCGACATCATCCAGCCCAGCGGCTACCAGCTGCTCGACGAGGCCGCGATCGGCATCGTGCGCCTGGCCGAGCCCTTCGCGCCCCTGCCCGACACCGGCGACCAGACCGACATCCTGCACATCACCCGCACCTGGCAGTTCAAGCCCGGCGGCACGCTGGGCACGCAATGAAGGCCGCGTGGCGACGGCGGCGGCGGTAGAATCGCGCCATGCCCGACACCACGTGGCTCACCGACCACTTCCTCATCGCGATGCCGTCGATGCTGGACCCCAATTTCAGCCGCGGGGTGACCTTCGTCTGCCAGCACACCGCCGACGGCGCGATGGGCATCCTGGTCAACCGCCGCTCCGACCTGGTGCTGTCGGACGTGCTGGCGCAGATGAAGCTCAGGACCACGATCGCGGCGGTCGCCAACGCGCCGGTCTACATCGGCGGCCCGGTGCAGCCGGAGCGCGGATTCGTGCTGCACACGCCCGGCGGCGAGTGGGACTCGAGCTTCAACATCTCGCCGCAGCTGTCGGTCACCACCTCGCGCGACATCCTCGCCGCGATCGCCGACGGCAAGGGGCCGCGCCAGTCGCTGGTGGCGCTGGGCTACGCCGGCTGGACCGCGGGCCAGCTCGACCAGGAGATCCTCGAGAACGCGTGGCTGACCGCGCGCTCGGATCCGGCGCTGATCTTCGACACGCCCTGCGAGCAGCGCTGGGACGCGGCGGCGCGCCTGGTGGGCTTCGACCCCAGCCGCCTGTCCGACTACGCCGGCCACGCCTGAGCATGGCCGCGGCGCCCGCCCCCGCGACCGCCGCCGCGCCCACGCGCGTGCTCGGCTTCGACTACGGCACGCGGCGCATCGGCATGGCCTTCGGCCAGCGGGTGACCGGCACGGCCTCGGCCCTGGCGGTGGTGCACAACGCGGGCGCCGGGCCCGACTGGCCGGCGATCGACGCGGCGGTGCGCGAGTGGACGCCGGACGCGCTGGTGGTCGGGCTGCCGCTGGCGCTGGATGGCTCCGAACAGCCCATGACCGGCCACGCGCGCGGCTTCGCCCGCCGCCTCGGCGAACGCTACCGGCTGCCGGTGCACGCGCACGACGAGCGCATGAGCTCGATCGAGGCGGCGCGCCGCTTCGCCGAGGCGCGCCGCGCCGGCGCCGTGCGCGCGCGCGGCGCCGACACCCTCGATTCGGTCGCCGCGCAGGTGATCGTGGAATCCTTCCTTGCCGCCACCGGAGCCGCCGCGACATGAGCCAGAGCCGAGCCGCCGCCCTGCCCGACGCCGACACGCTGGTGGAAACCCTGGCCGGCGCGCTGCGCCAGCGCCTGCAACTGCGCGGCATCGACCAGCCCTGCGTGGTCGGCGTGCAGAGCGGCGGCGTCTGGATCGCCGAGCGCCTGGCGCGGCACCTGGGCCTGGCGCAACCGGTGGGCATGCTCGACATCAGCTTCCATCGCGACGATTTCGGCCGCAACGGCCTCAACCCCAGCGTGCGGCCCTCGCACCTGCCGTGGGACGTCGCCGACCGCCACGTGGTCCTGGTGGACGACGTGCTCTACACCGGGCGCACGGCGCGCGCCGCGCTCAACGAGATCTTCGACTGGGGCCGCCCGGCCTCGGTGACGCTGGCGGTGCTGGTGGCGCGCGACGGGCGCGAACTGCCGATCCAGGCCGACGTGCAGGGCACGGCGGTGGCGCTCGGCCGCGGCCAGCACCTCAAGCTGCGCGGGCCCGAGCCGCTGCGGCTCGAACTGGTGGAGGCGCAGGCCTGAGATGGACAGCGTGCAGCTGGCCGCCGACGGGCGCCTGCGCCACCTGATCACCCTCGAGGACCTGCCGCGGCGCCTGCTCGAGCAGCTGCTCGACACCGCCGAGGCGCTGGCCGCCGCCACCGGCGGCAAGGTGAAGAAGCTGCCGCTGCTGCGCGGCCGCACCGTGGTCAACCTGTTCTTCGAACCCTCGACCCGCACCCGCACCAGCTTCAGCCTCGCCGCCTCCCGCCTGTCCGCCGACGTGGTGGACTTCGACGTCGGCACCTCCTCGGCCAGCAAGGGCGAAAGCGTGCTCGACACCCTGCGCACGCTCGAGGCCATGCACTGCGACCTGTTCGTGGTGCGGCATCGCGAGAACGGCACGCCGGAGTACCTGGCGCGCCACGTGCGGCCTGGCGTGTCGGTGGTCAATGCCGGCGACGGCAACCACGCCCACCCCACCCAGGGCCTGCTCGACGCCTACACCATCCGCCAGCGCAAGGGCCGCGATTTCTCGCGCCTGGTGGCCCTGGTCGTCGGCGACGTCGCCCACTCGCGGGTGGCGCGCTCGGACATGGACGCGCTGCGCACGCTCGGCATCGGCGAACTGCGCGTGTGCGCGCCGGAGACGCTGCTGCCGGCCGAGCCGCTGCCGGGCGTGCGCGTGTTCCACGAGCTCGAGCGCGCGCTGCGCGACGTCGACGTGGTGATGATGCTGCGCCTGCAGAAGGAACGCATGCAGGCCTCGATGATTCCCGACGACGCCGGCTACTTCGCCCGCTACGGCCTCGACGCCGGGCGCCTCGCGCTGGCCAAGCGCGACGCCATCGTGATGCACCCGGGCCCGATGAACCGCGGCGTGGAGATCGCGTCCGACGTGGCCGACGGCCCGCAGTCGGTCATCCTGCAGCAGGTCTCCAACGGGCTGGTGGTGCGGATGGCGGTGATGGCGCACCTGATGGGCGCGGCGGGGACCTGAGCGCCGCCGCAGGCCCGGGGCCGCCGGATCGCGGCCGCAGCCGCTCCCGCGGGGCCGCCGCGAGGCGCGTCGAGCCGGACTTCGGCCGCGCCCGCCGCCCGCGGGCGGCGCCCGGCGGCGCATCCGCGCCGCCTACTGCTCCAGCAACTCGACCCCGTCGAGCCCCTGCGACAGGGTGTGCGCGTCGCCACCCTGCGCCAGCTTGATGCGCAGGCGCACCTCGTTGGCCGAGTCGGCGTGGCGCAGCGCGTCCTCGTAGCTGATCTCGCCGGCCTGGTACAGCTCGAACAGGCTCTGGTCGAAGGTCCGCATGCCGAGGTTGGTCGATTCCTTCATGACCTCCTTGAGCTTGTGGATCTCGCCGTCGCGGATGTAGTCCTGCACCAGCGGCGTGCCCAGCAGGACCTCCATCGCCACCCGGCGCGCCTTGCCGTCCGGGGTGGGTATCAGCTGTTGCGCGACGATGCCCTTGAGGTTGAGCGAGAGGTCCATCAGCACCTGCGGCCTGCGGTCCTCGGGGAAGAAGTGCAGCACGCGGTCCAGCGCCTGGTTGGCGTTGTTGGCGTGCAGGGTGCACAGCACCAGGTGGCCGGTCTCGGCGAAGGCGACCGCGTGCTCCATGGTCTCGCGCGTGCGCACCTCGCCGATCATGATCACGTCGGGCGCCTGGCGCAGGGTGTTCTTCAGCGCGTTCTCCCAGGTGTCGGTGTCGATGCCGACCTCGCGCTGGGTGACGATGTTGCCCTCGTGCTTGTGCACGAACTCGATCGGGTCCTCGATCGTGATGATGTGGCCGGTGGAGTTCTGGTTGCGGTAGCCGATCATCGCCGCGAGCGAGGTCGACTTGCCGGTGCCGGTCGCGCCGACGAACATGATGATGCCGCGCTTGGTCATCGCCAGGGTCTTGACGATCGCCGGCAGGTTCAGCTCCTCGACGGTCGGGATGCGGGTCTCGATCCGGCGCAGCACCATGCCGACCTGGTTGCGCTGGTAGAAGCAGCTGACGCGGAAGCGGCCCACGCCCTGCATCGAGATCGCGAAGTTGCACTCGTGCGTCTTCTCGAACTCCTCGCGCTGCGAGGGCGTCATCACGTTCAGCACCATGTCGCGGCTCTGCTGCGCCGTGAGCGCGGTCTGCGTGATCGGCTGGATGCGTCCGTTGACCTTCATCGAGGGCGGCAGGCCGGCCGTGATGAACAGGTCGGAGGCCTTCTTGTGCACCATCAGCTTCAGGAAGCTGGAAAAGTCCACGCTGCTCACGGGCGACACTCCTGCAAGATTGCGTTCCTCGGCTTCGAGCGCCGATTGCCTGCCTCCACAACCCCTGGCCGGCTGCCGCCGGCCGCCCCCTTGACTCAAGGGGGGCTCACGACGCCACTGCAGCGCACCTGAACCGGGGCCTGGGCTCCTACTCGAAGATCTTCTTGTCCTTGGCGTAGCCGGTGGCCTGCTGGCGGGTGACGAGGCCGCGGCGCACGAGGTCGAGCAGGCACTGGTCGAGGGTCTGCATGCCGTACTGCTGGCCGGTCTGGATCGAGGAGTACATCTGCGCGACCTTGTCCTCGCGGATGAGATTCCGGATCGCGGGGATGCCGACCATGATCTCGTGCGCGGCGATGCGGCCGCCGCCGACCTTCTTGAGCAGCGACTGCGAGATCACCGCGCGCAGCGACTCCGACAGCATCGAGCGCACCATCGGCTTCTCGCCGGCCGGGAACACGTCGATGATGCGGTCCACCGTCTTGGCCGCGCTGGAGGTGTGCAGGGTGCCGAACACCAGGTGGCCGGTCTCCGCGGCGGTGAGCGCCAGGCGGATGGTCTCGAGGTCGCGCAACTCGCCGACCAGGATGTAGTCGGGGTCCTCGCGCAGGGCCGAGCGCAGCGCCTCGTTGAAGCCGTGGGTGTCGCGGTGCACCTCGCGCTGGTTGACCAGGCACTTCTGCGAGGTGTGCACGAACTCGATCGGGTCCTCGATGGTGAGGATGTGGCCGTATTCCTGCTTGTTGACGTGGTCGACCATCGCCGCCAGCGTGGTCGACTTGCCCGAGCCCGTGGGGCCCGTGACCAGGATCAGGCCCTGCGGCTGGTTGATCAGTTCCTTGAAGACCTTGGGACAGGCCAGGTCCTCGAGGGTCCAGATCTCGGTCGGGATGGTGCGGAACACCGCGCCGGCGCCGCGGTTCTGGTTGAAGGCGTTGACGCGGAAGCGCGCCAGGCCCGGGATCTCGAACGAGAAGTCGACCTCGAGGAATTCCTCGTAGTCGCGCCGCTGCTTGTCCGACATGATGTCGTACACCAGCGAGTGGATCGACTTGTGGTCCAGCGCGGGGATGTTGATCCGGCGCACGTCGCCGTCGACGCGGATCATCGGCGGCAGGCCGGCCGACAGGTGCAGGTCGGAGGCCTTGTTCTTGACCGAGAACGCCAGCAGCTCAGCGATATCCATGCCTTCCCCCGCGCAAGCGATTGCTACAATCGACCTGAAGGAATGCGCCCAAGTCGCGCATCTGCTTCGAGTATAGCCCGGTTGCGCCAGCCCCGAGGAGGCTGCCGGCCGGGTCCCGACCCCGACTAGCCTGCAGGTCGCATGCCAGCGCAAACCGAGACCTACGCCACGATCCGGGCACGGATCGATGCCGCCGCGGCCGCCCGCGGCGCCAGCGTGCGCCTGCTCGCGGTGAGCAAGGCCAGGCCCGCCGCGGCGGTGCGCGCGCTGGCGGCGCTGGGCCAGCGCGCCTTCGGCGAGAACTACGTGCAGGAGGCGCTGGCCAAGCAGCGCGAGCTGGCCGACCTGGCCCTGGAGTGGCACCTGATCGGCCCGCTGCAATCGAACAAGTGCCGCGAGGCGGCGCGCCATTTCGACTGGCTGGAGAGCCTGGACCGGCCCAAGCTGGTGCCGTTGCTGGCGCGCGAACGCCCGGCGGCCCTGCCGCCGCTCAACGTGCTGGTGCAGGTCAACATCGACGACGAGGCCTCCAAGTCCGGCTGCGACCCGGCGCAGGCCGCGGCATTGTGCGAGGCGGTCGCCGCGCAACCGCGCCTGGCGCTGCGCGGGCTGATGGCCATTCCGGCGCCGCACGCGGAGCCGCAGGCGCGCCGCGCGGCGTTCCAGCGCATGCAGGCGCTGTACGCCGAGCTGGCCGCCCGGCACGTCGGCTTCGACACCCTGTCGATGGGCATGAGCGAGGATTTCGAACTGGCCATCGCCGCGGGGGCGACCGAGGTGCGGATCGGCAGCGCGTTGTTCGGTGCGCGGCCGCGGTGAGCGCCGCGCGCCGCTGGCCAGTCGGGCGCGGTCGCGACTAAAGTCGCTTCCACAGGGCGGTACGGACCCAGGGACCCATGTCACAACCTCGTGTGGCCTTCATCGGCGGCGGCAACATGGCGCGCAGCCTGATCGGCGGCCTGGTCCGCCGCGGCCATGCGCCGTCGCGGATCAGCGTGTCGGAGCCGCAGGCGGCCGCGCGCGAGGCGCTGGCCGCCGAGTTCGGCGTGGCGGTGCATGCCGGCAACGCCGAGGCCGCGCACGGCGCCGGGCTGCTGGTGCTGGCGGTCAAGCCGCAGGTGATGCGCGAGGTGTGCGCGGAGCTGCGGGCGACGGTGGCGGCGTCGCGGCCGCTGGTGCTGTCGATCGCGGCCGGCGTGCGCACCGGCCAGCTCGAACGCTGGCTGGGTGCCGGCGTCGCGGTCGTGCGGGCGATGCCCAACACGCCGGCGCTGATCGGCGCCGGCGTCTCCGGCCTGGTGGCGAACGCGGCGGCAACGCCGGCGCAACGGCAAGCCGCCGAGGCGGTGCTGGCCTGCGCCGGTTCGATCGTGTGGCTGGCCGACGAGGCGCAGATGGACGCCGTGACCGCCGTCTCCGGCAGCGGTCCCGCGTACTTCTTCCTGCTGGTCGAGGCCCTGCAGGACGCGGCGCGGGCGCAGGGCCTGCCGGCGGCGGCCGCGCGCGAACTGGTGCTGGCGACCGCGCTGGGCGCCGCGCGCATGGCCGCCGAGGGCGTCGAGGAGGCCGCCGTGCTGCGCGCGCGGGTGACCTCGCCGGGCGGCACCACGCAGGCCGCGCTGGACGTGCTCGAGGCGGGCGGCCTGCGCCCGCTGGTGGCCGCCGCGGTCGCCGCCGCCGCCGCGCGCGGGCGCGAGCTTTCCGACGCCTACAAGGACTGAGGCCATGGGCTACTTCGCCAACGCCGGCAACCTGATCATCACCTTCGTGTTCGGCATCCTGCTGTTCGTGGTGCTGCTGCGCGTGCTGCTGCAGCTGGTGCGGGCGAACTTCTACAACCCGATCTGCCAGGCGGTGTACAAGCTCACCAACCCGGTGCTGATGCCGCTGCAGAAGGTGCTGCCGGTCTGGCGCGGCCTCAACACGGCCGGCTGCGCGGTCGGCTGGCTGCTCGCCTGCCTGTGGGTCGCGCTGCCGGTCTGGATGGTGGGCAGCAGCATCGGCCCGCTGCCCTTGCTGGTGCTGGGCTTCGCCCAGCTGCTGTCGTTCACGCTGCAGACCCTGTTCTGGATCACCCTGGTGCGGGTGATCCTGTCGTGGGTCAATCCCGACTTCGACCAGCCGGCGGTGCCGCTCGTGTACCGGATCTCCGACCTGCTGCTCAAGCCGTTCCAGCGCGTGCTGCCGCCGCTGGGCGGATTCGACCTGTCGCCGCTGGTGGCGCTGCTGGCGGTGCAACTGGCGCAGGCGCTGGTGGTGGCGCCGCTGTTCGGCTTCGGCGCCAGGCTGGCCGGCGCGGGTTGAGGCCGGACATGCGCCCGTCCCCGCACGGCCTCGCGCCGCTGCTCGCGCTGCTGTGGCTGCTGGCGACGCCGGCCGCGCGCGCCGAGCAGTACCGCAGCTTCGGCGACTACGAGGTGCACTACAACGCGGTGCGCTCCGACTTCATCGACGCCGGGGCCGCCGCGCAGCACGGCCTCACCCGTTCGACCTCCCGCGGCCTGCTCAATGTCGCCGTGCTGCGGCGCACGGCCGACGGCGGCCAGCGCCATCTCGAGGCGACGCTCGCGGTCAGCGTGCGCGGGCGCGATGGCGAGCCGCGGACGGTGCGGATGCGGCCGGTGCGCGAACCCGGCGTGCTGTACTACATCGGCGAGTTCCGCATCGCCGGCGAGGACACCTACCAGTTCGAGCTGGAGGTGCGGCCCGCCGACGGCACCGAGCGCTTCCGCATCCGCTTCAGCCAGGCCCTGCTGGCGGAGTGAGCGGCCCGCATGAGCGACCTTACCCTGGTGCGGCACGGGCAGGCCTCCTTCGACAAGGCCCACTACGACGAGTTGTCGGCGGTCGGCCATCGCCAGTCCACCCTGCTGGGCGAGTGGATGGCGGCGCGCGGCATGGAGTTCGACGCCGTGGTGTACGGCAGCATGGCGCGCCACCGCGACACCCTGGCCGCCATCGTGCACGCCTACGGCGCGCGGCGCCTGCAGTTGCCGACCGCGCAGGTGGTGGAGACGCTCGACGAGTACGAGCATCGCAGCATCCTCGAGGCCTTCGCCCGCCGCGAACCGGCGCATCCCGCGGTGAAGGCCTCCGAGGGCGGGAGCAGCCGCGACCCGCGGCGCCTGTTCGATTTCCTGCGCGCGGCGCTGGGCAGCTGGGCCAGCGGCGCCCTCGACGGCGACGTGGTCGAACCCTGGGCCGAATTCCGCGCCCGCATCGGCCGCGCCGCGCACGAGCTCGCCGCGCTGGCGCGCGTGCACCGGCGCGTGCTGGTGGTGAGTTCCGGCGGCGTGATCTCGCAGCTCGCGCAGCGCGCGCTCGACTGCCCCGACAGCCGCGCGGTGGAGCTCAACCTCAGCCTGCGCAACAGCGCGATGTGCGAGTTGCGCGCGCTCGACGGCCACTTCCTCCTGTCGAGCTGGAACGCCCTGCCGCACCTGTCCTCGCCGATGCTGCGCGACCTGTGGACCTACTACTGATCCGCCCGCCCCGGCGCCCGGCGGCGCGCCGCGACGCCCGCGCGGACCGCCGATGACCGCGGCGCTTGCCTTGCCCGAGGCGGAACTGGCCGCCTACCTGGAAGCGCACCTGCCCGGCTTCCGCGGGCCGTTGCGCGCCAGCAAGTTCAAGGGCGGGCAGTCGAACCCGACCTACCGGCTCGACGCCGCGTCGGGCGCCTACGTGCTGCGGCGCAAGCCGCCGGGCCGGCTGCTGGCGTCCGCGCACGCGGTCGACCGCGAGTTCCGCGTGCTGCGCGCGCTGCATGGCAGCGCGGTGCCGGTGGCGCAGCCGTTGCTGCTGTGCGCCGACGAGGGCGTGATCGGCAGCATGTTCTACGTGATGCAGTTCGTGGCCGGCCGCGTGTACTGGGACCCGGCGCTGCCCGAACTGGCGCCGGACCAGCGCGGCGCCGTGTATGCCGAGATCATGCGCGTGCTCGCGGCGCTGCACGCGATCGACCCGGCCGCGGTCGGGCTGGCCGACTACGGCAAGCCCGGCAACTATTTCGCGCGCCAGGTCGGGCGCTGGACCGAGCAGTACCGCGCCGCCGAGACCGGGCCGATCGAGGCGATGGAGCAGCTCATCGCCTGGCTGCCCGCGCACTGCCCGCCCGACGATGGCCGCGTCGCGCTGGTGCACGGCGACTTCCGCATCGACAACCTGATGTTCGAGGCCACCGCGCCGCGCGTGCTGGCTGTGGTCGACTGGGAGCTGTCGACGCTGGGCCAGCCGATGGCCGACCTGGCCTACTTCTGCATGGCGCTGCGCCTGCCGCGCAACCCGGTGATCCCGGGCCTCGCCGGCCTCGACCGCGCGGCGCTGGGCATTCCCGACGAGGCGGCGCTGATCGCGCAATACCGCGCGCATGGCGGCCAGGTCGAAGAAGCGCATTGGCGCTTCTGCCTCGCCTTCAACTTCTTCCGCCTCGCCGCGATCGCGCAGGGCGTCGCCCGGCGCGCGGCGCAGGGCAACGCGTCGAGCGAGATGGCGCGCACGACCGGCAACCTGGCCGGGCCCATCGCCGCGCAGGGTTGCGAGGTGCTGGGGCTGTGACCGCGGCCGCGGCGAATGTGACCCAGTTCTCGGTCCAACGCGGAACTAACGGCCGACGCGCAAATCGTTGACCGGGCGCGACATTTCGGCCCGCAAACTGCGATCCGCGTCACCGCCCCGCCGGCCGGCGCTGCCTAGACTCGCGGGCAATCTGGAGCGGTCCGCCGCGGGCAAGCCTGTCCGTCGCGCGCCGGGCTGCCGGGCGGGGGGTCCGACAGGGGGACATCCGCCAGGCACGACCTCCGGAAGCCGGAGGAGCGGCACGCCATGCGTTGGTCCCTGTTGCGCGGTATCCCCTCGATCGTCCTCGCCCTGGCCTGCGCCGCGACCGCGCAGGCGGCGGTGGTCATCGATCTCTCCGGCGTCAACACCTCGAGCACGCGCTACACGCGCTTCCGCTCGTTCGTGGACGCGGCGGTCGGCGGCAGCATCGGCTACGGCTTCTCCGCCACCGACGCGGCCTATGCATGGCGCATCGCCGGCACGCCGGCCTACTGCCAGCTCGCGGTCAACCTGGTCAACCAGCAGGTCACCGCGGCCGAGACCGAGATCGCGGCCGGGCGCCGGCCGCAGATCGCGGCCGATTCCTACCTCGAGGTGGGTCCGTTCCTGCGCGACCTGTCGATCACCTACGACTGGTGCGCGGCCTACACCACCGCCAGCCAGCGCACGCGCTGGGCGGCCTATGCCGAGCAGGCGGTCTGGAACGTGTGGAACCCGAGCCAGGCGCGCTGGGGCTCGACCGCGTTCCCGTGGTCGGGCTGGTCGATCAACGATCCCGGCAACAACTACCACTTCAGTTTCCTCGAAGCGACCATGTACTGGGCGCTGGCCTCCAACTCCAGCACCTGGCGCACGTTCCTCGACAACCAGAAGTTCCCGCCGCTGATGAACTTCTTCGCCGCCCTGCCCGGCGGCGGCAGCCGCGAGGGCACCGGCTACGGCCTGGCCCAGCAGCGCCTGTTCGAGCTGTACCGCATGTGGCGCGATTCCACCGGCACCAACCTCGGCGCCGCCGGCACCCACCTCAACGACTCGCCGGACTACTGGATCCACGCCACCGTGCCCACGCTCGATCGCATCGCCCCGATCGGCGACCAGGCCCGCTCCTCCTACCCGGACCTCTACGACTACCACCGCAACGTGGTCCTGCAGGCGCGCCTGATGGGCACCAACGCCACCACCGCCGCCCACGCGCAGTGGTGGCTGGGCAACATCTCGATCCCGCAGATGACCAGCAGCTTCAACTACCGCCACGACCTGCTCGCGCCCGCCGCCGGCGGCACCGCGCCGACCGCGCTGGTCTACCACGCCACCGGCACCGGCCACCTGTTCGCGCGCACCAACTGGACCCGCGACGCGATGTGGATGAGCTTCGTCGCCGGTCGCTACGACCAGTCGCACGCGCACCAGGACCAGGGCTCCTTCAGCCTGTTCCAGCGCGATTTCCTCGCCGTGACCGAGAACATCTACACCCGCAGCGGCATCCAGCAGGGCGCCGAGGTGCACAACGTGGTGCGCTTCACCAGCAACGGCGCCACCGTGCGCCAGCGCGAAGGCACCACCTCGACCATGGTCGTCACCCCGGGCGCCAATGGCGCGCTCACGGTCGATGCCGACCTCACCCCGTCCTACGCCGGCAACGCCGCCGTCGGCCAGTGGCGCCGGCGCCTGGACTTCGCCCCCAACCGCCTGCGCGTCCACGACACCTTCGCCATCGGCGCCGGCGTGCAGGCCACCTTCCAGGTCAACACCCCGGTGCAGCCCATCGTCAACGGCCGCACCGCCACCGCCGGCAGCCTCGTCATCACCGTCACCGAGCCCGCCGACGCCACCCTGAGCGTGCTCGACTGGCGCACCCAGGGTTCGAGCGAGTACACGCGCGGCTGGCGCCTGGACGTGCGCGGTTCCGGCAACAGCTTCGTGGTCGAGCTGGGCGAGGCCGGATCGCTGTTCGCCAACGGATTCGACTGAGCAAACCCGCCATCGCGCCCGACCGCGATGGCACCTTCACGTCGCCGCGCTTGCCCCGGCACCGGGGCTGGCCTAGCCTGCGCATCGCATCGCAGGCGATTGCATCGATGGCGTGCCGAAACCCCTTCCCTGGCTGGCGACAGCGCATCGCGGGCGCCGCGCTGTGCGCGACGCTGCTGGCCACGGCGGCTCCTGCCGCGGCGGCGATCCTCATCGACCTGTCGCGCGTCGACCCCGGCTCCACGGCGATGGCGCGGTTCCGCGGCTACGTCGACGTCGCCGTCGGCGGCGAGTTGCCCTATGCCTTCGGCGCCACCGATGCGGCCTACGCCTGGCGCCTGCTGGGCGACCCGGCATATTGCCAGCTGGCGGTGTCGCTGACCGACGCGCTGGTGCTGGAGGCCGAGCGCGAGATCGCGGCCGGCCGGCGCGCGCCGGTCGCCGCCGACTCGTACCTGGAAGTCGGCGACTACATCCGCGACCTGTCGATCACCTACGACTGGTGCGCGGCCTACACCACCGCCAGCCAGC
>CAZTNB010000011.1:36454-38806 GCA_964614825.1 uncultured Gammaproteobacteria bacterium
TCATCACCGTCACCGAGCCCGCCGACGCCACCCTGAGCGTGCTCGACTGGCGCACGGTGGAGCCCGGCGAGTACCTGGAAGGCTGGCGCCTCGACGTGCGGGGGTCGGGCAATGCCTTCGTGGTCGAGCTGGCCTGCGGCAATTGCAGCCCGCGACCCGCGCCGCGCCGGGTGCTGCCGCGGCCACGCCCGCCGCCGCGCTGAACCGCGCCGGCGTCGTGCCCGTGCCCAGCCGGCGGCGGCCGCGCCGGGTTAGCATGCGCGCCGGTTCCCCGCACGCAGACTTCGCCATGCCCATGACTTCGCTGTTGCCGTTCGTGCTTGCCATGGGTGCCGCGCAAGCGGCGCCCGAGCCGGCTGCCTGGTCGCACGCGGTCGACGAATACGGCGCGCGCAGCGCGCAGGTCGCGGGCAGCGCCCGCTTCGGCGCGCAGGAACTGCCGGCGCGACTGACCCTGCGCTGCGCCCCCGGCGACGGCGGCACGGTCTCGTGGTCGCTGCTGCTCGAGCAGGCCGACCGCTATGGCGAGTTCGGGCTGGTCGATTTCGAGGGGCCCGACGCGCCCGCCGCGTCGTCGGCGCTGACCAAGCTGCGGCTGATGGGCGGGCTGCTGCAGCCGCAGATGCAGGTCGCGGTGGCCGGCTGGTACAGCGCCGAGTTCCCGGGCGCCTTCGTGCTGTCGCTGGCCGCGCCGGCCAACGCGGCCAGCGAGGCGGCGCTGCTGGCGGACGCCATCGGCGCGCAGACGCAGTCGTTCAACTGGCGCGTGGCCAGTTTCCAGGACCCCAGCCGCGGCATCGAGGCGCAGTTCGACGCGCGCGCGGCGCAGGCCGCGGTGCGCGAGACCATGATGGGCTGCGGACCGACGCCGCCGTTCCCGGCCGAGGCGCCGCAGGCCTGGCAGGGCCGCAATCCCAACGGCATCGAGCTGTGGCGCCGCTCGCCGCTGGAGTGGGGCCTCAAGGGACTGCTGGGCCGCGACTACGACGCCTTCGTGGCGCGCATGGCCGCGGCGCAGCCGATCGCGCGCGAGGGCGAGGTCTACTACGTGCTGGCGCCGGACCCGGCCGAACCGCGCAGCGGCGCGGCGCTGCTGTTCGATGCGCGGGGCGAAATGGAAGTGATCCGCGTGGACGCCGGGCTGGCGATCGTCGCCGCGCGCCATCCGCGCGCGCTGCCGCGCCCCGATGCCGTGCGCGCCTTCGTGGCCGAGCGCGCCGGGGCCGGCATCCCGGATGCCACGGCGACCACCGGGGCCGAGGCGGCGGCGGCGATGGACGCACCCGCCGATGCGCCGATGCCGGCGCCGATCGACCTCGCGCCCGGCGACGCGCCGGCGGATTCGAGCGGCGATGCGGCCGCGCCCGCCGGGCACGCGGCACCCGCGGAGGGCGAGCCTCCGCCGGGCTAGGACCGCGCCAACGCCCAGCGCCGGAACAGCGCGTGCAGCGCGTCGAGGCCGTCGGTGAGCGCGGCAGGGCCCGGTTGCAGGATCAGCGGCGACTTCACTTCGTGCAGCTCGCCGTCGCGCACCGCCGGGATGGCGTCCCAGCCGGGCCGCGCCGCGACCCGCTCCGGACGGAACTTCTTGCCGCACCACGAAGCGACGATGAGCTGCGGCTGGCGCCGCACCACCTCGGCGGGATCGGCCAGGATGCGCGCCCGCGCCAGCGATTCCCGCGCCAGCTCGGGGAACACGTCGTCGCCGCCGGCGATGCGCACCAGCTCGCAGACCCAGCGGATGCCGCTGATGCAGGGCTCGTCCCACTCCTCGAAGTACACGCGCGGCCGCGCCGGCAGCCGCGCGGCCGCCGCGCGCACCGCATCGACATGCGCCTCGAGCGCGTCGGCGTAGGCGTCGGCGGCCTTGGCGGCGCCTACCATCGCGCCGAGGCGCCGCACGTAGGCGAGGATGCCGGCCACCGAGCGGTGGTTGCTGATCCAGACCTCGACCCCGGCCTTGACCAGGGCCTGGGCGATGTCGGCCTGGATGTCGGAGAAGCCGACGACGAGGTCGGGCTCGAGTTCGAGGATCGCGCCCACGCGGGCGCTGGTGAACGCCGACACCTTGGGCTTCTCGCGCCGCGCGCGCGGCGGGCGCACGGTGAAGCCGGAGATGCCGACGATGCGCGCCTCCTCGCCCAGCGCGTACAGCACCTCGGTCGGTTCCTCGGTCAGGCAGACGATGCGGTGCGGATAGCGCGGGTCCATCGCCCGATTGTAGGCGAGCGCGCGGCGCGCCTTGCCGGCCGGCCGCGCGACCCGCGGCGCGGGCGAGGATGCGGGTCCGGGCCTTGCCTAGAGGCCGAGCGCGGTGGCGGTGAGCCGGCGCTGGTGCGGGCGCGTGCGGTG
>CAZTNB010000012.1:0-9474 GCA_964614825.1 uncultured Gammaproteobacteria bacterium
CTCTACAACGCCAAGGCGCGGCACCTCATCGGCGCCTGCCGCGCGCTGGTGGAGCGCCACGGTGGCGAGGTGCCACGCGCGCGCGAGGCCCTCGAGTCGCTGCCCGGCGTCGGCCGCAAGACCGCCAACGTGGTGCTGAACACCGCCTTCGGCGAGCCCACCATCGCGGTCGACACCCACATCTACCGCGTCGCCCGCCGCCTCGGCCTGTCGCGGGGCCGCACGCCGCTGGCGGTGGAACAGGACCTGCTGCGCGTGGTTCCGGAGGAGTTCCGCAAGGATGCCCACCACTGGCTGATCCTGCACGGCCGCTACGTCTGCCAGGCCCGCAAGCCGCGCTGTTGGGACTGCGCGCTGCACGATCTCTGCCCGTTCAGGCCGAAGACGCCGGCCCCCTGAAGGCGCCAGGTATCGCACCGGGTCCACGGTCCGGTGGCGGCGGCGCAAGCGCATACCGCGCCGGCATCGCCGGCATCGAATGCCAATCGCCGCAACGCATTCTCCGCCGGCCTCACATTCCACGCGCATCGCAGGTCGTATCCTGCGCCGTGCGTGTTCCGGGCCCGGGTCTGAAAGCTTTTGCGCCCGGACCGGGTCCACTGCGCCAGGATGAAGTCGTGGTGCGGTGGGAGCGGCTTGTTTGCTGCACTGCGACAGTCCTAACGTAACCCGCGGCATCGGCGCGCGGCGCTGAGGCCGTCGACGGACTGCCGCCCAGGCGGCCGCCGGAGGGCAGGTGTCCGGGCCGGGATCGAATCAACCACCATCTCACGGAGATCAGCATGTCGAACAAGATCGTCAATTCCCTCTCGCTGGCCGTCGGCGCGGCGCTGCTGGGATCGGTCACGCTGGCCAGCGCCGCTTCGGCGTTCCAGGTGCAGGACCTCGGCCAGGGCTACATGCTCGTCGGCGAGGAGAAGCCGGAAGGCAAGTGCGGCGAGGGCAAGTGCGGCGCCGACAAGGGCGCTGCGGCCGCGGATGCCGCCGGCAAGGAAGCGGCCGAAGGCAAGTGCGGCGAAGGCAAGTGCGGCGCCGACAAGGGCAAGGAAGGCTCGTGTGGCGAAGGTGGCCACGAAGCCGAGGGCGAGGACAAGGGCAAGGAAGGCTCCTGCAGCGGCTCGCACTGAGCCGCCTCGCCTGACCGCGGCCCGCGACGACCAGGACTGGCGATGAGCCGAGGCCATGCCGTCGCGGGCGCGGGACTGGGTTTCCGGCGGGCCCTGCTGGGCCCGCTGGAGGCCGCCGGCCCCGGGCCGGTCGATTTCTACGAGATCGCGCCCGAGAACTGGATCGGCGTGGGCGGCCGCCTCGGCCGCCGCCTGCGCGCATTCACCGAGCGCCATCCCTTCCTGTGCCACGGCCTGTCGCTGTCGCTGGGTGGGCCCGCGCCGCTGGACGAGACCTTCCTCGCCCGCGTGCGGCGCTTCCTCGACGAGCACGGCATCGCCGGCTACAGCGAGCACCTGTCGTACTGCGGCGACGACGCCCACCTCTACGACCTGATGCCGATCCCGTTCACCGCGGAGGCCGTGCGCCATTGCGCGGCGCGCATCCGCCGCACGCAGGACCTGCTCGGCCGCCGCATCGCGGTCGAGAACGTGAGCTACTACACGCCGGTCGGCGCGGAGATGGACGAACTGGCCTTCATCCGCGCGGTGGTCGCCGAAGCCGACTGCGAGTTGCTGCTCGACGTCAACAACATCCACGTCAACAGCGTCAACCATCGCTACGACGCCGCGACCTTCCTCGCCGGGCTGCCGCTGGACCGGGTGGCCTACATCCACGTCGCCGGCCACTACGACGAGGCCGCCGACCTCAAGATCGATACCCACGGCAGCGCGGTGATCGAGCCGGTGTGGACGCTGCTGGCCCGCGCCTACGCGCTTTGCGGCCCGGTGCCGACCCTGCTGGAACGCGACTTCAACTTCCCGCCGCTGGCGGAGTTGCACGCCGAGGTGGAGCGGATCCAGGCCCTGCAGCAGGCCGCGCGGGTGCCCGCGGCGGCGGCGCGGTGATCGGTCCCGCGATGGCGCGCAGGTCCGCAATCGCACGGCCGATGCAACGCCACGACGCCATCCGCGACTCCGCGGGAGCGCGCTCCGCGCGCGACCGCAGCCTCCCGGCAAACCGGGTGCCACCCGGGGCAAGGCGCACCCGGGAGCGCCGCGCATGAACGCCACCGGCGACCCGCCCCGCTTCCAGCAGCTGCAGTACGCCTTCGCCGCGCACCTGCGCGACCCCGCGCGCCACGCGGCGCCCGCCGGCCTCGAGGATCGTCGCGTCGGCGTCTATCGCGAGCTGGTCTACAACAACGTCGAGGGCCTGCTCGCGGGCAACTTCCCCGTGATCCGCCGCCTGCTGCCCGATCCGCGCTGGCACGCGCTGGTGCGCGCCTTCCTCGCCGACCACCGCGCCCACACGCCCCTGTTCCACGAGATCGGCCGCGAGTTCCACCGCTTCCTCGAGGCGCGCGCGGAGCGCGACGCCGGCGATCCGCCATTCCTGGCCGAACTCGCGCACTACGAGTGGGTGGAACTCGCGGTCGCCTTCGACGAACAGCGCATCGATGCCGTGCCGCACGATCCGGCCGGCGACGTGGTGCTGGGACGCCCGGTGGTGTCGCCGCTGGCGTGGCCGCTGGGCTACCGCTACCCGGTGCACCGCATCAGGCCCGACTTCCAGCCCGACGCGCCGCCGGCGCAACCGACCTTCCTGGTGGTGGCGCGCAACCGCGCCGACGAGGTCGCGTTCATGGAAACCACCGCGATGTCCCTGCGCCTGCTCGAACGGGTGAAAGCCAATCCCGGGTCGACGGGTCTGCTGTGCGTGACCGAACTGGCCGCCGCGTACGAGGGCTCCGAACGGGAGACCGCGGTCGCGGCGGGACTGGACACCCTGCGCGCATTCCGCGCGCGCGAGGTCCTGCTCGGCACCCGCAACGACTGAACCCTACGGAGGGGAGATCATGGCGACTTCGATGGTCCCGGGCGCGATCGACGCCTGGGAATGGGTCACCGCGCGCCTGCGTGGCGCCGGCGAGACGATCCCGCGCCTGGTGATGCGCATCGTGATGGGCTGGGAGTTCTTCGAGTCCGGCCTGGAGAAGTACCACGGCGCGAACTGGTTCGCCGACATCCAGGACCGTTTCCCGTTCCCGTTCAACGTGGTCCCGGCCGACCTGAGCTGGAGCATCGCGACCTGGTTCGAGCTGGTCGGCGGCGTCCTGCTGTGGCTGGGCCTGGGCACGCGCCTCGTCGCCTTCTCGCTCCTGTTCCTCACCTTCGTCGCCACCGCCGCGGTGCACTGGCCGGACATGGTCAGCATGTGGAGCGACCTGCTCAAGGGCTACGCGGTCAGCGACAAGGGCTACGGCAACTTCAAGCTGCCGCTGCTGTTCGTGGTCATGCTGCTGCCATTGATCTTCAACGGCGCCGGGCGCCTCTCGCTCGACGAGTTGCTGGCGCGGCTGCTGCGGGTCGACACCTTCCCGACGCCGGTGGCCGACGCGCATGCCTGGGCCCTGGCGGCGGCGATCCTCGCCCTGCCCTTCCTGATGCTGCTGCCGGCGGCCGGCATCGTGCTCGCGGTGGTCGCGGTCGCGCTGGCGGGCTTCGGCCGCTACGCCCGGGCCTGAGCCAGGCCGCGGAACCCCGACCATGACGATCGTTGCCGACACCACCCGTGCCGACGCGGCCGGTCGCGGCGCGGCGCCGACGCTGGCGCATCGCCTCTCGCGGCACGCGGTGGCCGTGATCAGCCTGTGCGTGGCACTGGGTGGCCTGGGCTACAACACCTGGCGCAACGAAACCACCGAGGCGCACCGCAACGTGCGCCAGGCCGCATTCGCGCTGCTCGAGCAGCTCGGCCAGCTCCAGCAGGTGGTCGACGAGCGCTACTACGCCGGCCGCGCCGATGCCACGCAGCGCATCCGCGGCTGGGGCAAGGTCGCCCTGGTGCGCGACCTCGGCATGCTGGTCTCGCCGGAATCCTCGATGACAGCGAACCGGCTGTTCGGGGCCTGGCAGGACCAGGTCGATCGCCTCGACGACGGCGACCCCGGCGCCGAGCGCGAGATTTCCAGCGCCATCGGCCGCGCGCGGGAGCAGGTGCTGCGCGACCTCGAGGCGCTGCGATGAATGGTGCGGCGATTCACGCCGATCCGGCGTCCCGCGGCTCCGGCGCCAACGGCGCCCCGCGGTCGAAGCCGCGCATCGTGATCGTCGGCGGGGGCTTCGCCGGCGTGAAGTGCGCGCAGGTGCTGCTGCGCAGCCTGCGCGACGCGGCGGAGATCGTCGTGTTCAGCCGCGAGAACCACATGGTGTTCCAGCCGCTGCTGCCCGACGTGGCGGGCTCCAGCCTCAATCCGCGCGCGGTGGCGCCGCCGCTGCGCCTGCTGCTGCCCGGCGCCACCTGCCGCACCGAGGAGGTGCTCGAGATCCGTACCGCGACGCGGACGGTCGTGCACGAATCGCATGACGGCACGCCGCGCAGCATGGGTTACGACCACCTGGTCATCGCCTGCGGCAACGTGGTCGACCTCAACCTGCTGCCGGGAATGGCCAACCACGCGCTGCCGCTCAAGACCATCGGCGACGCGATCGCGATGCGCGCGCACGTGATGCAGCAGCTCGAGCGCGCCGACCTCGCCGACAGCGCCGAGGAGCGTCGCTTCTACCTGACCTTCATCGTCGTCGGCGGCGGTTTCAGCGGCGTCGAGGTGGCCGGCGAGATCAACGACCTGATCCGGTCCTCGCTGGGGCGCTATCCGAACGTGCGCGCCGACGAGGTCATGGTGACCCTGCTGCACGGCCAGGCGGAGATCCTGCCGGAGGTGGAACCGGCGCTGCGGCGCTTCGCGCGCCGACGCATGGAACAACGCGGCATCCGCATCCTGACCGATGCCAGGGTGGCCGAGGTGACCCGCTACGGCGCGATCCTGGGCGACGGCGCCAGGGTCCGCGGCGCGACCGTGATCTGCACCGTCGGCACGACCAGCAATCCGTTGGTGGCGGGCATGGACGCGGTCCGTGAGCGCGGGCGCCTCGTGGTGCAACCGGACCTGCGCCTGCCGGATGTGCCCAACGTGTGGGCGGTGGGCGACTGCGCGATCGTGCGCAATGCCCACGACGGCAGGCCGGCCCCGCCCACCGCGCAGTTCGGCGAGCGCGAGGGCGCGCAGTGCGCGGCCAACATCGTGCGCGTGCTGCGCGACCAGCCGACCCGTCCGTTCCGCTTCCGCCCGCTCGGCGTGGCCTGCGGCATCGGCGGGCGCAAGGGCGTGGCGCA
This sequence comes from uncultured Gammaproteobacteria bacterium, assembly GCA_964614825.1. Taxonomy (GTDB): domain Bacteria; phylum Pseudomonadota; class Gammaproteobacteria; order Xanthomonadales; family Ahniellaceae; genus JAGOEZ01. Next base: position 5,287 of record CAZTNB010000012.1, read on the forward strand.
GATCCTCGGCCTGCGCTTCTCCGGCTTCATCGCCTGGTGGCTGTGGCGCAGCACCTTCCTGCTCAAGATCCCGTCGCTGGCGCAGAAGGTCAAGGTCGGCATCGACTGGGGCTGGGAGTTGCTGTTCGCGCGCGACCTCAGCCACTTCCGCCCGGTGCAGTCGGATCCGGTGAGCAGGGCGCGCTACGGCGCGGGCGAGGTCCTCTTCCGCAGCGGCCAGGCGCTGAAGGCCCTCTATGCGATCGACAGCGGCGAGGCCGAGATCGTGCAGGGCGTCGGGGGCCGTGAGCAGGTGCTGTCGCTGCTGGGTCCGGGGACGCTGCTCGGCGAAGCGACGCTCGCGGTCTATGCCGGCGCCGAGGTCGTCGTGCGCGCGCGCTCGGCGCTCGACGTGCACGTGCTGGGCAAGGACGCGCTGGCGCGGCTGTCGAAGGCGCTGATGCCCATCGACGCCATCATCCAGCGCGCGGTCAGCCGCCCGTCCCAGGGCATCTGGCGCCACCACCTGGGCGCGATGGCGGCGCTCGCGCGACGCCGCGTCGGCGATCTGCAGGCCAGTTATCCACTGGTCGCGGTGGACGTGGGCGAGCGCCTGGGCCCGGTGTACCAGCGCATGATCGAGGGCCGCCACGGCTGCGCGGTGATCACCGAGCAGGGCGGCGTGGCCGGCATCGTCACCCGCTCGGACCTGCTCGACGCGCTGGCGCGCGGCGCCACCCGCGATTCGCCGATCCGCAGCGCGATGAACGCGCGGCCGCTGTGCCTGTCGGTCGACGACTCGGCGGCGACCGCGGCCGAACGCATGGCGGAACGGGGCCTGAAGTTCCTGCCGGTGGTGAATGGCGGCGGCCGGCCGGTCGCGCTGCTGACTTCCGACGACTTCGTGCGCTTCGCGCTGTCGATGCCGCGCTGATCGAAACGCTCAGCGCCGCATGGCGCGCCAGCGCGCGGCCGCCGCCACCAGCAACAGGCCTGCGGCCCAGGCTGCATGCGCGAACGCGCTGCTGGCGCCGAGGCCGACGCCATGTTCGCCGCCGATCGCCGTGCCCGGCACGCGCTGCACGCTGGCATAGGTCAGGATCAGGAACAGCAGCTCGAACAGGCGCGGGCCACGACTGAGCGCGCCGCAGGCCAGCGCCAGCGACGACACCAGGCCGGCGCCGGCGAGCGCCTGCAGCACGGTCGCGACGTCGCCGCCGGCGACCAGCCGCAGCAGCACCGGCAGGGCGAGCACCAGGCCCATCGCCACGCCGGCCAGCCACTGCAGCGGCAACTGGCGCCGGATCGGCGCCGGGGCGCTGGCCAGCAGGCGGGCCACGTCGTGCATCTCCGCGCGGGCGCCGTGCTGCGACCAGCGCGCAAGTGCCCAGAACCAGGCCAGGGGCACCACCAGGCGCACTGCCTCGGCGATCGGCGTCGCCGTCCCGGCGACCCAGGCGCCGGCCGCGACCGCGTACCACCACCACGGGAGGCGCCACAGCAGCAGTCGCAGTTCCGCGCCCAGCATCGCCAGCGGGCGCCAGCGGTTGCCGCGCAGATCGATCGGCGTCAGCGTGCGCCAGGGCGCGGCGGCGGTCACACCCGATGGCGGCGCAAGGCCGCCTTCCTGCGCGGCGCCGGTCGTGGCGCGACGACGGTTGCGCGCCGGGTCGAAGCGATCGAAGGCGAAGGCGGCGGCGAGCAGGAACGGCGCGAACAACAGCGACCATGCCAGGCGCTGGCCGATCCACGCCCGGTCGCCGAGCATCCCGGGCCAGGCGATGCGGTGGTCGATGCGACGGCCGACATTGACGCCGATCGCCAGCATGCGCGGATACGCGGGCACCTCGCGCGCGAGCCGCGCTTCGAAGTCGGCCATCGGCGCGGTCATGCCGAACAGGTCCGCGCGACGCTGCACCATGGGTCCCTGCGCATCCTCCTTGAGCTGTTCGGGTCGCGCGACGCCGCCGCTCAGCGCCAGGCCCCAGAGGAAGAAGAAGGCCACGTTGCCGACCGCACCGCGCAGCAACGGCAGGCACTCGAACAGCACCGCCAGCGCCGCCACCGCGAGCAGCGACGGCGTCGCCAGCAGCAGCACGTGCGCGGCGGTCACCAGCGGATGCAGCGCCGGATCCTCGCCGCGCCACCATTGCATCACCGGCGCGATGGCGATCGCGGTGGCGACCACCGCGCCCAGCGTGGCGGCATTGCTGATGAACTTGGCGCTGACGTAGCCCCATCGCGACAGCCGGCTCGAGGCCAGCAGCACCCCGACCCGCGTGTCGCGGTCGCGCTGGACCGCGTCCTTGACCAGGTAGAAGCCCAGCAGCGGCAGCACCGAGCCGGCGATGGCGCCGAACACCAGGCCGGTCCACGCCGCCCCGTAGAGGCCGCGCGCCGCGCCCAGCTGCATGACCGCATAGCCCGCGTCCGGCGCCGGCATCATGTACGCGCAGGCCAGCAACGTCAGCATCAGCACCACGAGGAAGCGGTAGCTGCGCAGGCGTTGGCGCAGGTCCGCCCGCGCCGCGGCCAGGATCGCCTTCAAGCGCCTGCCTCCCCCGCATGGACGCCTGCACGGGCCTTCGCATGCAGGTAGGCATCCTCGAGCGAGGCCGGGCGCGGGACCGCGCCGGCGCCCGGCGCCGTCCCGGCGATCACCCGCACCTGGATGCCGTCGCCGCGCCGCAGCGTGCTGCTGACCTGGTATCGCTCCCGCACCTCCGCCAGCTGCCCGACCTCGACCACCCAGTCCCAGACCCTGCCTTCCACCTCGCTCATCAGCGCCTCCGGCGTGTCCACGCGCAACAGGCGCCCATGCTCGAGCAGGGCGATGCGGCTGGCGGTGGCCTCCAGGTCCGACACGATGTGGGTCGAGAGGATGACGATGCGGGTGCCGGAGATGTCCGCGATCAGGTGGCGGAAGCGCATGCGCTCCTCCGGATCCAGGCCCACGGTGGGCTCGTCCACGATCAGCACCGCCGGATCGTTGAGCAGGGCCTGCGCGATGCCCACGCGCTGGCGCATGCCGCCGGAATAGCCGCCCAGGGGCCGGTTCGCGGCGCTGCCCAGGTTGAGCAGGTCGAGCAGCTCCTCGATCCGCGTGCGCGCCGCCGCGCGCGGCACGCCCTTCACCGCCGCCAGGTAGTCGAGGAACTCGCGCGCGCTCAGGTTCGGATACACGCCGAAGTCCTGCGGCAGGTAGCCCAGCACGCGCCGCATCGCGTCCGGATCACGCTCGATGTCGACGCCATCGAGCAGCACGCGCCCTTCGCTGGGTCGCGTGATCGTGGCGAGGATGTTCATCAGCGTGGACTTGCCCGCGCCGTTGGGTCCCAGCAGTCCGGTCACGCCGTGGCCGAGCCCGAGCGTGAGCCCGCGCAGGGCCCAGGAGTCGCCGCGATAGCGCTTGCCGACGCCCTCGATCCCGATGTGCATTGGCACGCACCCCGCGCCACCGCTGGCGCGCCGGTTGCCAGAATTGCCCATCGGCATGGCCTCGGCAATGTGCCATCGGTGGGGTCGGCGTCGCTTCGGTTTCACGGCACCACGCCATTCGCTATCCTGCATCCATGCCCACGTCCACGATCGCCAACCAGCTCGCGGAGCGCTTTCGCGGCTTCCTGCCCGTGGTGGTCGACGTGGAGACCGGCGGCTTCGACGCCGAGCGCGATGCCCTGCTCGAGATCGCCATTGCCGTGATCCACATGGACGCCGACGGCTGGGTCCACCCCGGCGAGATCGTTTCCACGCACGTGCAGCCGTTCGAGGGCGCCAACATCGAGCCGCGCGCGCTGGAGATCAACGGCATCGATCCCAGCCATCCGTTCCGCGACGCCCGTCCCGAGCGCGACGCGCTGGAGCTGGTGTTCGCGCCGATCCGGCGCGCCATGCGCGACTACGGCTGCCAGCGCGCGGTGCTGGTCGGGCACAACGCCCCGTTCGACCTCGGCTTCGTCAACGCCGCGATCAAGCGCACCGGCTACAAGCGCGGTCCGTTCCATCCGTTCAGCACTTTCGACACCGTGTCGCTGGCCGGCCTGGCGTTCGGCCAGACCGTGCTCAGCAAGGCGGCGCAGGCGGCCGGGCTGGACTGGGATGGCGCCGAGGCGCACTCGGCCGTCTACGACACCCAGCGCACCGCCGAGCTGTTCTGCCGCGTGGTCAATCGCTGGAAGGAACTGACCGACGCCTTCGAGCGGCCGGCGA
>CAZTNB010000012.1:9574-24060 GCA_964614825.1 uncultured Gammaproteobacteria bacterium
TGCCGCGTGGTCAATCGCTGGAAGGAACTGACCGACGCCTTCGAGCGGCCGGCGAAGATCGTCGCCGCCTGAGCGCCCGGCGCGATCGCCCGGCGCCGCGCACCCGCACCCCATCCAGAGCCGGATTCGCCGGAGACCCACGATGACGAATCGTCGCAGCCTTGCCACGCTGGTCCTCGCCGCGATGTTCCTGTCCGCCTGCGGGGGCAGGTCCGCGGTCACGACCGCGGGCGATGCGCCCGCCGCGGCGCCTGCCGTCGCGGGCCTCGACTATCCGCCGGCACGTCGCGTCGACCAGGTCGACGAGTACCACGGTGTCCGCGTCGAGGACCCCTACCGCTGGATGGAGGACCTGGATGCGCCTGAACTGGCGCAGTGGGTCGCGGCCGAGAACCGCCTGACCCAGGCCTGGCTCGCCGATGCGCCGGGCCGCGCCGCGATCAAGGCCCGCCTGACCGCGCTGTACGACTACGAGCGCTTCGGCATCCCCGAGGCGCACGGCGGCAGGACCTTCTTCCTGCGCAACGACGGCCTGCAGAACCAGTCGCCGCTGTACGTGCAGGACGCGGGCGCGGCCAATGCCCGCCTGCTGCTCGATCCCAACGCCCTGTCCGCGGACGGCACCATCGCCCTGGCCGAGACCGGCATCAACCACGACGGCTCGCTGCTGGCCTACGCGCTTTCCGATGGCGGTTCCGACTGGCGCACCATCAAGGTCCGCGACGTCGCCACCGGCAAGGACCTGGCCGACGAGGTGCGCTGGGCCAAGTTCACCGCCATTGCCTGGTCGCGCGACAGCAGCGGCTTCTGGTACAGCCGCTACGACGCGCCGCAGGGCGAGAACGCGCTCAAGGCGGTGAACCGCAACCACAAGGTCTACTGGCATCGCCTGGGCACCCCGCAGGAGCAGGACACGCTGGTCTACGAGCGCCCCGACCAGCCGGAGTGGAACCTGCAGGCCGGCGCCAGCGACGACGGCCGCTACCTCGTCATCTCCGCCTCGCAGGGCACCGACGAGCGCACGATGCTGTTCTACAAGGACCTGCGCGACCGCAGCCTGCGCGTGCGCGAACTGATACCGGCGCCGGAGGCGGCCTACGAGTTCATCGGCAACGACGGCGCGACCTTCTACCTGCGCACCGACAAGGACGCCGAAACCTACCGCGTGGTGGCGGTGGACCTCGCGCGCCCGCAGCCCGCCCACTGGCGCGAGGTGATTCCCGCCGGCGACGCCACCCTGCGGTCGGTGACCCTGGTGAACCGGCGCCTGATAGCCAACTCCCTGCGCGACGCGCGCAGCGAGGTCCGCGTCCACGACCTCGACGGCAGTCCGCTGCGCCTGGTCGACCTGCCGGGCCTCGGCACCGCGACGGGCTTCGAGGGCGCGATCGACGATGCCACGACCTACTTCAGCTACAGCGACTTCATCACCCCGGCCACCATCTACCGCTACGACGTCGCCAGCGGACAGGCCAGCGTGTTCAAGGCCCCGCAGGTCGCCTTCGATGCCTCCCGCTACGAGACCACCCAGGTCTTCTACGCCAGCAAGGACGGCACCCGCGTGCCGATGTTCATCACCGCGCGCCGGGGCGCCGCGCGCGATGGCGCCCATCCGACCATCCTGTTCGGTTACGGCGGCTTCAACATCCCGCGCACGCCCGAGTTCAGTCCCGCGGTGGTGGCCTGGCTGGAGATGGGCGGCGTCTACGCGGTGGCGAACCTGCGCGGCGGCGGCGAGTACGGCCGCGCGTGGCACGAAGCCGGGATGAAGACGCGCAAGCAGAACGTCTTCGACGACTTCATCGCCGCCGCCGAGTACCTCATCGCGCAGCGCTGGACCGCGCCGCGCAGGCTCGCCATCAGCGGCCGCTCCAATGGCGGCCTGCTGGTCGCGGCGACGCTGCTGCAGCGCCCCGACCTGTTCGGCGCCGCGCTGCCGGCGGTGGGCGTGCTCGACATGCTGCGCTTCCGCGAGTTCACCATCGGCTGGGCCTGGGAGTCCGACTACGGCAGCGTGCGCGACGCCGACGAGTTCCGCGCCCTCCACGCCTACTCGCCGCTGCACAACATCCGCGCCGGCGTCGACTACCCGCCGACCCTGGTCACCACCGCCGACCGCGACGACCGCGTGTACCCGGCGCACAGCTTCAAGTTCGCCGCCGCGCTGCAGGCCGCCTACCGCGGCCCGAACCCGATGCTGATCCGGGTCGAGACCCGCGCCGGCCATGGCGCCGGCAAGCCGACCGGAAAGCTGATCGAGGAAACGGCCGACGTCTACGCCTTCCTGGCCAAGGTGATGTGCCTGGCGCCGCCCTGAGCCGGCCGGTCATTTCCTTATGCGCAGCAGGCCTATCGGGCCAGGCCGCGCGCGCCGCGCGCAGCGCTAGAATCCGCCGTCCGGCCCGGGCCGCGCCCGGCGCGGCCCGCCCGCACCCCGATCGCAGGAGCGCCTCCATGATCCACGACAGCATCCTCGACACCATCGGCCGCACGCCGATCGTGCGCATCAACCGCCTGGCCCCGCAGGGCGTGCACATGTACGTCAAGATCGAGGCCTTCAACCCCATGTCCTCGGTCAAGGACCGCCTCGCGCTCGCGATCATCCTCGACGCCGAGGCGCGCGGCACGATCAAGCCCGGCCAGATGGTGGTCGAGGCGACCTCGGGCAACACCGGCATCGCGCTGGCCATGGTGTGCGCCGCCAAGGGTTATCCCTTCGTCGCCTTCATGGTGGAGACCTTCTCGGTCGAGCGGCGCAAGCTGATGCGCGCGCTGGGCGCGAAGGTGATCCTGACGCCGGCGGCGGAGCGCGGCAGCGGCATGGTCAAGCGGGCCGAGGCCTTCGCGCAGAAGCACGGCGCCTTCCTCGCGCGCCAGTTCGACAACGAGGCCAACCCGGCCTACCACCGCAGCACCACCGGGCCCGAGATCCTGCAGGATTTCGCCGGCAAGCGCCTCGACTGGTTCGTCACCGGCTGGGGCACGGGCGGCACGCTCACCGGCGCGGGCGAGATGATCCGCCTCGCGCGACCGGAGGTGCGCATCGTGCTCACGGAGCCCGAGACCGCGTCGCTGGTCGCCGGCGCCGAGTGGAAGCCGCACAAGATCCAGGGCTGGACCCCGGACTTCGTGCCGGCGGTGCTCAACCCCAAGGTCGCGCACGAGATCGTGGCGGTGTCGGAGGTCTACGCACGCGACACCGCGCGCGCGCTGGCGCAGCAGGAAGGCATCTTCGTCGGCATCTCGGCCGGCGGCACCTTCGCCGCGGCGCTGGAAGTGGCGAAGAAGGCCAAGCCGGGCGACGTGATCCTCGCCATGCTGCCCGACACCGGCGAGCGCTACCTCTCGACCTTCCTGTTCGAGGGCATCAACGAGGGCAGCGACGACGAGTGGCTGGCGCAGCTCGAAGGCGCCGCGCCGGGCTGAGCGCGACGCCTTGCGGTCGCCGCCGCCCCCGGCGGGCGGCGGCGGACGTCAGCGGCAGGGCCGGCCCGTGAGCGCCGACAGGCGCTGCAGGTTCATCGTGCCGGCACTGAACCCGGCCAGGGTCGGCGTCCACTGGATGCGCGCGGCGTCGTTGCCTGTGCGGGTGAATTGCAGCGTGCCCCAGACCCGTTCGGTCACGTCCGTGCTGCGGAAGTCGGGCGGGAACTGCGCGCCACGATAGGTGCGCAGGGTCATGCTCGCGCTGTCGCCGCTGATCGGGCCCAGGCCCAGCAGCCATATCTGCCGGCCCTGGTCGTACGAGTACCACAGCACCAGCAACTGGCTGGGATTGCCGGCGATCTTCTGGACCTGCAGGCCCTGGCGGTCCTGTTGCGGGTCGTACCAGGTGCCGCCGACGCAGGCCGGCATCTCGCCGACGCGGTCGCTGGCCGGGTCGGCGGCGTTCGCCAGCTTCTCCAGCGTGGCGATGCCGGAGGAAAAGCCGGGCAGCGACGACTCCCAGGCGAACAACGCGCGCGTCGGACTCGAGAACTTCAGGGTGATGGTGCCCCACGGCTCCGTCACCACGCTGGCCGGATTGAAGTTCGGCGAGAAGTTCGCCCCGCGCGTGATCACCAGCGGCACGCGGGTGGACCCAGGCGCCAGCGGCGAGGCCCCGAACAGCCAGGCCGCCTGGCCGCCCTGGTAGACGTACCAGCTGACCAAGGCCGTCGGCACGCCGCCAATGGTTGCCGATTCGACCAGGAAGCCCTGGAAGTTCTGCGCCCGGTTGAACCAGAGCCCGGTGTTGCCCGAACTCACCGTGCGCGAGTCGGTGCCCACCACCGGATTGTTGGCCACGTTGAGCGAGCCGGTGCCCGCCTTGCCCGGCGTGCCGCCCGGGGAGAGGTCGTCGGAACCGAACACGACTTCAGCGCCATCGAAGGTCAACGCCGGCGCGGCCGTGTTGGAGCCGAATCGGCCCTGCGTGCCGCGCCGAACCTGCCTGGCCGGACCGCCGGTTGCCGGCGCCAGGTACAGCGCGGTGGTGCCGGCGGCGCCGCCGACCGGATCGATGCCGGTCGCGCGCGTGGTGTAGGCGATCGCGTTGCCATCGGGCGACAGCGATGCCGACTCGATCGGCGCATTGAGCTGGGCGCCGTTGGCCTGCGTCGCCACCCGCTGCGGCGCGGCGCCGGCATTGCGATCGACCAGGAACAGGTCGGTGCTGCCGTTGGTGTCGCCACCGACCAGGTTGCTCGCATCGGAACCGAACAGCACGCGCGAGCCGTCGTTGGAGATGCCCTGGATGTTGCTGCCGCCATTGGCGCTGCCGGTGCCGGCGGGCTTGGACACCGTTTCGAACTTGCGCTGGATCAGGTCGTACAGGTACACCACCGCCCCGGGCACCGGCGCCGCCTTGACCGCGTTCTGCGCAGGCACCGTGCCACCGCACTCGAAGGCCACCGCCGAACCGCGGCGCGCGATGCGCGGGTTGCGACAGGCGGCGGACGCGCCGGCGCTGGCCAGCACCAGCTCGCGCGTGCGCAGGTCGATGCGGTAGACGTCGGCCACCGCGTCGGTATCGGCGGCCAGCAACGCGGCGCTGGAGGTGAACGCGAGCAGGTTGCCGTCGTCGGAGAGACTGGGGTCGTTGAGGCTGGCAGTGGCCGCGCTGGCGCCGATGATCGACGACAGCGTGCTGCTGGCGCCCGAGGCCGTTTCGCGCAGCACGATGTCGTTGCGGGTCGCGTTGACTGCGGTGGCGTAGGCGATGCGCGTCCCGTCGCCCGAGATCGCGGGCTTGATGCCGCCGCGCGCCTGCGCCGGGCTGCCGCCGACGCTGATCGCGCGCAGCAGCCCGCTGTCGCGGTCGCGCAGGAACACGTCCACGGCGCCGTTGCCGTCGCTGACGGTGGGATCGAGGTTGGCCAGCGCGGACTCGAACAGCACGTAGCGCCCGTCGTCGGATACGGCCGTGGTGGTCGAGGCGCCGGCAAGGTCGGAGAGCTTCTGCGGCAACGCGTCGGCGTAGTACGGATTGCTCGACACGTACACCTGCAGGTTGCTGGTGCCGGGCTGCACCGGCGCGAAATCCGCGCCACCGCCTCTATACGAGATCAGGCTGCCGTCGCCGGAGTACTGGAAGCTGTCGCCGCGGAAGTCCTCGAAGGGCTGCAGCGACGGGCTGAGCAGGAACGTGGCCACGCGCCGCGAGCCGACGTCGACCACCGCGAGTTCGAAGCGATTGCCGCCGCGGTCCCGGCTGACGACCAGGAAACGCCCGTCCTCCGACAGGCTGTTGGGCAGGGACGCCGGCGCGATGTCCTCCGGCGCCACCAGCACCTGCCGCCCCACGCGGTCCACCACGTAGGAGATGTTGGAGCCGCCCCGGAAGCCGCTGACGCTGGCGGTGACGCCGTCGTTGGACAACTGCTCGTAGGCCAGCCCCTGGCCGACCAGGCCGGGAACTTCCGCCGTCGGTGACGGCGTCACGGGCGCCCGGTTGAGGTTGCTGTTGCCGCATTCGAGGATCGACAGCGGGACGCTGCGATCCGACGGCGCGGTAAGGGTCCCGCGCAGCACCACCTGCCGCGACTCGCGCAGGTACTGCACCGGGATCGAGCGCGCGACGATCTGGTTGTCGGAGTTGCGGTATTCCTTCGCATCGCCGCAGACGCGCACGCGCAGCGGCCGTTGCGTGGTATCGAGCACGGCGACGAAGGTGGCGCCGGTGGCGCCATCGGCGAAGGGCAACTGGCCGATGAACGTGAATGCGGAACCATCGCGCGCGTTGGCGAAGCAGAAGCCGCCGTAGCGGTACGCGCCCAGTTCGGACTGCGCCGGCAGCGGTTCCACCTGCCCGGTGGCGATGTTGGCCAGCCAGGCCTGGGCGCGGAACCCGCCGGGGTCGGTCGGGTCGTACACGCTGTAGCCCTCGACCAGCGCGTAGTCCGACTGCGGCGCCAGGCAGATCCGGCGCCGGACGAAACTGCCGGGCAGGCTGGGGACCGCGACGCGCCGCACGGACTGCGCGGCGCGGTCGTACGCGTACAACTCCGAGTCGGGCAGCGTCGGGCCGCCGGGCCCGAGGTCGATGCGCTCGGCGGCGAGGAAATAGGCCAGGTTGCGATTGGCCGAGAAGCCGATGTTCTGGGTCGGCAACTCGCGCACCGGCGCGCCGTTGGGATAGCGGCTGGCGAGGACGTTGGTGAACTGGGTCGCGGCGGGATCCGCGGCGCGCGCCGAATGCGGATACGTGCACGCAACAAGGACGACAGCGGCAGCGAAAAGCGGACGCGCGAGCGGAAAGGCCATTCTGCCCCCCTCAGGACTAGCCAGGCCATAGCCTAGCAGCCGCAGGGACGCCCCGTGTCATGGAAACGTCGTTTTGCATTGCGGCAAGTTGCCGCCGGCCGCGCGCCGCGCCACGGTGCCCGCGCATTCAGCCCGCGCGCTGGCGCAAGGCCTCGAACAGGGCGATGCCGGTCGCGACCGAGACGTTGAGGCTCTCGACGCTGCCGCGCATCGGAATGCGCGCCAGGTGGTCGCAGCGCTCGCGGGTGAGGCGGCGCAGGCCATCGGCCTCGCCGCCCACCGCGATCGCGACCGGGCCGCGCAGGTCGACCGCATGCAAGGAGCCCTCGGCATCGCCGGCCAGGCCGGTGATCCACACGCCCGCCTGCTTGAGTTCGTCCATGGCCCGCGCGAGGTTGGTCGCGCGCACCAGCGGCACGCGGTCCGCGGCGCCGGCCGAGGCCTTGTGCACCACCGGCGTGATGTCGGCGGCGCGGTCCTTGGGCACCACCACCGCGGTCACGCCGGCCGCTTCGGCGCTGCGCAGGCAGGCGCCGAGGTTGTGCGGGTCCTGCACGCCGTCGAGGATCAGCACCAGCGCGGCCGGCCCGGCGGCGGCGACCAGTGCGCCGAGATCGGCCGCCGCATGCGCGGCCGCGCGCCGGTAGCGCGCCACCACGCCCTGGTGGCGCAGTCCCGGCGCCATCTTGTCCAGCGCCTCGCGCGGGCGCTGCCACACCTCGATGCCCAGGCGCTTGGCCTCCGACACCAGCTCGCGCACGCGGTGGTTCTGCGCACCCTGCTCCACCAGCACCTCGACCACGTTGGCGGAATCGTTGCGCAGCGCCGACTCCACCGGATGGATGCCTGCGATCAGGTCGGTGCTCATCGGCGCTTGTTGCCGCCCTTGCCCTTGCCCTTGCCCTTGCCCTGGCCCCGGCCCCGGCCCTGGCCCTGGTCCGCGCGCGGCGCATCGCCGCGGGCCGGCCGCTGCTTCTCGCGCGCGGGCCCGCGCACCTCGGCCGTGGTCGGTCCGCCGTCGGGCGACACCAGGCGGAAGTCGATCTTGCGGTCCTCGAGGCTGGCGCGCAGCACCAGCACCCGCACCGGGTCGCCGAGGCGGAAGCGCAGGCCGCGGCGTTCGCCGCTGAGCAGGTGCTTCTTCGGCTCGAAGTGGTAGTAGTCGTTGGGCAGCTGGGTGACGTGCACCAGGCCCGACACGCGGTTCTGCACCAGTTCCACGAACAGGCCGAACGAGGTCACGCCGGCCACCACGCCGTCGAACTCGCTGCCCACGTGCTTCTCCATCCACGCGCACTTGAAGCGCTCGTCGACGTCGCGCTCGGCCTCGTCGGCGCGGCGCTCGTTCTGCGAGCAGTGCGCGCTGCGGTTGGCCATCTCGGACTCGCCATACACGTAGTCCGCGGGCTTGCCGCCGGCCACCGCGTGGCGGATCGCGCGGTGCACCAGCAGGTCGGGGTAGCGCCGGATCGGCGAGGTGAAGTGGGCGTAGGCGTCGAGCGCGAGGCCGAAATGGCCGTTGTTCTCCGGCTGGTACACGGCCAGGCTCTGCGAGCGCAGCAGCACCGACTCGAGCAGGGCCGCGTCCGGGCGCTTGCGCACCTTGCGCAGCAACGCGGCGAAGTCGCCCGGCTGCACGCTGCCGGCCGGCGGCAGCTTGAGCTGGAACTCCTTGAGGAACTCCAGCGTGTTCTCGTACTTCTCGGCCGGCGGCGGCGCATGCACGCGGTAGGGCGCCGGCATCCTGGCCCGCGAGAGGAACTTCGCCGCCTGCACGTTGGCCGCGATCATGCATTCCTCGATCAGCTTGTGGGCGTCGTTGCGCTCGTAGGCGCCCATCGCCAGCACCTCGCCCGAGGGCGCCAGGCGGAACTGGAACTCCTGGCCCTCGAAGTCGATCGCGCCGCGGCGCTCGCGCTGCTTCGCCAGCACGTGGTAGAGCGCGTGCAGGTTCTCCAGGTACGGCATCAGGTCGCGCAGCTCGTCGCGCGCGTCGGCGTCCTTGAGGCCCAGCGCTTTCCAGACCTTGGTGTAGGTCAGCCGCGCCACCGAGCGCATGACGGCCGGGTAGAAGCGCGACTTCGACACCTCGCCGTCGTGCTCCACCAGCATGTCGCACACCATGCACAGGCGGTCGACCTGCGGGTTCAGCGAACAGATGCCGTTGCTCAGCGACTCCGGCAGCATCGGCACGACGAAATCGGGGAAATAGACCGAGGTCGCGCGCTCGTAGGCCTGCGCATCCAGCTCGGTGCCGGGGCGCACGTAGTGGGAGACGTCGGCGATGGCGACCAGCAGGCGGAAGCCGCCCTTGCGCGGCTCGCAGTAGACGGCGTCGTCGAAGTCGCGCGCGTCCTCGCCGTCGATGGTCACCAGCGGCATCCCGCGCAGATCCTCGCGACCGGCGATGTCGCGCTCGCCCACCTCGGGCGCGACGCGCTCGGCCTCGCGCAGCACCGACGCCGGCCATTCGTGCGGCAGGCCGTGGCTCTCGATCGCCATGCGCACCGTCAGCGAGGCGGTGAGGCGCTCGCCCAGCACCGCCAGCACGCGACCCACCGGCGGGCGCTCGCGGGTCGGGGGATCGACGATCTCCGCCACCACGATCTGGTTGTTGCGCGCACCCTGGTTGCGGCCCAGCGGGATCAGCAGGTCCTGGTGGATGCGGCGGTCGTCGGGCACCACCAGGCCGAAGCCGTCCTGCTCCTGGTAGCGACCCACCAGGCGCGGCGCGCGGCGTTCCAGCACCTCGACGATCGCGCCCTCGCGCCGGCCGCGCCGGTCCAGGCCGACCACGCTGGCCAGCACGCGGTCGCCGTGCAGCACCGCCCGCATCTGCGCCGGCGACAGGTACAGGTCCTCACCGCCGTCGTCGGGGCGCAGGAAGCCGTAGCCCTCGGCATTGGCCAGCACCTCGCCCGCGATCAGGTCCAGCTTCTGCGCCGGCGCGTAGCCGCCGCGGCGGTTCTGCAGCAACTGGCCATCGCGCACCATCGCCGCGAGGCGCTTGACCAGCGCATCCAGGCGCGAGGGCTCGGTGAGGTGCAGGGCCTCGGCGATGCGCTCGGCGGTCAGCAGTTCGCCCTTCTCGGCGAGGAAATGCGCGATCGCCTCGCGGCTCGGGATCGGATCCGCGTAGCGCCTGGCCTCGCGCTCGGCATGCGGATCGTCGATCGGCTGCGGCCGCGGCTTCGGATCGGGCGATCCGCGCCCCGGGCGCGCAGCGCTCGCCGCCGGCCGGCTGCGCGACGCCGGCCGATCCGGCAGCCAGGGCGCAGCCTTCTTCGGAGTGGCCGGGCGCCGCGGTGGGCCGGATTTGCCTTTCATGCAGGGTTCCTCTTCATCCGCGCATGTTAGTGCATCGGCGCCCGCCGGGCGGCGCCTTGGTTGACAGCCCCACCCGCCGTGGCTACATTGCGCGGCTCGCGTCGGGCCTGCCCGGCGTCCGCGAACCTTGCCGAGGTGGCGGAATTGGTAGACGCACTAGTTTCAGGTACTAGCGGGGCGACCCGTGGAGGTTCGAGTCCTCTCCTCGGCACCAACTACGCACGACCAGGGACGGGCTAGCCCGACCCTCGTACGCAAATCGACGCTCCATGCAGCGCACGAAGGGCCCCTCGATGGGGCCCTTCGTGCTTTCAGCGCCCGCCTGGTCGGCCTACGGCGGCGGCGGCGGATCCTCGAACCCGTTCCGGAACAGGTCGTCCGGCAACGGCACGCCGCAGGTCCCGAAGCTCACCGCATCGATGTCGTCGATGAACCAGCCGGTGTCGCCGACCGAGTTGTCCGACGCGAAGCGGAAGCGGAAGGTCACCGAGCGCCCGGCGAAATCGGCCAGGTTGACGCTGGTCTGCACGAACGCGCCCGAGTCGCCCGACCACGCCTGGCGACCCGAGAGCGCGCTGGCGTAACTGCTGCTGATCGTGCGGTTGTAGCCGCCCGCGGTGAGGCGCGCGGCGTTGGCCGGCACCGGGCCCTGCGCGGCCAGGATGTCGCTCCAGGTCACGCCGCCGTCGAGCGAGTACTCGAACACGCCGCCGTCGTAGCCAACCGTCGGCGAGCCGGTCGAGGCCTCGGTGTCGTAGCGATGCCAGAAGTTGAGCGAACCCGGGCTCGCCACCGGCACCGGGATCGCCGCCGCATAGGTCAGGCGCCGATCGCTGAGGTTGGCCGGATCGACCGCGAACCACGAGTGGGTCGGCGAGCGCGCCTGCAGGGTCGACACCACGAAGTTCGCGCCGACCGTGCCGGTACCGCTGACCACGAAGTTGTCGGTCGTGCCCTCGACGTTGTCGACCGCGAAGCCGTTCGACGGTCCGGTCGGCTGCGCATTGCGCTCGACGACGTTGGCGTCCTGCACGCCGCCGCAGGCGCCGCCCCCGCCGCTCGCGCCCTGGTCCTCTGCGCGTACCACGTAGTAGTAGCGGGTACCCGAGGTCACCGTGGTGTCGGTGAACGTGGTGGCGGTGCCGCACGCATCGATGCGGTTGGTCGCGCCCGGCACGAATCCCGACGTGGTGTCGCGGTAGACGTTGTAGGCGAGATTGCTGCCGGCGCCGCAGTTGCCGCTGGCGGCCTGCCAGCCGAGGTTGATCGCGCAGGCCGCGGTCGCCGCGCTGGCGGCGGTGGACAGGCCGGCGAAGGTCGGCGCGAGCGAGCACACGCCGGTCGCGGTGTCGGAATCGCAGCTGCTGCGCACCGACTCGCAGGCCTCGGTGTCGTCGAAGGACGTCACCGCGTAGCTGTAGACGGAGCCACCGGAAACCGTGTTGTCGTCGTAGGTGGTGGTCGGCGCCGCCACCTCGGCGATCTGCGCGTAGGCGCTGCCCGGGCAAGCACCGCTGGAGCGATAGACGCGATAGCGCTCCGCCCCGGTCACCGCGCCCCAGCTCACCGTGATGCGGTTGGCGGCGCTCGCCACCGCGTCGATGCCGACCGGGATCGCCGGCGCGTTGCACTGGTTGATGCCGTCGAGCGTTTCCGCGCCGGTGTTGGCGGGATCGAGGTGGTCGCGCATGCGGGTCGCGGGCGTGCTGCCCGCCACGCCATCCCAGGCATGGAACAGCGCGCCATAGAAGTCGGACAGGTTGGCGCCGGTCGAGCCGCAGGCGGAGGGCCCGCCGCTGAGCACGCCGGCGAGGCGCTGCTGCGCGGTGTACAGCGGCGAGCCGGAGGAGCCGGGCTCGGTCACGCCCGGCGGGATCGGGTTCGGCACCGGCGGCGGGATGTTCGGCAGCGCCGGCGGGTTCGGGTCCCAGAACGCGTGCCAGTGCACGCCCACGCCGCCGCTGATGTTGCCGACCTCGAAGTTCTGCTGCACGAAGGTGATGCGCTTCTCGTCGACGCTGGGATGATGGATGGTCGCGCACAGGCCCGTGGTCGCAGCCGGGTCCGCCGGCGCGGCGCACACGGCCGGGGTCGCGCGCCGGTCCCATCCGGCCCAGTGCAGGTTCCAGGCCGGATTCGGCGTGCCGGCCAGTTCCACCAGGGTCCAGTCCGAACGCGGGCCCGCGATTCCGCCGCCGAACGGGCTCTCGGTGGCGGCGATGAAGGCGAGGCCGGCGCTCGTGGTGCCCGGCCGCGGCGTGGGCGTGCCGCTCGCCGTCGAGCCCGGCGCGCGGCAGGTCGGCGCCTCGTAGTTCCAGTACACCAGCACGCTGGCGATGTTGCCGCTGTTGAGGCCGCAATGGGTCGCGGTGGCGAACAGCATGCGGCGGTTGTTGTTGCTGTTGTTGACCAGCGAACCCGAGCAGGTGTCGGTGCCGCCGATCGTGATCGCGCCGGCCGAGCGGCGCGGTGCGTTCCACGGATCGCCGTCGCCCAGGCACGCCACGTCCATGTTGCAGGCGCCGGACTTGCAGTGCTTGCTGCGGTAGCCGAAGCCGCGATAGCCCTGCCCGACCCGGGCCAGGCGCAGTTCGACCTGGTCCTGCTCGCCGTCGGCGACGCTCAGCTCGAGCAGCGCGGCGCTGCCATCGAGCACCTGCGTCCACAGCTGTCCGGTCGGCAACTGCTGCTCCGCGGTGAACGGGCCCAGCGCGGTGCGCCCGTCGGCCGAGATGATCAGCAGTCGGGCGCTCGGCGGCAGCTTGAAGCGCGAGAATCCGAAGTTGAGGTGCACGGCATCGGGCGTCTCGACCTTGAGGCGCCAGATCCAGCCGCCCGTGGCGGTGCGCTCCCAGGCGCCGTGGTCGAGCGGCGTGATGTCGACGTCGCGCCCGATGGCGAAACGGAAGCCGCCGGGCGTGCCCTTGAAGTCGGCGAGCGCGTCCTCGCGCGCGATCCGCTCCATGTCCAGCGCCGGGAACTCCTGCTTCGGCGCGTCCGCCGCGGCCGCGAGCCGCGCGGCGTACTCGGCTGCGCCAGGCCCCGCGGCGCCCACCATCGTTCCGAACGCGGCGAGCGCGAGGCCCAGGCCGCACCGCAGCACTGACCGGATTTCCATGCTTCCATCCCCCGGCGGAGCCCGATTCCGCCTCGAGGGGCCGTGCAGCGGCCACTCGACGCGGCGCCAGCCCCTAGGCTAGTCCCACGGGCCGGCTCGTGCCACTGCGGCCCGTGCGCGGGCGTCCTGCCGAGCCCGGCGGCGACCCGCGTCCCGGGGATCCTAGGCGAACGGGTCCTTCAGGATGATGTTCTCGTCGCGGTCGGGGCCGGTCGAGACCATGGCCAGCGGACAGCCCACCAGTTCCTCCAGCGCGCGCAGGTACGCGCGCGCCGCGGCCGGCAGCTTGCCGAACTCGCGGATGCCGCGCGTCGGTTCGCTCCAGCCGGGGAACTCCAGGTACTCGGGCGTGCACTCGTCCCAGCCCGCCGCATCGAGCGGCGCGTACTCGGTCTTCTTGCCGCGGTAGTGGTAGGCGATCGCCATCTTGATCGAGGGCAGGCCATCGAGCACGTCGAGCTTGGTCACGCACAGGCCCGAGATGCCGTTGATCAACACCGCGCGCTTGAGCGCCACCAGGTCGATCCAGCCGCAGCGGCGCGGGCGCCCGGTGGTGGCGCCGAACTCGTCGCCGCGCGTGCGGATCTCGTTGCCCAGCGCGTCGTGCAGCTCGGTCGGGAACGGGCCGCCGCCGACGCGGGTGGCGTAGGCCTTGGTGATGCCGAGCACGTAGTCGATCGCGTCCGCGCCGACGCCGGCGCCGGCCAGCGCGCCGCCGATGGTGGTGTTCGACGAGGTCACGTAGGGATAGGTGCCGTGGTCGATGTCGAGCAGCGAACCCTGCGCGCCCTCGAACAGGATGCGCTGGCCCTCGCGGCGCAGGTCGTGCAGCAGGCCCGCGACATCGGACTTCATCGGGTCGACGTAGGCACCGAAGGCCAGCGCCTCGTCCAGCGTCTTCTGGTAGTCCACGCCCTCGACGCCGAGGAACTTCGTCAGCACGAAGTTGTGGTAGTCGACCACCGCGCGCAGCTTGTCGGCCAGCTGGCCCGGGTAGTTGAGGTCGGCCACGCGCACGCCGCGCCGCGCCACCTTGTCCTCGTAGGCCGGGCCGATGCCGCGACCGGTGGTGCCGATGGCCTGGGCGCCGCTGGCCTTCTCGCGCGCCTGGTCGAGGGCGACGTGGTACGGCATGATCAAGGGCGTCGCCGGGCTGATCTTGAGCCGCGAGCGCACTTCCACGCCCTTCGACTCCAGCTCGCCGACCTCCTTCTGCAGCGCCGCCGGCGACAGCACCACGCCGTTGCCGATCAGGCACAGCACGCCCTCGCGCAGGATGCCCGACGGGATCAGGTGC
>CAZTNB010000012.1:24070-37530 GCA_964614825.1 uncultured Gammaproteobacteria bacterium
CGCCGTTGCCGATGTATCACTCGACCGTGTCGCGAGGCAGGCGCGAGGGGATCGGGTGCAGCACCGTCTTCTTGCCGCCGATCACCAGCGTGTGGCCGGCGTTGTGGCCGCCCTGGAAGCGCACGACGGCACCGACCTGCTCGGTCAGCAGGTCGACGATCTTGCCCTTGCCCTCGTCGCCCCACTGCGCCCCGAGGATTACCACCGACTTGCCCATGGCCCAAGCCTCTGTGCTGTAGGAGCCCACTCCGTGGGCGACCGGGCGCCGGGCGCCCACGGAGTGGGCTCCTGCGGCAGCCTGAAATGGAACCGGCCGGGCTTGCGGCCCGGCCGGTGCGCGATTATCCGCCTTTTCGCCCGCCGCTGCTCAGCGCATCACCTGCAGCATGACCAGGCCGACGATGATGGCGATGCCGCCATAGGCGCGCAGCCGGCGCGGTTCCTGCTGCGACAGGTCCGCCGCCATGCGCTGCCAGGCGCGCGGCGCCGCGAACAGGAACAGTCCCTCGAACACCACGACGAGGCACAGCGCGATCGCGATCTCCTTCGGCACGCGCGTTTCCCGCCGCGACTACCGGCGCGCGCCGCTTTCGCCGAAGTACTCGAACAGCTCCGACTTCGGGTCGAGCACGATCACGCCGTCCTTGTTGCGGAACGCCTCGCGGTAGGCCTGCAGGCTGCGCCAGAAGGCGAAGAACTCGGCGTCCTCGCCGTAGGCGCGGGAATAGATCGCCGCGGCCTTGGCATCGCCCTCGCCGCGCCAGGTCTGCGCGTCGCGCTGCGCCTCGGCCAGCAGCACCTGGCGCTGGCGGTCGGCGTCGGCGCGGATCGTCTCGGACTGTTCCTGGCCCTGCGAACGCAGCTCGTTGGCGACCTTGGTGCGCTCGGCGCGCATGCGCCGGAACACCGAGTCGCTGACCTCCTCCGGCAGGTCGATGCGCTTGATGCGCACGTCCACGATCTGGATGCCGAGCTCCGCCACGGCCTTGTTGGCGCTCTCGCGCAACTCCTCCATCACGTTGCTGCGCTCGGCCGAGATCACCTCCTGCAGCTTGCGCGAGTTGATCTCGCGGCCCAGCGCCTGGCGCACGATCGGCGCCAGGCGCTGCGAGGCGAGCTGCTCGTCGCCCGAGGAGGCGGTGTAGAACTTCGACACGTCGAGGATGCGCCACTTGACGAAGAAGTCGACGAACACGTCCTTCTTCTCCGAAGTGAGGTAGCGCTCCGGCTCGTTGTCCAGGGTCAGGATGCGGCGGTCGAACTTGCGCACGTTCTGCACCAGCGGCAGCTTGAAGTGCAGGCCGGGCGCGTAGTCGGTGCGCTGCACGGCGCCGAACTGGAACAGCACCGCGAGCTCGTTCTCGCGCACGATGAACGCGGAGCTGGAGGCGAGGATCGCCAGCAGCAGGGCGGCGATGACGGCAATGGGCTTCATCAGTCGCGCCCCTGGCGGCCGCTGCGGCCGCTGTCACGGTTGCGTGTCGCCTCGACCGCCGGGGTCGCGGAGACGCCGACGCGGTCGCCGGCCGCGGTCGCGTCGCCCGTCACCGTCGGCAGCAGCGGCGTCCCCAGCTTGTCCAGCGGCAGGTACAGGACCTTGTCGCCGCCGCCCTCGACCATGACCTTGGGCGAACCGGTGAGCACGTCCTGCATGGTCTCGATCATCAGGCGCTTGCGCGTGACCTGCGGCGCGGCGCGGTACTGCTCCGCCAGCAGGCTGAAGCGCTGCGACTCGCCTTCGGCCTGCGCCACCACCGAGGTGCGGTAGCCCTCGGCCTCGGCGCGCACGCGCGCGGCCTGGCCGCGCGCCTCCGGCACCACCTTGCTGGCATAGGCCAGGGCTTCGCTCTCGATGCGCTGCTTGTCCTCGCGCGCGGTGATGGCGTCGTCGAAGGCGTCCTTCACCTCGGGCGGCGGGCGCCGGTTCTGGAAGTTGAACTCGCTCACCGACAGGCCGGCGCCGTAGATCTCCAGGCGCTCCTGCAGGATGTCCTTGGCGTCGAGCGCCAGCGCGGTGCCCTCGCCCGACAGCAGCGTGTCCATGGAATTGGCGCCGATCACCTGCCGCACGGCGCTCTCCGCGGCCTCGCGCAGGGTCTGCTCCGGATCCTTGACCGAGAACAGGAACTTGAACGGGTCGCTGACCGAGTACTGCACGTTGAAGTCGACGATGACCAGGTTCTCGTCCTTGGTCAGCATCCGCACCTGGTCGGTGGTCGAGCGCACCCGCGCCGACTCGACGATGATGACTTCCTCGATCGGACGCGGCCACTTGAAGTTGAGGCCCGCGCCCATCTGGCGGTCGTACTTGCCGAAGCGCAGCACGACGCCCCGGTTGCTCTCGTCGATGGTGCGCCAGGAGTCGAGCGCGAACCACAGGACGAGGATGCCCAGCACCACGAGCCAGGCGCCGCCGCCCGGCGGGCCGAAGGCGCGGCCGAAGCCGTCGCGGAAGCGCTTGAGCATCGCGTCCAGGTCGGGCTGCTCGCCGCCGCCCTGCCAGGGGTCGCGGCGCTTGCCGCCTCCGGGTTCATTCCAGGCCATTCGGATCTCCAGGGAGCCGCTGCGCCGGCCAACCGGCGGCGGCGATCAAGCAGCGGATTGTAGGAATGGGGGCTGTCGCGCGGCAAGCAAGTGCCGCGACGACCCGCGCCCGGGCAATGCCTTGCCGGCGGCCCGCCGCCGGGACTTCGACCGTCATGCCGCGGCTTCCAGCGCGGCGCGCAACAGTTCGCCATCGCCGTCGGGCAGCCCGTACAAGGGCTCCACCACGCTGCGCGGCGCGTCGATCTCCAGCGCCAGCCCGTCGTCGCCATCGCGCTCGGAGGCCACCGCCCCGGCGGCGAAGAGTCGCGCACGCAGGCGCCCCGCGGCCGCGGGCAGGGTCACCCATCGGTGCACGCGCTCGCGGGCGAAATGGCGATCGATCGCCACCCTGAGCCCGTCCAGCCCCAGGCCGCGCGCGGCCGAGACCCAGGCGCGCCAGCGCTCGCCGGCGTCGATGCGCTCGATGTGCGGCACGACCCCGGGCAGCAGGTCGATCTTGTTCCAGACCAGCAACTGCGGGATCGCGTCGGCGCCGATCTCGGCCAGCACCGCGTCGACGTGGGCGATGTGTTCCTCGCGCAGGGGATCGGCTGCGTCGACCACGTGCAGCAGCAGGTCGGCGTCGCGCGCCTCCGACAGGGTCGAGCGGAACGCGGCGACCAGGTCGTGCGGCAGGTCGCGGATGAAGCCCACCGTGTCGGCCAGCACCGCGGGACCGCTCTGCAGGCCATCGAGCTTGCGCACCGTGGGGTCGAGCGTGGCGAACAGCTGGTCGGCGGCGTAGACGCCGGCGCGGGTCAGCGCGTTGAACAGGGTCGACTTGCCGGCATTGGTGTAGCCCACCAGCGCCACCGTCGGCACCTGGCCGCGCGCCCGCGCGCGGCGCGAGGTCTCGCGCTGCACCTCGACCCTGGCCAGGCGCTTCTCCAGCATCTCGACCCGCTTGGCCAGCAGGCGGCGGTCGGTCTCGAGCTGGGTCTCGCCCGGCCCGCGCAGGCCGATCGCGCCGCCGCGCTGGCGCTCCAGGTGGGTCCAGCCGCGCACCAGGCGCGTGGCCATGTGCTTGAGCTGGGCCAGTTCCACCTGCAGCTTGCCTTCGTGCGAGCGGGCACGCTGGGCGAAGATGTCGAGGATCAGCCCGGTGCGGTCGACCACCCGGCACTCCGCCAGCTTCTCGAGGTTGCGCTCCTGCACCGGCGACAGCGTGTGGTTGACCAGCACCACGTCGGCGCCGAGGCGGGCGCGCTCGTCGCGCACCTCCTCGGCCTTGCCGCTGCCGACGAAGTAACGCGGATTCGGGCGTTCGACCCGCGCGGTCAGGCAACCGAGCACCTCGGCGCCGGCCGAACGGGCGAGTTCGACGAATTCGGCCGCCGCGGCCGGATCGGCCTCGCCCGGACGCTGCGGCACGAGCAACAGGGCGCGTTCGCCGCGCTGGTGACGTTCGAACAACTGGGACTCCCGGAAGGCCGTGGCGCCGGCCGCGCGAGGCGCGGCCGGCAAGGCTCAGCGTGGTTCTTCGACCGCTTCCGCGGGCGCGCTGCTGCCCACGGCCGCGTGCTGGCCGCCATGGCCGGCGGGCTCGCCGCCGACACGCACGTTGCGCGAGGGCACCACGGTCGAGATGGCGTGCTTGTAGACCATCTGGCTGACCGTATTGCGAAGCAGCACGACGAACTGGTCGAAGGACTCGATGGTGCCCTGCAGCTTGATGCCGTTGACGAGGTAGATGGAGACCGGAACGCGCTCGCGGCGCAAGGCGTTCAGGAACGGATCCTGCAGCGATTGTCCCTTGGACATTCTTGTACTCCCGATCGTCGGACGATTCAGCACAGCGCCCCCAATCCCGGGAACGCCCCGGCAGGCAACCCTTTGGCCTGCCCAACCTGCCGTCCTGCAGGGCAGGACGGCCGGACCATGCTAGCAACCTATTGCGGCGATGCGGAAAAGTTCAACGGCCAGCGGTCACAATTCGGGGTTCCGACGGCGCCCCGGGGCGCCAGCCGGGCCGCCGACCCCCCGCGCCGCGCCGTCAGCCACCGAGGAAGTCGCCAACCAGCCGGTCCAGCCGCGCCGAGGCCCCGGTGGCGGCGGGATCGAGCCAGATCGCGTCGCGCTCGCCACGCAGCCAGGTCAGCTGGCGCTTGGCCAGCTGCCGCGTGGCGTGGATGCCCCGGGCGATGGCCTCGTCGAGGCCGTACTGGCCCTCGAGGTAGCCCCACACCTGGCGATAGCCCACCGCGCGCATGGACGGCAGGTCGGGGTGCAGCCCGGGCCGCTGGCGCAGGCGCCGCAGTTCGTCGACCAGGCCGGCCTCCAGCATCTGGTGGAAGCGCTGCTCCACCCGCGCGTGCAGCACCGCGCGGCTGGCCGGGCCGAGCACCAGGCGCAGGAAGCTCCAGCCGGGCCGGCCGCTGCCGCCGTGCTGCTGCACGCTGATCGGCTGCCCGGTCAGCGCCAGCACCTCCAGCGCGCGCTGGATCCGCTGCGGGTCGTTCGGATGGATGCGGGTCGCGGCGACCGGGTCGGCGGCTGCGAGGCGCTGGTGCAGGGCCGCCCAGCCGAGCTCGCGGGCCTCGCCCTCGATCGCCGCCCGCAGCGCCGGATCGGCCTCGGGCAGGCCCGAAAGGCCGCGGGTCAGGGCGCGGAAGTACAGGCCGGTGCCGCCGACCAGCAGCGGGACGCGGCCGCTGGCGTGGATGCGATCGAGTTCCCGCAAGGCATCGTGGCGGAACTCGGCGGCCGAATAGGGTTGCTCGGGCTCGCGGATGTCGACCAGCGCGTGCGGCACCCGCGCCAGGGTGGCGGCATCGGGCTTGGCGGTGCCCACGTCCATGCCCCGGTAGACCAGCGCCGAGTCGACGCTGACCACCGCCATCCCGCGGCGCGAGGCCAGCTCGACCGCCGCCGCGGTCTTGCCCGACGCCGTGGGCCCCATCAGGCACACCGCGCGCGGCCGCTGGTCGATGCGCCCGGATCGGACGGAGTCTGCGCACATCGGCCGATTGTAGGCCCGTGACGTCTGGTGCCGGCCTGGTCCGTCCCTGCGGGCCGGGGGCGTATAGTGCAAGCGTCGGCGTCGCAGCCGCGCGGGGAGCGTCCGCTGCAGGTGGTCAGCATCAATCCCATGGTGGTCGTGATCGTGCTGTTCGCCCTGCAGGGCGCGCTGGGACTGGCGCTGTGCCTGCTGTTCGGCCGCTACCACCGCGCCTACCACCGGCCGCACCTGCGGCTGTGGTCGATCAGCTTCGGCATGCTCGCGGTGTACATGCTGCTGGCGGGCGTGGCGCTGCATGCGTCGCAGAACAACCCCGGTGCGTTCGCGATGCGCACCGCCATCTCGCTGGTGAGCCAGGTGGCCGCCTACCAGCACGTCGCGTTCCTGGTCCTGGGCACGCTCTCGCTGGGCGCGCGCCACGAACCGCCGGCCTGGCTGCGCAACGGCGTGGTGGCGGCCGCCACCGTGCTCGGCATCACCGCGGCCCTGGCCTACAGCTGGGATCCCGGCGCGACGCAGGAACGGATCTTCGCCCGCGTCGGCCTGCGCTACCTGGTGGGTTCCGCCGTGTACGTGGGCATCGCCCTGGCGCTGATGTCGGGCGCCTGGCGCGACAAGCCGCTGGGGCAGCGCATCGTCGCCCTGAGCTTCCTCGCCTTCGGCGTGGTGCTGATGGCGAACTTCGTCCTGCTGACCGTGCCCGGCGTCGGCCGCTCGCTGTCGGATTTCACGCCGTGGTTCAGCCTGTTCGACCTGGTGGCCGAGTTCTCCATCGGCATGGGCCTGGTGATCTGGCTGCACGAGGACGAACGCGGTCGGGCCGATCGCGCGTCGCGCCAGGTCGAGCAACTCACCTACTACGACGGCCTCACCGGGCTGCCCAACCGCAACCTGTTCGCCGCCCGCCTGGGCGGCCACCTGCCGGAGGCCGCGGTGGCGCGCCAACGCTTCGTGGTCGCGGCGCTGGGGCCGGACAATCCGCGCCAGTTGCGCGAGGCGCTGGGCGAGTCGGCGGTCGAGGGCCTGCTGCAGCGCCTGGCGGCGCGCCTGCGCACGCTGGTGCCCGGGCCCGAGCCGCTGGTGGCGCGGATCGATGCCGATCGTTTCGCGGTGGCGTACGGGCCGGTGGCCGGCACCGAGGCCGCGGCCACGCGGGCGCAGGAACTGCGCATGCGCCTGGACGAGGCCGCCGGCGACGTGCGCAGCGACCTGGTCTTCACCAGTTCCGCCGGCATCGCGCTGTACCCGGACGACGCGCGCGACGCCGACGGCCTGATCGCCGCGGCGCTGTCGGCGCACGCATCGGCCAGCGGCGAGGGCGGGCGCCGCGTCGCGTTCTATTCGCAGGAACAGAGCCAGCGCGGTCGCGACCAGCTGTCGCTGGTGGCGGACGCGCGACGGGCGCTGGCCGGCAACGGACTGGAGCTGCACTACCAGCCGGTGCTGGACCTGCGCCACGGCGGCTTCGGCTTCGTCGAGGCGCTGGTGCGCTGGAACCACCCGCTGCGCGGACCGCTGGCGCCCGGCGCCTTCCTGCCCGCCCTGGGCGAGGCCGGCCTGCTGCCCGACCTCGATCGCTGGGTCCTGCGCGCCGCCTGCCGCACCATCGCCGTGCGCCGCGCGGCGGGCGCGCCGTGGCCGACGGTGGCGATCAACGTCTCGGCCGAGACCTTCCAGCTCGGCGATTTCCCCGACTGGGTCGCCGAGGCGCTGTCCGAGGCGCGCCTGCCCGCGCATGCGCTGGAGCTGGAGATCACCGAGGCCACCGCCCTGCGCGACGCCGACAGCGCGATCTCCACCCTGCACCGGCTCAAGCGCCTGGGCGTGAGCCTGTCGCTGGACGACTTCGGCGTGGGCTATTCCTCGATGGGCCAGCTCAAGCGCCTCGCGGTCGACCGCCTCAAGATCGACCGCAGCTTCGTCCAGGGCGCGCTGGTCGACCGCAAGGACGACGCCATCGTCACCAGCATGGTCGGCCTCGGCGCCAGCCTCGGCCTGCAGGTGGTGGCCGAGGGCATCGAGACCGCGGCGCAGCTGGCGCATTTCCGCAAGCTCGGCGTCGACCATGCCCAGGGCTACCTGATCGGACGGCCCATGAGCGCCGAGGCCCTGAGCGAACGGCTGCGCGAGCTGCCGCCGGCGCTCGCCGCCGGCTGAGGACGCGGCTTCCTCCGCAGGTCCTATAATCCGCGCCCCGCCGCGGAGTAGAGCGCCATGCCGCAGACCATGAAGGCCCTGGTCAAGAAGGAGCCCGCCAAGGGCATCTGGATGATGCAGGTGCCGCTGCCCGAGGTCGGCCCCAACGAGGTGCTGATCAAGCTGGAGAAGACCGCGATCTGCGGCACCGACCTGCACATCTACAAGTGGGACGAGTGGTCGCAGCGGGTGATCAGGCCGGGCCTGGTGATCGGCCACGAGTTCGTGGGCCGCATCGTCGAGATCGGCGCCGGCGTGCGCGGCTACACCGTCGGCCAGCGCGTGAGCGCCGAGGGCCACATCGTCTGCGGCGTGTGCCGCAACTGCCGCGCGGGGCGCCAGCACCTGTGCCCGCACACCATCGGCATCGGCGTGAACCGCGCCGGCGCCTTCGCCGAGTACATCGCGATGCCGGCCGCCAACCTGTGGCCGATCCCGGACCAGATTCCGAGCGAGCTGGCCGCCTTCTTCGACCCGTACGGCAACGCCGCGCATTGCGCGCTCGAGTTCGACGTCATCGGCGAGGACGTGCTGATCACCGGCGCCGGCCCGATCGGCATCATCGCCGCCGGCATCTGCAAGCACGTGGGCGCGCGCAACGTGGTGGTGACCGACGTCAACGACTACCGGCTCAAGCTGGCCGCCGACATGGGCGCCACGCGCGTGGTCAACGTGTCCAAGCAGTCGGTCAAGGACGTGATGGCCGACCTGCACATGGAAGGCTTCGACGTCGGCCTGGAGATGAGCGGCAACCAGCGCGCCTTCGCCGACATGCTCGACTGCATGTACCACGGCGGCCGGATCGCGCTGCTGGGCATCCTGCCCAAGGGCGCCGGCATCGACTGGGACAAGGTGATCTTCAAGGGCCTGGTGCTGCACGGCATCTACGGCCGGCGCATGTACGAGACCTGGTACAAGATGACGCAGATGGTGCTGACCGGGTTCCCGCTGCAGAAGGTCCTCACCCACCAGATCCACATCGACGACTTCCAGCGCGGCTTCGACCTGATGGAAGCCGGCACCTGCGGCAAGGTCGTCTGTTCCTGGCAGTGAGCGCGGGATGCGCTGGTCGCGGCCGGCGCATGGACGTGCGATGGGCCGGGATCCAGTCGCCCGGGAATCGCCGCCGCGGGAGCAGTTCCAGCCGCCAAACCAAACACCGCGGATCGCGGCTGGCGCCGCTCCCACGGCATCAACCTCCGAAGCCGAACGGACACGAACCATGAATGCCCTGCAACGCCTCGACGCCGAACTCGCCCAGATCCGCGCCGAAGGCCTGTACAAGTCCGAACGCGTCATCACCTCGCCGCAGGCGGCCGAGATCGTGCTCGAGGACGGCCGCCGGGTGCTCAACTTCTGCGCCAACAACTACCTCGGCCTCGCCGACCACCCGCGGGTGATCGAGGCCGCCAAGCGCGCGCTCGACAGCCACGGCTTCGGCATGGCGAGCGTGCGCTTCATCTGCGGCACGCAGGACCTGCACAAGCGGCTCGAAGCGGCGGTCAGCCGCTACTTCGGCACCGAGGACACGATCCTCTACGCCGCCTGTTTCGACGCCAACGGCGGCTTGTACGAGCCGCTGCTGGGCGAGGAGGACGCGATCGTCTCGGACGCGCTCAACCACGCCTCGATCATCGACGGCATCCGCCTGTGCAAGGCGCGCCGCTATCGCTACGCCAACTGCCACATGGCCGACCTGGAAGCGCAGTTGCGCAAGGCCCGCGCCGAGGGCGCGCGCACCATCCTCGTCACCACCGACGGCGCCTTCTCCATGGACGGCACCATCGCGCCGCTGGACCGCATCACCGCGCTGGCGCGCGAGTTCGGCGCGCTGGTGCACATCGACGAGTGCCACTGCACCGGCTTCCTCGGCCCCACCGGCCGCGGCTCGGCCGAGGTGCACGGCGTGCTGGACCGCATCGACATCATCACCGGCACCCTGGGCAAGGCGCTGGGCGGCGCGCTGGGCGGTTTCACCAGCGGCCGGCGCGCGGTGATCGAGATGCTGCGCCAGCGCTCGAGGCCGTACCTGTTCTCCAACTCGCTGCCGCCGCCGGTGGTGGCGGCCGGCATCGAGGTGTTCGAGATGCTGGCCGGCGCCGGCGAATTGCGCGAGCAACTGGCGCAGAACACGCGCTACTTCCGCCAGCGCATGGGCGCCGCCGGCTTCGAGCTGCGCCCCGGCGTGCATCCGATCGTGCCGGTGATGGTGCACGACGCGCCGCTGGCGCAACGCATGGCCGCGGAACTGCTGGACGAGGGCATCTACGTGGTCGGGTTCTTCTACCCGGTGGTGCCGAAGGGCCAGGCACGCATCCGCACGCAGATGAGCGCGGCGCATACCCGCGCCCACCTCGATCGCGCCATCGACGCCTTCACCCGCGTCGGCCGCCGCCTCGGCGTGCTCAAGTCCTAGGCGGCGCGTGCCCGGCCCCTGGCTCGAGCGGGCCGCGTTCCACGCCCTGCTGCCCGCGATCGCGTGGCAGGGCCTGCGCCTGCGCCGCACCGCGCTGCGCGCGCCGCCGGCCGCGGGGCCCGCGCGCGGCACCGCCGGCAGCGGACCGCCGCTGGGCTTGCTCGGGCTGGGCGACTCGATCGTCGCCGGCGTCGGCATCGATGACACCGCGCACGCCCTGCCCGGCCGCACCGCCGGCGCATTGGCGCGCCTCGGCGGCTGGGCGGTGCACTGGCGCGCCGTCGGCGCGAGCGGCCTGCGCGCCGGGCAGGTGCAGGCCCTGCTGGCGCAGGTGCCGGCGGAGGAGCGCTACGACGTCGTGCTGGTGTCGGCCGGCGTCAACGACGTGACCGGCATCGGCTCGACGCGGCGCTGGCAGCGCGACCTCGCCCGGCTGCTGGATGCCGTGCATGCCGCGCATCCGTGCGCGCTGGTGCTGCTGGCCGGCCTGCCGCCGATGGACCGGTTCCCGTTGCTGCCGCAGCCACTGCGCGCGGCCATGGGGTTGCGCGCGCGCACCTTCGACGCCATCGCGCGCGAGGTCGCGGCGGCGCGCGCCTGGGTCCACCACCACCCCACCCGGGTCGATCCGCTGCGCGACGCCTTCGCCGCGGATGGCTTCCATCCGGGCGCGGAGGCCTGCGCGCGCTGGGGCGAGTCGCTGGCGCGGGCGGCGCTGCCGCGCCTTGGCGGCCCTAGATCTCGCAGTTGCCCGGCTGTCGCTGGCCCTTGAGCGCGACCAGGTCGGCGTAGACGTACGGGATGTTGTGCGTCTGGTGCCATTCCGTGGGAAAGGTCTGCCAGATGCGCGTGCCCTGGAAGCGGCAACGGATGCCGGGCACGAACTGCGCCTGCTCGCGCCGGGTGTAGTACCAGAACGAATTCGGGTTCCAGAACGAGGCATGGGTGGGGTCCTGGAACGCGCCGCGACCGTCGGTCGAGGGCGTGCGCGACACCAGCCAGCCGCCGGGAACCAGCACGCGGTGGATCTCGTTCATCAGCCCCACGGTGCACAGCGGCGCGCCATCGGCGCCGTGGCTGCAGGACGAATCGCGGCAATGCGGGATGTGCTCGAGGAAGTCCCAGGCGCGGATGCAGCCGACGCTGCTCTCCGCGAACGGCAGGCCGCGACGCACGTCGCAGGTCACGTCGGCATTGGCCAGGTCCACGCTGCGGTAGCCCGCCGGCGAGTTGTGGCCGCCGCCGAGGTCGTACATCGGCAGGCCTTCGCGCCGGCACCACTCGGCGATCAGCCGGTACACGTAGGTGTTGGAGATCTGCTGTTGCCGCTGCTGGATCTCGGCGTTGCGCTGCAGGAAGGTGTTGGCGCCCTCCTCGAGCAGGCGGTAGAAGTACAGGCAGCGCGGCAGGTGCACGAACTTCACGCCGGCAAGGTAGGTGCGGCACAGCAGGTCGTGGTCGTCGGTCACCGGCAGGCTGGCGTCGTGGCCGCCCGCGGCATCGTAGGCCGCGCGCGTCCACGCGCGCAGGTGGTTCGGCGCATAGAAGATCAGGTGCAGCGAGCGCGGATCGGCCGGAAAGGCGCGCATCGCCTGCCAGGTGCGCCCCTGGAACTCGACCTCGTACTGCTGCCAGCCGTGGTTCGCGAGGTAGGTGCGGCTGCTGCCGTCGGCGCGGAATTCGCAGAAATCCGAGTACACGAAGCCGGCGCCATCCCGGTCGACGGCATCGCGCACTTCCGCCAGCGCCGTCGGCGCGAGCAGGTCATCGTGGTCCAGTTCGAAGAGGATGTCGCCGCGGCAATGCTGGCAGGCGTAGCGCTTGAGCGCGCCCACGCCCTCGCGCTCGAGCCCGGCCGGCGCCGGCACGATGCGCACGCGCGGATCGTCGCGCACGGCCGTGGGTATCTCCACCGCGTGGCCGTTGGGGACGATGACCCACTCCCACGCCGGCGCGCCTGCCTGGGCCAGCAGCGAGTCGTGCGCCGCGCCGAGGTAGCGCGCGTCGTGGGTGGGCGTGAACAGGCTGATCATGGTCGCGGGATGGGCGCGACGGCACCCGCCGCCGCACCCTGGACACCGCAGCGCACTACTGGTCGATGCGGATCGACCAGTTCAGCTTGTTGGTCGTTGGGCCGCCACTGGGCACGATCTGCATCGAGATGAGTTGGCCCTCGGTCACCACCACCGAATTCGCCAGGTTCGTGCACTGGGTCGCCGTCTCTGCCATCACGCAGCTGAGCGAGGTGTTCGCGCCGTTGACGCGCACGGTGAAGGTCCATTGTTGCGTACCGCCGCCACTGTCGGGCGCAACGCTGGCACGCACGCGCAGGTTGCGCAACGTGCCGGAAACCGGCAGCGGCAGCTGGACCACGGTTTCATTGGCATCGTCGTCACCGATGCCGGCATAGCGCGTCTGCGTGGTCGACGAGATGTTGCGACCGGCCGTACTGCCGAAGAAGGGCACCGTGCTCGGGCCCAGCGGGCCCTGCGCGCCGACCGTGCCCTGCGGGCCCTGGGGACCCGGCCCGCCAACGTTGCCTTGCGGGCCTTGGGCGCCCACGTTGCCTTGCGGACCCTGCGATCCGATTGCGCCCTGCGCGCCGTCGTTGCCGTTCACGCCGGCACTTCCCTGCGGACCCTGAGTTCCCACGGCACCCTGCGCGCCATCATTGCCCTGCGGGCCCTGAGATCCCACGGCACCCTGTGCACCGGTCGCTCCCTGCGCACCTGTGGCGCCATCGTTGCCCTGCGGACCAATCGCGCCCGTGGTGCCTTGCGGACCTTGGGATCCGACTGCGCCCTGCGCGCCATCGTTTCCTTGCGGACCAGTCGCGCCCGTAGTGCCCTGCGGACCTTGCGAACCCACGGCGCCTTGTGCGCCTGTCGCACCCTGCACACCGTCGTTGCCCTGCGGGCCAGTCGCGCCCGCAGTGCCCTGCGGACCTTGCGATCCGACTGCGCCCTGTGCGCCATCGTTTCCTTGCGCACCGGTCGCGCCCGTGGTGCCCTGCGGTCCTTGCGATCCGACCGCACCCTGCGCGCCGGTCGCACCAGTGTCGCCTTGCGCACCGGTCGCGCCAATGTTGCCCTGCGGACCCTGCGATCCCACGGCACCCTGCGCACCGGTTGCGCCATCGTTGCCCTGCGGACCGGTCGCGCCCGTGGTGCCTTGCGGACCCTGCGATCCGACTGCACCTTGCGCGCCGGTGGCGCCGTCGTTGCCCTGCGGGCCAGTCGCGCCCGTGGTGCCCTGCGGACCCTGCACGCCGGCTACGCCCTGCGCGCCATCATTGCCTTGCGG
>CAZTNB010000013.1:0-37513 GCA_964614825.1 uncultured Gammaproteobacteria bacterium
TCGGTGTCGAGGCCGGTGTTCTCGCTCTCGCGGCAGTACTGGACCAGCCGCGGCTTCGCCATCGTCGACGTGAACTACGGCGGCTCGACGACCTTCGGTCGCGACTATCGCAAGCGCCTCGATCGCCAATGGGGCGTGGTCGACGTGCAGGATGCGGTGGCCGCGGTGGACTTCCTGGTGGCCGAAGGCAAGGCCGACCCGAGCCGGGTCGCCATCCGCGGTGGCAGCGCGGGCGGGTTCACGACGCTGGCCGCGTTGGCCTTCACCGATCGCTTCCGCGCCGGCGCCAACTACTTCGGGGTGTCCGACATCGCGTCGCTGGCGGCCACCAGCCACAAGTTCGAGAGCCAGTACGACGTGTCGCTGATCGGCCCGCCCGACCCGGCCGTCTATCGCGCGCGCTCGCCGATCTTCCACCTCGACGGCTTCACCGAGCCGCTGATCACCTTCCAGGGCGCCGAGGATCGCGTCGTCACGCCCGACCAGTCGCGCAAGATCGTCGCCGCGCTGGACGAGCGCGGCGTGATGCATGCCTACATCGAGTTCGCGGGCGAACAACACGGGTTCCGCAAGGCCGAGAGCATCATCCGCGCGCAGGAGGCGGAACTGGCCTTCTACGGCCTGGTCTTCGGCTTCACACCTGCCGACACCATTGCGCCGCTCGACATCCGTCACCCACGCGCACCGGCCGGGCCGAAGTAGGCCATCGCAATCGCGAGCCCGGGCCCGGCACCCCGGCCTCGCACTTCAGGTTGCGCCACTCACTGCGGCTCGAGGAGTCGCGCGATCTGCTCGTCCTTGCGCGCCCACAGTTCGGTGACCCAGGCCTGCATGGCGGCGCGATAGGCAGGATTGCCCTCGTAGTCGCCGCCCAGCAGGCCGGCGGGGATCGACACCTGGCGCACGCGCACGACGATCTCGCGGACCTCGCCGGCGAGGATGTCCCAGAACGTGGGCACACCCCGCGGATAGACCAGCGTGACGTCGAGCAGGCAATCGAACATCTCGCCCATGGTTCCCAGCGCAATGGCAAGGCCGCCGATCCTGGGCTTGAGCAGGTGCCGGTAGGGCGATCGCTGGTGGGCGTGCTTGTGCGCGGTGTAGCGCGTGCCCTCGAGGAAATTCATCACCGAGGTGGGAACGAGCTTGAAGCGCTCGCAGGCCTTGCGCGTGTTGGCGAGGTCGGTCTTGCCGCTCTTGATGCCGCCCTTGCGCCGCATGAAGGGGAAGTCGAGCGCCCACCATGCGAGCCCGATCACCGGCACGTAGATGAGCTCGCGCTTGAGGAAGAACTTGAGGAAGGGGATGTGGCCCAGGAACACCTTCTGCAGCACCAGGATGTCGACCCAGCTCAGGTGGTTGCTGCTCACCAGGTACCAGCCGCGCGGATTGAGCGCGTCGATGCCCTCGACATCCCAGTGGATCCGCTGGGAGGCGTCGATCCACCAGCCGTTGACGCGCACCCAGGTCGACGCCAGCGCGTTGAGCGCGCGGTCCGCGAAGCGCCGGACCGGCGCGACGCGCAGCGCGGCCTTGAGCAGCGCGAAGGGGATCATCAGGCTGAACACCACGAGGGTGTTGAGCCCGACGATGAAGCTGTTCAGGCAGCCCCTGGCGTGGGTGGCCAGCCGCTGCATGAACCCAGCGTCCTCTTGGCCGGTCGGCACGGTCACGGCTCGACGATCGCGAAGTTGCCCGGTGCCTTCTGGACCAGCGCGAAGAAGCGGCCGAGGTCGATGGTGCTGCCCTCGATGTCGGTTTCGTCGCTGGTGAGCATGGCGGCGGCGCCGGCGGAGCCGGTGACCATGCGCAGGAAGAAGGGCTTGGTCAGCGTGAGCGTGGCATTGGCATCCGCGTCCGGCGGCGCCTGGCGGAAGTGCAGCACGGCGTTCTCGATCCACAGCACGTAGCTTTCGCCGAGGTCGGAGAAGACCAGGTTGACCTTGAGCTCCGCGTCGGCGGCCGCGGGCCCGTCCAGCGATGCCGCCATCGCCTCGAGGAAGCGTTCGATCGGCGCATGCTGGAGCAGGTCGAGCAGCAGCGTCTTCGGGGTGCCGGTCGCGGGCGCGCCGTTGCGCAGTTCGAAGGCGCCGCTGAGGTAGAAATTGCGCCACACCGCGGACTCGGCCATGTAACCCATCTGGTCGTAGGTCTTCGCGAGCAGTGCGCGCGCCGCCGCGTGGCCGGGCTCGGCGAAGACCACGTGGCCCAGGAGTTCGGCCGCCCAGCGGTACTCGCCCGCATCGAAGGCCGTTCGCGCGACGGCGACGGTCGCGTCCGAGCCCCCCGCGAGCGCGACGTAGCGCCGCGCGGACTCCTGCGGCGGCAGCGGATCGAGGTTGGCCGGATTGGCATCGAACCAGCCGAGGTAGAACTGGTAGATGCCCTTGACGTTGTGGCGCACGGTGCCGTAGTAGCCGTGCACGGCGAGGAAGCGGTCCAGCGACGGCGGCAGCCGCATCTCCTCGGCGATCTCGCGCGCGGTCATGCCGGCGTTCATCATGCGCACGGTCTGGTCGTGGAGGTAGGCGTAGGCGTCGCGCTGGTGGACCAGGAACTCGCGGATCGCCGCCTGGCCCCACACCGGCCAGTGGTGCGTCCCGAAGTAGACTTCGGCCTGCGCGGCGTGGCCGATGGCCTCGTCGATGTATCGCGACCAGCGCCGCGCGTCGCGCACCTTGGCGCCGCGCGGCGTGTAGATGTTGTGCAGGGTCTGCGACACCAGTTCGCCGCCGCACCAGGCGCGCAGGTCGGGCAGGGTGAAGGTGAGCGCGGCGGGCGCTTCCGAACCCGGCACGTTCTGGAACACGAAGCGCACGCCGTCGAGCGTCATCTCCTGCGGGGTCGTCGTCACGAGGCGGTTCGGCTCGAGGATGCCGATCGCGCCGAACGCCACCGCCTTGCCGAGCCCGTTGTCGACCAGCCCGTGCGGCGAGCGCTCCAGCCGGCTGCCGTACATGTACATCGCGCGCCGCGACATCGCGGTGCCCATCAGCAGGTTCTCGCTGGTGGCTTCCTCCATGAAACCGTCCGGCGCCACCACCGGGATCGCCGATTCGGCCGCCTGCGCCGCGCTCACGACGCCGAGGACGCCGCCGAAGTGGTCGGCATGGCTGTGCGTGAACACGATCGCCGATACCGGCCGGTCGCCGAGGTGCTGGCGCGCGAAGGCCATCGCGAACGCGGCGGTCTCGCGCGAGGTCAGGGTGTCGACCACGATCCAGCCGGTCTGCCCGTCGATGAGCGTGAGGTTGGCGAGATCGAAACCGCGCAGCTGGTGGATGCCTTCGGCGACCTTGTACAGGCCGACGTGGTGGTTGAGTCGCGCCTGGCGCCAGAGGCTGGGATTGACCGTTTCCGGCGCCGCGCCGTCGAGGAACGCGAAGTCGGCGAAGTCCCAGACCACGCGCCCGGACTCATCAATCACCTGGCCGCCGGGCGCGGCGATGAAGCCGCGCCCGGCGTCGTCGTAGGCGGCGCGGTCCGCGAGATCGTAGGCCTGCGCGATCGCCGCATGGGCAGCGGCGGTGGGGGCGGCGACTTCGCCGCTGCCCGTGGCCGCCGGCGGCTTGCCGCAGGCGGCAAGGACGATGGCGGTGGCCACGGACAGCACGCAAGGCAAGGTTCGAGTCGTCATCGGTCGTGCTCCCCGGTTGCGCGATTGTAGTGCCCGCGCGGCCTGCCTCGTTGTCGGAGCACGGGCCGGCGCCCACGCCGGGCTGGCCATCGTGGGCGTATAGTCAGTGGCGTCTCGCCGTCCGCAGCAGGCACTGCCGATGAACGCAGGCACGCGTGCGCTGGTTGCCGCGGTGGTCGCCGCCGCGGCCTCGGGGCCGATCCGGGCCGCCGATTTCTGCCCGCAGAACGAGGTCGAGCTGCGCGCGGCGTTGAGCGCGGCGCAATCGAACGGGCAGTCGGACATCATCCGGCTGCTGGCGACCACCTACTTCACCGGCGGCGTCAAGTTCAGCGCGGTACAGACCGAGGCGCACGACCTCACGATTTCCGGCGGCTGGCAGAATTCCGGCATCTTCCTCTGCGCAGCGCAGGCCGGCAGCGCCGGCGCGACGGTGCTCGATGCGCAGGGCAGTTCCGCGGTGCTCGAGTTCAGCCAGGGCAGCGGCCCGTTCGCCACCGGCACCACGCTCACCCTGCAGAACCTCACGCTGCGCAACGGCCTGACCGCGGTCAACGGCGAATCGGCGGCGCTGTCGATGTTCGGCGGCATCGGCCAGGCGCTGCGCGTCGAGCGGCTGGTAGCCATCGACAGCCGGCAGGGCACCGTGGGGCCGAACATCTACAGCAACGCGGTGACGCTGGCCGGCTTCGGCGACATCTACCTGCTCGACAGCCTGATCGCCGGCACGCAGAGCAACTACGCCACGCTCGGCGTGTTCTCCTTCACTGGCGGGTCCACCGTGTTCCTGACCAACAACACGCTCTCGGTGACCGGCGGGCCGCTCAATGCGCTGCTCGACGCCAACGCCGGCAGCAACTTCCGCCTCGCCAACAACGCGATCGTGGGCACGCTGAACGTCAACAGCCGGTCCGCGGGCGACCTCATCCAGCTCTACCTGCTGCACAACGTGGGGCAATGGTCGACCGCCTTCAGCTTCAACCTGGTGACCGACCTCAACAACCTCCGCAACGTCGATCCGGGCTTCGTCGGCGCCGGCAACTACCGCCCGGCGGCGGGGTCGCTGTTGATCAACCGCGGCCTCAACGCGCCGTTCGGCGGCGTGCCCGGTGTGGATCTCGACGGCGGACCGCGCGTGGTGTTCGGCACCATCGACGTCGGCGCCTACGAGTCGAGCGCCGCCGCGATCTTCGCCAACGGCTTCGAGTAGGACCGCCCGGAGGCGGGGCGGACCGGCACGCACCGGCGTCGCATCGGGCCGCGGCGCGGTGCCGGCCTGGCGAGCGCGTGCCACCGGCACCCCGGGAAGGCGCGTGCGCTATGGCGCGCCGGCTTGCCCCAATGGGATGATCGGGCCGGGTACCACGGGGGATGCCTGGCCGCCATGCTGCGCGCGCTGTCGTTGTGGTTCGCGGTGTCGATCGGGGCCGCGCATGCCCAACCGGCGCTGGTGCTCGACGAGCGCGGCCCGGTACGGATCGAACTGCGCGGCCACCTCGGCGTGCTGCGCGACGCGGACGCCGTGCTCGATGCCGCGGCCGCGCGCGCCCGCGGCGCGGAGTTCGAGCCCCTGGGCCCGGGTAGCGGCCTCAACTTCAGCTACACGCGCGGCGCGATCTGGTTGCGCCTGGTGCTGCGCTCGGCGCTGCCGCAGGCCAGCGAGTGGCGCATGGAGCTCGACTACGCCTCGCTCGACCATGCCGAGCTGCACGACGGCGAGCGGCCGGTGCAACGCGCGGGCGATCGTCTCCCGTTCGGGGCACGTTCGATCCCCCATCGCAACGCGGTGTTCGCCGTGGGGCTGGCGCCCGGCGAGACCCGCGAGTTGCTGCTGCGCGTGCAATCCGAGGGCAGCCTCACGGTCAATCCCGGCCTGTGGCGCGCCGATGCCTTCGCGGCGCACAGCGCCAACACCTACGCCATCCATGCGCTGTACTTCGGCATGCTGCTGGCGCTGGCGGCCTACAACCTGCTGCTGTACGTGGCGCTGCGCGAGCGGGTTTTCCTGTACTACGTGGTCTTCGTGATCGCGGTCGGGGTGGGCATCGGTTCGATCTACGGGCTGGCGGGCCAGTACCTGTGGCCCGACGCGGTGGCCTGGAGCAACCGCGCGCTGGTGGTCAGCTTCGCCGTCACCGGCATCGTGGGGCCGCTCTTCACCCGCGACTTCCTCGGCACCGCGCGGGTCGCGCCGCGCTGGCACTGGTGGCTGGCGCTGGGCGCGTGGTTGCACGTCGGCGTGCTGCTGGTCGGCCTGCTGGCACCGATGCGCGTCGCCATGCAGGTGATGTCGGCGACGACCATGTTCGGCTGCGTGCTGATGCTGGGCTGCGGCATCGCCTGCGCCATGCGCCGGGTGCCCGGCGCGCGCCTGTTCGTGCTGGCATGGGCGGTGATCCTGGTCGGCGGCCTGTTGATGGCCCTGCGCAACTTCGGCCTCCTGCCGACCAACGTGGTCACCTTGCACGGCATGCAGGTAGGTTCCGCGCTGGAGATGCTGCTGCTCTCCTTCGCGCTGGCCGCGCGCTTCACCCAGATCAAGCAGGAAAAGGCCCAGGCCCAGGCCGCGGCCCTGGCGGCGCAGGAGCAGCTCGTGGCCTCACTGCAACTGCACGAGCGCGAGCTGGCGCAGCGGGTGACCGAGCGCACCGAGGAACTGGCCGCCGCCAACGCGCGCCTGCGCGACCTGGCCCTGCGCGACCCGCTCACCGGGCTGGCCAACCGTGCCGCGCTCTACGTCCACCTGGACGAGGCCCTGCAGCGGGCGAAGTCGCACGGGCGGCCGCTGTGCCTGCTGATGATCGACCTCGACGGATTCAAGGCCGTGAACGACCGCCACGGCCACGCGGTCGGCGATCGCGTGCTGGTCGAAGTCGCCGCGCACCTGCGCGCCGCCGCGCGGCCGCAGGACCTGGTCGCGCGCCTGGGCGGCGACGAGTTCGTGCTGGTGGGCGAGGGCATGCGCCTGCCCGACGAGGCCCAGCGCATGGCGCAGGCGGTGCTTGCAGCGCTGTCCGCGCCGGTCGCCGCCGCCACGGACGCCCGGATCGGCGCCAGCATCGGCATCGCCGCCAGCGGTGCCGACGACACCGACGCCGAAGCCCTGCTGCGCCGCGCCGACGCGGCCATGTATGCCGCCAAGGCCGCCGGTCGCGGCACGGTCTACTGGTCGCCGCAGCGAGAGCCGGTTGCCGGCTGAAGCCGCTCCCCTCCGGGCGGGTCGAAGGCGCGGGGCGCGAACATCGTGCGCCCGCGCCGTGCCATCACTTCTTCGGGTCGTCGCCGCCGGACCAGGAGATGAACTTCCAGCCGCCACCGTCCTTGAGCAGGATGTCGGTGTAGCGGCCGGTGACCATCTCGCGCTCCTTGCGGTAGTTCTCGCGCGCCATCGTGTAGCGGTAGTGCACGACCGCGAGGTTGCCGGTGACGACGATCGAGACCGGGAACAGTTCCTGCTCCAGGACCGTGTTGCTGGCGTTGTTGTAGCGGTTCCAGCGCACCAGCGAGGCCTTGTCCTGCGGCGAGTGCTGCTGCGTCTCCCAGTAGCTGAGGTTGGGATGGACCATGGTGTCCACCCAGCTCATGTCCTTGGCCGCAGCCATCTTCCATTGGGTCTGCTCGAACTGCCAGATTTCCTGCTGCTCCGCGCTCCAGGTCTGTGCCGCCGCCACGCTGCTGCAAGCGAGCAGCACCAGGGCCAACCACAGCGGTAGGGTCTTCATCGCACGTCTCCTCGATTCCCCAGGCGGGAACCCGCGCCCCACGGGCTCCGGGACCGGATAGCGTAGTCCCCTGCAGTCGGGTTGGGTATGAGCGCGCCGGCGTCACCGCGGCCTGCTTGGCACGGCGCATGCTTGGCGCACGGATCGACCAGCGAGCAGAGGGGTTGTCATGGTCATGCGGGCCGCGGCCGGCGTGGACTCGTACCGCGCAGCGGCCAGCAGCGCGGGTCGCACTGCGCGCAACCGGCGCGCAGAGGCCGACTGCACGCCGCGCCCGGCAACTGCCACGGCGGGCGTGGATGCGCGACGCTCGCCGTGCCTGACGATCCTCGGCAGTCCGTGACGCGGCGCCGCCGATGCGCCTGCCTCGGCCTGGCCGCCATCCTGGCGGCCGGACCGGTGCTGTCGGTCGCGGGCGAACCGCGCGCGCTGGACCTGTTCGACCTCGGCGCGCCGTCCTTCACCGCCTTCACGGCGCGCGACGGCGTGCCGGAATCGGTCGCACTGGACGTGCAGACCGATCCCGAGGGCTACGTGTGGATGTCCTCGCCACAGGGCCTGGCCCGCTACGACGGACATCGCTGGACCCTGATGGAACCCGCCTCGGTGCGCGGCACCGTCCACGACCTGTACCTCGATCGCGCCGGCGTGCTGTGGGCGCCCAGCCGCGACAAGGGCATCGCGCGCCATGAAGCCGGGCGCTGGCACACGGAAGACCGCAGCACCGGCCTGGCCACCAACCATTTCGCCCGCGTGGTCGAGACCACCGGCCTCGCGGGCGAGGTCGAGTTGTGGGCACTGGGCGCGGAAGCCGGCATCTACCAGCGGGTGGACGGCGCGTGGCAGGCCGACCCCGGAAACGCACGGATGCCGGTCGGCGCCGTGCACGGGCTGGTCCGCACGGCGAGCCTGGGCGCACCCGGCCGCCTGTGGATCGCGACGGTCAACCAGGGCCTGTGGTTTCGCGATCCGGGCGAGACCGGATGGCGGCCGTTCCAGGCGCCGGGCTTCGACCCGTACCAGATCGACGACGTGCTGGTCACCCGCGATGGCGACCGCGAACAACTCTGGATCGCGACCTACGGCATCGGCCTCTGGCGCCTCGACGCGGACGGACTGGTGTCCTGGCGCGAGTCCACCGGGGCGCTCGATTCCGACTTGCTCTACACCATGGTGGCGACCCGCGCGCCGGACGGCGAATCGGTGCTGTGGGTGGCGACGCGTCGCGGCCTGGCGCGGATCAAGGGCGAGAGCGTGCAGAACTTCGGCCGCCAGCACGGCCTGCCCTCGGACGTGATGCGCAACGTGCACG
Organism: uncultured Gammaproteobacteria bacterium; assembly: GCA_964614825.1. GTDB lineage: Bacteria > Pseudomonadota > Gammaproteobacteria > Xanthomonadales > Ahniellaceae > JAGOEZ01. Next base: position 8,672 of record CAZTNB010000013.1, read on the forward strand.
CGTGGCGCAGTCCCGACGGCATCGACGTGCTGTGGGTCGCGACCGAGGCCGGCGTGGCGCGCGCGCTGTCCAACGCCAGCCAATGGCATACCGCGTCCCTGATGGGCGCGCGCGGCAACGGCGTGTTCGGCCTGGCGCTGGAACCCGATGGTGCCGGCGGCGAGCGGCTCTGGGTCAGCGCCTCCATGGACGGCGTCGGGCGCTACCAGCAAGGGCGCTGGAGCCGTTACAGCGTCGAGAGCGGCGACCTGCCGAACAACGAGGCGCGCATGCTCAAGCGCGCGCTCGACGCCGATGGCTCGATGACGATGTGGCTGGGCATGCAGTACGGGCACCTGTTGCGCGTGCGCGAAGGCCCGCGCTTCGAAGCGGTCGACACCCCGTGGGACAAGCTCTCGGGCGAGACGCCGATGGACGTGCTCGGGCGTGTGTTCGAGCATCGCTACGAGATGTGGGTCGCGACGCGGCAATCCGGCATCTACCGTTGGCGCGACGGTCGCTGGACACCGTTCCGGGCCCGGGGCGTGGTCGACCAGTGGCGCATGAACCAGCTGCTCGAGCAAGTCGACGACGAGGGCCGCTCGTGGTTGTGGGCCACCAGCAACCAGGGGCTGGCGCGCTACGACGGACGCGAATGGACCCTGCTCGGCCACGAGATCGGCCTGCCCGATGTCGACCTCATCGGCATCTCGATGATGGACGATGCGCAGGGCCGTCCGGTGCTGTGGCTGGGAACGGTGCGCAGCGGGATCCAGCGGGTCGCGGTCGGCGACCCGCGCAAGCCGCGGCTGGTCGATGGGCCGGCGCTGCCCGAGCCGCCCGACCCGTTTGCCTACGGCGCGCAGCGCGACCGCGAGGGGCGGGTCTACATCTGCACCAACAACGGCGTGCAGCAGCTGGTGCCGCGCGCCGGCGGCGGCTGGAACTCGCGCGTGTTCGCGCGCCGCGACGGCATGGTGCACGAGGAGTGCAACCGGCTCACGCAGTTCGTCGACCCGCACGGGCGCTACTGGACCGGCACCCTGGCCGGCGTCGCGGTGTACGACCCCGAAGTCTCGATTCCCGGCGCGCAGTCCAAGCCGCTCAAGCTGCTGCGGGTGGCCGTGGACGGCGCCGAGGTCGATCCGGCGGCGGTGCGCGTGCCGCCCGGCGCGCGGGAGCTGCGTTTCGACTTCGCGCTGCTGTCCTGGCAGCGCGAAGGCGAATCGCAATTCCGCACCCAGCTGGTGGGCTACGACGCCGAGCCGGGGCCATGGGACGGGCGCAACTCGCGCAGTTTCGGCACGCTGGCCCCGGGCAGCTACCGCCTGCGGATCGAGGCCCGGGACTTCGCCGGCATCCCCGGCACGCCGATCGAGGTGGCGGTGGAGGTCGTTCCCGACTGGTGGCAGCGTGGTTCGGTGCGCCTGCTGCTGGCCGCGGCGGCGATCCTGTGCGTGCTGGCTTTCGCGCAGTGGCGCAACCGCAGCCTGCGCGCGACCAAGCGCACGCTGGAGTCGCAGGTGGCCGAGCGCACCAAGGCCCTCAACGAGGCCAACGCGCGCCTGGTCGCCTATTCCTACCAGGACGCGCTGACCGGCCTCGCCAACCGGCGGCGCCTGCACGAGGCGCTCGAGGCGCGCTGGCAGGATCCGGCTGCGCGCAAGCATCCCTCGGCACTGGTGTTCGTCGACGTGGACGAATTCAAGGCCTACAACGACCGCCACGGCCACCCTGCGGGCGACGTCGCCCTGCGCAGCGTGGCGGCCGCGCTCGTCGCCTGCGCGCCGGCGGGTGCGCTGGTCGCCCGCTACGGCGGCGAGGAGTTCGCCTGCCTGTTGCCGGGTGCGGCACTGGCCGATGCGGTCGCCGTCGCCGAGCGCATGCGCGCGGAGGTCGCCGCGCAAACGGTCGCGGTGCCGGGCACGGCCGACCTCACTTCGCTTACGATCAGTGCCGGCGTCGCCAGCCGCACGCTGTCGAGCAATGTGCAGGTCCACGCGCTCCTGCGCGACGCCGACGCCGCGCTCTACGTCGCCAAGCGCGAAGGCCGCAACTGCGTGCGCACGACCCTGGCCTGAGGAATGCCGATGCAACTCGAATCGAGGACGACGCTGGCGTGGCTGGCCTGCTGCTGGTTCCTGGCGGCCTGCAGCGCCGCGACCCGGCCCGATGCGCGCGCGGCGTCGGCGGCGACTCCCTCGCCGCCGTACCTGGGACAGGAGCCGCCCGGCAAGGACCCGCTGCCCTTCGCGCCCGGGGTGGTCAACACCGCGGCGATCGAACTCAATGGCGTGTTCACGCCCGACGGACGCGAGTTCTTCTTCGCGCGCCATCTCGACGGCATCGGCACCATCCATCACTCGGTCCTGGGTGCGCAGGGCTGGAGCGACCCGGTGCCACTGGAGGTCTACGGCGCTTCGGTGCGCAGCCTCGCGGTCGACATGACGGTGTCGGCCGATGGCAATTCGCTGTACTTCCTCGGCCAGCACCCGCACGCCGGTGCGCCGGTGGATCCCTCGGCCGACATCTGGGTGAGCCATCGGGTCGACGGCCAATGGTCCACGGCGGAAGTGGTGCCGGCGCCGGTCAGCACCGCCGCCGCGGAGTACTACCCGGTGGTGGTCGCGGACGGCAGCCTCTACTTCAGCTCGGATCGCGACAACGACGCCGGGCGTTTCGACCTGTGGCGCGCGCAGCGCCTGGCGGACGGGCGTTTCGCCGAGCCGGTGAAGCTGCCGACGCCGATCAACGACCCGGCCGGCATCGGCGATGTCTACGTCTCGCCGGACGAGCAGACCATGGTCTTTTCCTCGCGCCGCCAGCCCAGCCAGGGCAACGGCGACCTCTTCGTCGCCTTCCGGGGGGACGACGGCAGCTGGAGCCAGCCTGCCAGCCTCGGCCCGGGCATCAACACCGCCGAGCACGAGTTCTGCCCGATGGCCACGCCCGACGGCAAGTACCTGTTCTACTCGCGCCGCTATGGCGCGACCTGGGCGACGACGACGGAAGGCGAGGTGCACTGGGTCGACATGCGGATCCTCGACCCGTTCCGACCGGGGAACGGGTAGCGCCTTCAGTCCGCCACCTGCAGCACGATCTTGCCGCGGGTATGGCCGGCGCGATTGAGCGCCTGCGCCGCGGCGGCCTCGGCCAGCGGGAACACCCGGTCGACGTTCACCTTGAGCTTCCCGTCCTCGATCAGCGGGGCGAGGTAGGACAGCCCGAGCCGGACGTCCCACGGTGGGGTGGCCGGGCACTCCACCGTGCCAGAGGCACAGATCGCCTCCGGCACGCGGCCTGCGGTGGTCACGAGGCGGCCGCCCTGGCGCAGCACGGCGCCCGAGCGGGCGAGGGTGTCGCCGCCCACCGTGTCGAGGACGATGTCGACCTCGCGCACCACGTCCTCGAAACGCGTGGCGCGGTAGTCGATCACTTCGTCGGCGCCGATCTGGCGCAGGTATGCGAGGTTGCGTTCGGAGGCGGTGGCGATCACGTGCGCGCCCCTTGCCTTGGCGATCTGAACCGCCATCGAGCCGACGCCGCCCGCGCCGCCGTGCACCAGCACGCGATCGCCCGTCGCGACCCTGGCCGCGACCACGAGGTAGCGCCACGCGGCGATGCCCACGGTCGGGTAGGCGGCCGCCTCGCGCCACGAATACGCGGCGGGCTTGCGCACCATCTCGGTCACGGGTACCGGCACGAACTCCGCGTAGCTGCCCTGCTGCGAGCGCTGGTTGACCACCGCCACGACCGCGTCGCCGCACTGCCATCCGGCCACGTCGGCGCCCAGCGCGACGATCTCGCCCGCGAGGTCGCCGCCGGGAACAGCCGGGAACGGCAAGGCGCCAGCCTGTTGCAGCTTCCAGTCGACGGGATTGACGCTGGCGTAGTGGACGCGAACCAGCACCTCGCCGGCCGCCGGCGCGGGAACCGGAATCTCCTCGAACCGCAGCAGCTCGGGCCCGCCCTTGGCGTGGATGCGGATCGCGCGCATGGTCGCCGGCAGGTCGGATGGGCAGGCGGCAGCGCCGACCGCCGGCGCGGACAGTGCGATCGCCGCGGCGAGCAGCAGGATGGCGCGGCGCGTGGCAGGGAGACGTCGCATCGGGAACTCCATCAACCTGGGGACACCGAGCCATGCTCCGGAAACCGCGCTGCCCGGCAAGCGCGGCGCACAGGATAAACGACGCGCGGCGACGGCCGCGCGGACCAGCGCCATCTCCCGGTCCGGTGGACCGGGGTATAGTCGCCGTCACCGGCGTGGACGAACCGGGTAGTAGCGCTTCGAACCCGATGGATCCCGAGGGTGGTCATGCGCAGCCGTACGATCCCGATTGCACCCGGCACTCGCACCGTCCCGCGACCCGCGCGCCTGGCGCTGGCGGGCTGGACCGCGCTGCTGGCGCTGGCGGCGGCACCGACTGACGCCTTCGCGGCCACCACCGCGTACCTCAATCGCTGTGCGGGCAACTGCCAGTTCGTCGGGGGGCCCGACAGCTCGGTCAACAACACCTCGTCGGTGCTCATCGGCACGCGCACCATCACGGCATTCGCGCACGGAGATGCGGTATTCGACGGGGTCGTCGCCTGCGCCGCCGACATCCTGCGCCCGTTCGATATCGTCGTGACCACGATCGACCCGTCCCCCGCGGCGCACAGCGAACTCGTGATCGCGGGAACGACCGCGGAGGGCGGCTTTTCGGCGGGCGTCGTGGCCATTGCTCCGGCGAACTGCGGCTACATTGCGGGCGCGCCGGCCTTCGTGTTCGCCAACACCATCGGCGCCGACGTCAACGCCATGTGCTGGGCCGCGGCCTCGCAGCTCGGCAGCATGGCCGGGCTGGAACCGCTGTTCAATTGCCCCGACGTGATGAGCTACCTGACGGGCTGCGGACCGAAGTCGTTCCGCTACGAGAGCTCGAGTTGCGGGACCTTCCAGGCCAGTCCCTGCTTCTGCGGCGGCAGCACGCGCAATTCCCACGCCGTGATGCGCACGGTATTCGGCAGCGCGGATCGCCTGTTCGCCACCGGCTTCGAGTAGAAGTCGAGGCCGCACGCGCGGGAGCGTCATGCAAGGGAAGCGCGCGACGCGGTGACCGGACTGCGGCGGCAACCGACGGCCAGGCCCGGTTCGACCCCTCGATGCCCGCCTTGCCGCCCGACATGGCGCGCGTGGAAGTGGCCCGGTACTTCGACGGCGACGGCGCGACCGATCCCTTGGGGCTGTTGCCGCGCGAATACCCGCAGGATTCGGACGTCGAGGTGCGCCGGCGCGAGCGCACGCACGACGGAGGCCGGCAACTGTTGCCGCGCTTCAGCTGCAGCTCATGAAGGCGTCGCGGCGCGCTACTCGAACGAGTCCCTGAAGATCAGCGCGGTCGTTTCGAAGGCGCCCATGTCGAAGCTGGCGCCGGCCGGCCGGGGCGCGCCCAGCAGGTCGTCCGGCAGGCCGCTGGGGCAGGCATCGACGGCGGGCGAGCCGGATCCCGGGCGATACCCGTCTGTGCCGCCGACCGCGTTGAACAATGGATTGGTCGCGGGTCCCGCCACGCCGGCCTGGTCGATGTTGCAACTGACCGTCGTCAGCGAGCCGAAGGCCCCGACCGTATTGCCCCAGATGATGGTGTTGAAGATGCGGTGGGTGGCCGTGCCCTGCGAGTAGCCGGCGCCGCCGACGTTGCTGGCCAGGGTCGAGTGGTTCACGGTCATGATGCCGCCCGCGACCCGCACGCCCGCGCCAAAGGACAGCACGCTCGAGTTCGCGAATACCAGGGTGTTCTCGATGACGCCGGAGGCCGCGCCTTCCTGGAAGATCGCGCCGCCGCGTTGGGCCGCATTGCCGTGCAGGTAGCTGTGGGCGAGGTCCAGGGTCGAGGCATTGACGTAGATCGCGCCGCCGTTGCCGTTGGTCGGCCCGCTGGTCGTGGCGGTGTTGTCGCGCAGGCTGCTGCATTGGCGCGTGAGCGCGTTGCAGGTGCCGAAATCGGCATCGATGGCCACGCCGGACCCGGCCAGCGCCGCGATCGCGCCGCCGTCGCCGGCCGCCGCGCGATTGTTGCGGAACGAGGAATTGAGCGCGTCCAGCGTGCTGCCGACAAGGTAGATGCCACCGCCGCTACCCGTGGTGGCGCGATTGCCGCGATCCGGCGCACCCGTGTTCTCGAGCCCGATCGACGCGTTGGAGAGGTTGATCGTGCTGCCCCCCTGGGCATGGATGCCCCCGCCCGTGGTGGTGGCGAGGTTGGCGATGATGCGGCCGCTGAAGACCACCGTGCTGGCATCGGCGTAGATGCCGCCGCCGATCGCCGCTTCGTTGCCCGTATCGACCTGGGCGTCGTAGCCGATGCTGCCGCCGGTCATCGTCAGGGTGCTGCCGGCCGTGAGGTGGATGCCGCCCCCGGAGCCGGTGGCGACATTGTTGAGCACGGTGGAACTGGCGCCCAGGATGTTCACCTGGCTGCCCGAGGCGTAGATGCCGGCGCCGTTGGCCGCGGTCTGGCAGCACGGCGCGGTCTCGCCGACGAACACGGAATTCTGCAGGGTGGCGATCGCGCCGTTGGCGAGGTAGATGCCGCCGCCGGACCCGGCCGCCGTGTTCGCGACCACGTCGGAATTGTTGAGCGACAGCGTGCCGCCGAAGACGTAGATGCCGCCGCCATCGCTGGTGGAATCGTTGCCATAGACATCCGAGTTGGTATCCGAACCGACCAGCGTCCCGTAGACGATCGCTCCGGCGCCGGCGGATCCGGTGTTGTCGTGGATGTCCGAGTCGACGGTGAGATTGATGGTGCTGCCGCTACCGACATACACGCCGCCGCCCGACGTGCCGGCGTTGTCGTGCACGTCGGCGTTGACCAGCGTGACCGTCGAACTGCCGAGCAGGTCGATGCCCGCGCCGAAGGAATTGCCGCCGCTGATGTCGAGATTGCGCAGGGTCAGCGTGCTCCCGCCCGACACGTCGAACACGCTGCCCGCGGCCGCGACGCCGGCGATGGTCGCTCTCTGGCCAGGGGCCAGCGCGCCGCAGGTCGCGTCGTAGCCGCCGTCGATGGTGATGGTCTTGCCGACGACGTCGATGTTGCCCACGTAGGCACCCACGGCCACCCGCACCGTGTCGCCATTGACCGCGGCATTCACCGCCGGCTGGATCGCGTCGAAGGTGCAAGGACCGCCGTTCAACGACACCCGCAGGATGCCGGCCGGCGCGGTGGGCGTCGGCGTTGCGTCCGCGGCGAGGTCGCGGGCTGCATCCTGTCGCGCCGCGACCAGCAGCGGCGGCAGGGTTCCGGGGTGGCTCGCCACCAGTTCGAGCACGGCTGCCGGCCCGGCGTTGCGGGCGCGATCCAGGGCGAGCCCGAGCGCGTGCGCTTCGGCGCTGGCGGCAGGCTGCGGCAGGAGCGCGCGGACCGGATCGCCCTCGATCCCCGGCGCGGGCTGCAATGCGCGAGGCCGGACCGCGATACGGTCCGGCGCGATCCATTCATCGCCTTCGCTGTTGAGCTGGAACCCTGGAGCGGGCGCCGCGGGCGGCGTTGCATCCGCGGCAGCCAGGCCCGCGGGCGCGACACCCGCGACCGCGAGGGCCGCGATCGAAATGCAGCGGCAAATCCGACGCATGCGCATGGCCCAACCCTCCTTGCGGTTCGCTCCAGGTCGATCGCGGCCGACGGTAGCGGACCCGAATCCATAGTGCGTTGACCTGCGACAGGTGCGACCCACTGTAGCCGCCGAGACCGCGTGGTCAAGAATCCGGCCACGCTCGCCGATGGCCCGGGCACGCCACCGCCACGACTTCCGCCATACGCGTAGCCGTCGCGGGGGGTGAACAATGGCGCGCATCCACGCCGGGCCGGCGTGCCAGCACGACCTCGAGGAGAGACTCCCATGCAGGTAACCCGTCGCGACCTGTTCAGGCTGGGGGCCCTCGCGGCGGCGGCGGTCGCCTTGCCCGCATCGGCCCAGTCGGCGGCGCCGGCGCCGGCCGGACGCGCGGCCAGGCCGCTGCGCATCCTGATCCTCGGCGGCACCGGCTTCACCGGTCCGTTCCAGGTCAACTACGCGCTGGCGCGGGGGCACAAGGTCACGCTGTTCAACCGCGGCAAGCGGCCGTCGCCCGAATGGCCGGGCGAGGTGGAGCAGCTGCACGGCGACCGCAGCACCGGCGACCTCGAGGCCTTGCGAGGTCGCGAGTGGGACGTGTGCTTCGACAATCCCACCAGCTTGCCCTCGTGGGTGCGCGACGCGGGCGCGGTGCTCAAGGGCAAGGTCGGCCATTACCTCTTCATCTCGACGATCTCGGTCTATGCCGATCCCTCGAAGGCCGGCATCGACGAGGACCAGCCGCTGGCGCAGTACGGCGGCAAGGATGCGATGGCCGAGACGCGCGACACGCTGCTGGCCGACATCGAGAACCTGTACGGACCGCTCAAGGCCCTGAGCGAGCTGGAGGCGCGCAAGCAGTTCGGCGATGCGGTGACCATCATCCGCCCGGGCTACATCGTCGGCCCGCGCGACGAGAGCGATCGCTTCACCTACTGGCCCAACCGCATCGCCGCCGGCGGCGAGGTGCTGGTGCCCGGCGATGGCTCCGATCCGGTGCAGGTCATTGACGGTCGCGACCTTGCCGAGTGGATGGTGCGCCTGGCCGAGGCGCGGCGCCTGGGCACCTACAACGCCGTGGGCCCCGACTACAGGCTGTCGACGATGGCGCTGATGCACGGCATCCATGCCGTGACCGGGGGCAGGGCGAGCTTCACCAATGTTTCGCAGGCCTTCCTCGACGCGCACCAGGTCAAGTCGGGCGAGGACCTGCCGATCTGGGAGCCGGCGAACGGCCAATACGGCGGCTTCGGCAGCGTGAGCAACGCGCGCGCGATCGAGGCCGGCCTGACGTTCCGGCCGCTGGCCACCACCGTGGCCGACCTCCTGGCGTGGTTCCGCAGCCAGCCCGCCGAGCGGCAGGCGACGTTGCGCGCGGGCATGAGCCGCGCGCGCGAGTCGGAACTGCTCGCGGCCTGGCACGCGCAGGCCGGCTGATCCCGGCCACACGGCCACGGCACCCGGCCGGGATCGGTGCGCCGGCCCCGGGTCGAGGGAATCCGGATTGCAGGCGTGCGTCGGGACGCAAAGGCACGGCACGGCTCGGCCTCGCCGCCCGTGTTGAAACCCATTCCGACCCACGCGCATCCTAGGTGGATGAGGCTTCCCGGCCCCGGCCGGGCGGCGGGTGGCGGCTGCATGTCGAGGAGATCCCATGGAAACGATCGGCCTTGCGTTGCGCTCCCTGCTCAAGGCTCCCGGCTTCACCGCGGTGGCGGTGCTGGCGCTGGCGCTGGGGATCGGCGCCAACAGCGTGATCTTCAGCATCGTCAACGCGATCTTCCTGCGGCCGTTGCCCTACGCCAATCCGCAGGAGCTGGTCCAGCTCACCTCGACGCTGGCGGAGCGCAACCTCGACCGCGTCGGCTTCTCTTGGCCGCGCATGCAGGCGGTGCGCGAGCGCCAGACCGTGTTCAGCCAGATCGCGGTCTCGGCCCAGACCGGCTTCACCATCACCGGCGAGGGCGATCCCGAGCAGGTGCAGGGCATGCAGGTGTCGCACGAGTTCTTCCCCGTGCTGGGCGTGCAACCGGCGCTGGGCCGCGCCTTCCTGCCCGAGGAAGACCGCGCCGGCGGCGAGCCGGTCGCGGTGCTCAGCCATGGGCTGTGGGAACGCCGCTTCGGCGCGCGCGCCGACATCATCGGCAAGCCGATCCTGCTCGATGGCAATCCGCACACCATCATCGGCGTGATGCCGCAGTCGCTGTCGCGCTTTCCGATGGACGACGTGGCGGTATGGACCGCGCGGCCGGATGCGGTGACGTACCTGGTGCGGGAGCAGATCGACAGCGGCGGCTTCTTCTTCAACGTACTGGGCCGCCTGAAACCGGGCGTGACACTGGAGGCGGCGCGCGCGCAGGTGGCGTCGATCGCCTCGGCCTACGCGCAGGCGTACCCCACGAACGTGGATGCCCCGTCCAGCGCGGATGTCGACTTCGTGCTGGAGGGACTGATCGGCGACCAGCGACTCACCTACGGGCTGCTGTTCGCGGCGGTGGCCTGCGTGCTGCTGATCGCCTGCGCCAACGTGGCCAACCTGGTGCTGGCGCGCCACGCCGGCAGGCGCAAGCAGGTCGCGATCCGCTTCGCGCTGGGCGCGCGGCGCCGCGATGTGATCGCCGGCTTCGTGGTCGAGAACGTGCTGCTGGCCGTGGCGGGCGGTGCGGTCGGTCTGGCCCTCGCGGCAGGGTGCCTGCAGTTCGTGGTGCGGATCGGCGCGGACTTCATTCCGCGGGTCGACGAAGTGGCGCTGGATCCGCTGGTGGTGGCCTTCACGCTGGGGCTTTCGCTGTTGACTGGCGTGGCGCTGGGCCTGGTACCGGCCGTGCAGGTGGCGAGGGGGCCGTTGACGGAGCCGCTGATGGATTCCAGCCGCGGCACCACCGGCGGTCGCGGCCAGGCGCGGGTGCGCAGCGGCCTGCTGGTGGCGGAGGTCGCGGTGTCGTTCGTGCTGCTGATCGTGGCCTCGCTGCTGATCAACAGTTTCGTGCGCGTGCGCAACGTGGCGCCGGGCTTCGTTCCCGAGGGCGTCTTCGCCGGCTTCGTGCAGGTGCCGGCGACGCAGTATCCGGAACGCAGCGAGGCGCTGGTGGCGTTCTACCGCAACCTGTTGCGCGAGTTGGAGGCGATGCCGGGCGCCGGGTCGGTCGCCCTCAACGACAGTCCGCCCCTGGCCGGGGCGGGACCCTCGCCCTACGCCGTGGTCGGCAGCGCGATCCCGCCGCTGGCGCAGCAGCCGCTGGCCCTGCGCCACATCGTCAGCCCGAACGCCTTCGGCGTGCTGGGCGTGCCCATCCTCAGGGGCCGTGATTTCGGTCCGGGCGACAGCCCGACCAGCACGCCGGTGGTCATCATCAACGAGACCATGGCGCGCCAGGCCTTCCCCGACCGCGATCCGATCGGCCAGCGCATCGTCAGCGGCATGCTGCAGCTGACCCAGGAGGTGGTCGGCGTGGTGGCGGATACGCACACGCAGGACCTCACCACGGCGCCGACGGCGGAGATGTACTACCCGATCCTGCAGCGGCCCGAGAACGGCGTCGCCGTGCTGGTGCGGACGCAGGGCGATCCGGCCGCGCTGGCCGGCAGCGTGCGGGCCGCGCTCAAGGCGGTGGACCCGGGCATTCCGCTGGCGCAGGCGGCGACGATGGCGCAGTTCGTCGAGCAGTCGATGGCCGATCGCCGGCTGACGATGGCGATGCTGGCGGCATTCGCGGGCCTGGCGCTGGCGCTGGCGAGCCTGGGCGTCTACAGCGTGATGGCCTACACGGTGGGCCAACGCAGCGGCGAGATCGGCGTGCGCATGGCACTGGGCGCGCGCGGCGGCGACGTGCGTTCCATGGTGGTGCGACACGGCCTGGCGCTGACCGGGCTCGGCGTCGCCATCGGCGTGGCGGTCGCGCTGGTGCTCACGCGCCTGATCAGCACGCTGCTGTTCGGCGTCGGCGCCGGCGATCCGCTGACCTACCTGGGGATCAGCGCGCTGCTGGCCGTGGTTGCGGTCGCGGCCTGCTGGCTGCCGGCGCAGCGGGCCGCGCGCGTCGATCCCATGGTGGCGCTGCGCGGCGACTAGGGCACCGTGACCACGCGCAGGTCGAAGGTCCCGGCGCCGAAGCCGTGCACCATGACGTACACCCTGTCGCGGTTCGACGGCACCTCGAGCTCGCAGGCCTCGTCCGCGCCGGACAGGTACGGCCGGCAGACCCAGCGCCGCAATTGCGGCTTGTCGACGTAGCGGACGTACAGGTCCGGATCGCCGGCATCGGCGCCGGACGGCGTCATCGCGACGCTGACGATGGAGCCCGGTCGGGTGGCGAAGGGCCCGTAATGCTTGCGTTCGCCGGCGGCGACGGCCTGCGCCGCGAAGGTCTCGGTCTGCTGCGCGCCGGCGACCGGCGCCGCCGGCGGATTGTTCAGGCATGGGCCGAGGTCCACCGCCTGGTCCGAGCCCTTGCCGTAGACGCAGGCCGCGCCGGCCTTGTCGGCCGCGGTGAGCGCGAGGCTCCAGTCGCCGCCGCCGTTGCACTGCGGGTAGTGCATGACCGAGAACCTGTCGTAGTCGGTGAGCGGCCGCCAGCCGGCGTCCTCGAAGCACTGGCCGGATTCGGGGCGCGTGTGCTCGTGGCGCCAGCCCAGCGCGTGGCCGAGTTCGTGGCGCAGGATGCCGACGAGCTGGAGCTTGCCGGCGGGATTGAGCTGGAACGAGGACTCGTCGATCAGCACGTTGCGTGCCGGGCGCTGGTCGTTGGGGAAGAAGGCGCGGGCCAGGTACTGCCCGTCGACGTCGACCGGTCGCACGTCGAACACCACGTCCTGGTTGCCGGCGTCGCAACTGGCGTCCTCGGCCGCGACGTGGATGAAGTCGACGTCCGCGGCCTCCTCCCAGGCCGCGGTCGCCGCCGTCAGGTCGGCCAGCACCGCGGCGTGGCGCGCGCCGAAGCCGGTGCCCACGCAGTACGTGAGCTGCTTGCGCCGCGCGCTGGTCCACACGTCGTCGCGGCCGTTGACCTGGTTGACGACCAGCCCGACGCCGATGCGGTTGACGATGAGCTTGCCGCCGGCGGTATCGCTCAGCTCCTCGCGCACCTGCAGGTAGAACTCGCGCAGGTGCTTGCGGTCGGCGATGGCGATGTCGCCGTTGACGATGTACTTGCCGCCCTCGATCGGCTCGCGGAAGGTTTCCGCCTCGAACTCCTCGAAGCTCTTGTCCTGCCACTGCGCGCGCATGGCGGCGGCCGCCGCCTCCAGGCCGGCGAAGGCCTGCTGCACGTTGTCCTCGGTGGCTTCCACCGTGCCCTCGGCCGCATCGATGCCGGGGCGCTCGGGAGCGGCGGCGGGCTCGGCCGCGGTCGGCGGCGAATCCGGGCTTGCGGCGGCCGGGGCCGCGGGCGCGGCGGGCGCCGCGGCTTCCGGCGCTTGTCCGCTGCACGAGGCCGCGGCCAGCGCGGCAGCGATGGCGACCGCGAGGGCGGCCGTCCTGACCTGGTATCGAGTCATGGGTTGCCTCCGGATCCGGTTGCACAGGGTTCTTCGATCACGTTGAGCAGCTCGACGCCGGCGGCGATGGCCTCGATGCGCGCCAGCGCGACCTGGGCGCGGACCGGATCGAGGAATTCCACGCACAAACGCCGCTCGCCCTCCAGGCCGATGACCTCGACGGTGAGCGTCCGCGTCCGGCCCTCGTCCCTGGCGGCCTCGAGCAGGAGCTTTGCCTCCTGGTAGGCCCGCCGCGTGGCGTCGGGCACGCCGCGGCCGCGCGAGAGCATGTAGATCGCGAAGCCATCCGTCGCTGGCGCCGCCGGGGCCGGCTGTCCGCTCGCGCGCGGCACCAGGGCCATCGTGGTCGCGGCCAGGGTGCAGGCGATGACCCACGAGCGGGCGGCGGTGCGCGCCATGGCGTACTAGCGCGTCGCGCCCATGCGCGCCGCCAGGGCCCGCGAGGCGCGGCCGCCGACGGCGTCCGCCTGCTCCGGCGGCAGCAGGGCGTCGCGCGGTCGCGGCGCGATCGCGGCGCGGAAGGCGTCGGGATCTCGGGCGGCCAGGTCGAGGAGCTCGGGCCCGTAGCGCTCGAGCTCCGCCTCCAGGTCGGCCGGCGAGCGCAGCAGGCGCGCGACGCCGGCGCGCACCTCGTCGGTCTGCCGGTCCAGCATCCGCGCGAGCAGGGCCACGGGATCGTCGCCGGGCGGGCCGCGCAATTCGGTGCGAGGCGCGCCCAGCGGCTGCCGCAGCAGCGCCTCCAGGTCGAGGATGCCGGCGCCGAACTTGCTCGCGTTCCATCCGGCCGGCTTGCGCGCGCTGGCGGAGAGCAGGCGCAGGTAAAGGTCGCGGCGCGTGAGGCTGCCGCGCGCCTGGTCGATCGCGGCGCGGCCATGGAACCCGATCCACACCGCCGCCGCCCCGGCCACCGCGGCGGTGGCGAACGAGGTGCCGTCGCCGGGATCGGCGGTGGTGGCGGGCGTGGGACCCGGCTGGGCGCGCGCGACATAGACGTCCTCGCCGGGGGCCGCGATGTCCACCGCGCTGCCGCGCGAGGATCCGTTCCAGGGCTGGTCGGCGGCATTGGTGGCCGCCACCGCGATCGAGCGGTCGTAGGCCGCCGGGGCCACTACCATGCCGACGCAATTGCCGGCCGCGGCGACCACGATCACGCCGCGATCGACCGCGTCGTTGATCGCGCGTTCCAGGCCGAAGAAGGCCCGACCGCCGAGGCTCATCGAGACCACGTCGCACTGCGCGGTGGTGGCGTGGCGCACGGCGCGGGCGATGTCGGAGTCGAACACCTGGATGACGCTCTTGAGCGCGCGGATCGGCACCAGCGTGGCGCGCGGCGCGAGGCCGACCACGATGCCGGGCGCGGTGGTGCCGTTGGCGTCGAAGCCGCCGCTGCTGATCAGCACGCTGCCGGTGGCGGTGCCGTGGCCCGGATTCCCGGCGTAGCCCAGCGGGTCGCGGGCGTCGCTGCCGCCGTCGAGCAGGTTGAGGCTGCGCGCCTGGTCGATCTGCGCGAGGTCGAGGTCCACGTGCGCGGTCCAGCCGCTGTCGGGATGGCAGATGCGCACGCCCTCGCCGAACACGTTGCCGCCCGCCGGCGGCGCCAGCAGGCGCGCCTGCTCCACCCGCATCTGCGCCAGCTTCAGCGACCAGCCGGCGTCGGACGGCGCCGGCACGCCCTCGTTGCCGAGGCAGGCGCCGACCGCGGCGCGCTTGTTCGACTCGACCAGGGTGTCGTCGGTGTCGGGCTCCACGGCGGGGAAGGGACCGCGCTCGGCCAGCAGGTAGGCGAGGTCCCAGGGCGTGCCTTCGCCCACCGGGCCGGCGGCGAGCAGGCGGTGGAACTGCGCCAGCCGCTGCGGATCGTCGGCCGGATCGGCGTCCGGGAACAGCCGGTCGATCGCCAGCACCTCGCGCACCACGCCATCGGCGGCGCGGCGGATGTCGGCTTCGCCCTGGCCGTCCGCCAGTTCGATGACGAAGCCCAGTGGCGCGCTGGAGCGCGGTCGCGGCGCCGCGGGCACGACCGGTGCGGGCGGTGGCACGGTGGCGGGGGCCAGCGGCGACGACTCGGGCACCGACGGTTCCGGTGCCGGTCCGCAGGCGGCGAGCAACGCGATGCAGGTGATCGGGGCGAGGAGGATGCGGCGCATGGAAGGCTCCGGCTCAGGGCGAATCGGGCAGGCAGATCCCGCTGTCGTCGCGCCAGTCGGGCGCGGCGGCATCGAGCTTGGCGATGACCTGGGTGATCGGCAGGATCGCCTCGTGCGAACTCCAGCCCGGCACCCAGGGCTGCGAGAGGTCGTCCTGCCCGTCGAAGAGCAGGCCCACCACCAGGTGGGTGCGGCGGCTGTAGACGGGCGAGCCCGAGTTGCCGCGGTAGGTGTCGCTGTCGGCGCCGATGGTCGGCTGGTTGCCGAAGCGCACGCTGATGTACTCGTAGTGGTCGACCGCGCCCGCGTCGTCGAGGCGCGCCTGGTAGCTCTCGGAGAACTCCTTGAGCTTGCCGTCGCGGTAGGACGCGTCTTCCTCCTCGATCGAATCGTATTCCGCCTTCACCAGCATCTCGAGCAGCACGTACTCCGCCGGGCTGGCGAGGTGGGGAAAGTAGACGAAGGCGTTGTCGTGCACGGTGCGCGGCGCGCCCAGCGGGTAGCCGATCACGTACAGCGGGTCGTCGCGCAGCACCGGCCGGGTCGACAGGCACTGCACCGGGAAGCGCGCGCCGGGCGGCTTGCCCTCGGCATCGTCGCCGAGCTCGAGCAGCAGGAAGTCGAGCGCGCCGCGCAGTTCCTCGTCGGTGGCGCGGAACGCGGTGACGGGGTAGGTCGTGCTGGGCAGGTGCGCGCCCTCGAGATCGTCCTCGTAGTCGAACACGGCCTGCAGTTCCGCCGGCTCCTCCTCCAGGATGCAGTGGTCGTTGGTCAGCGCCAGGCGCTCGCCGATCAGCACCGCGCTGCAGCGCGGCTTGTCCTCGGCCAGCGCCTTGAGGGCGAAGGCGCCGCGCGAATTGGCATAGATGCGCTCGTAGGCCTTGGGCGGATAGCGGTCGTCGCGCGCGAAGCCGTACAGCGCCTTGTTCGCGCGCCGCAGCTCGCGGTGCTGTTCCACCAGCACGCGCTGCTGCTCGCGGTCGTCCTCGGGCACGCTCATGTACGCCATCACGGCCTCGGTCTCGGCCTGGTCCACGGCCTGCTTGAGGCGGGCAAAATCGCCATCCGTGGAGCCTTCGGCCAGCGCCCGGTCGGAGAGTTCGCTGACCCGCGCCTGGGCCACGTCCAGGCGCTGGTAGCGGGCCTTCTGCTCGGTCGGCAGCGCGTCCCAGCGCTCGCTCGCGCGCAGGCTGAGCTTGCGCACGCGCACGCCACCGTCGACGGGCGAGACCACGGCGTCGACCGGCAGCTGGCGCAGTTGCTGGCCGAGGAAGCCCGGGTTGGCGACCACGATCGCGCGATCGGAGGTCTGCAGCACGACCTCGTCGCCGCGCCGGGTGAGCTCCGCCGGTACCGTGACCCGCGACGCCGCGCCGAACTGGCGCCGCAGCTCGCGCGAACTGACCCGCTGCGCGTCGGACTCGCGCACGGCGCCTGCCGCGGCCGGCGCGACCGGTTGCGCCGCGGCGAGCCCCGGGCCGGCAAGCAGCGTCGCGGCCAGCAGTACCTGCAAGTGCCTCGGGTTCATGGCGTCGGACTCCTTGGGCCCGCCGCGCTCGCTAGCGCGGCGGGGTTTCCTGCAAGCACGGAATTAGCATCCGGTTCTGGCCACGCGAGGGAACGTGCGAGGCACGCGGTGACGTTTCGACCAGTTGGCGCCCGGTGCGCGCTGAGTCGCGCTGGGTGTGTTGCTCAGCGATGCTGAGTGAGCGCGGGGCGCACGACGGCAGGGGCAGGGTCACGACGTTCGACACGCCGGGCGTCCACTCGCGTGTCCAGGCGATCGTGATGGCTCGCGACCAGCGGTTCGGCGGCTGACCCGGGATCGTTCCGGCCGTGCGCCGCGCCGCGGCAGCGCCCACGGCGCTGGCGGTCGATGATCCGGCCGTCCGCCGGTCGCTTGTGGCCGGATCCACCCGGTACTACCGTGTCGCCCTGTGTGGATTCCGGTTCGGCCTGCGATCGACGGTGGGAGGGTTCACCATGGCGTACAGGGGGCAACGCCCGCGATCCGGCGGCGCGCGGACGTCGTGGAGCCTGGCCGGCATCCTCCTCGGCCTGGCGTGCGTGCCGGCGGTTGCCGCCGCGCAGGCCTCGATCGACGAGCTGGACGGATTCGAGTTGATCCTGCTCGACGGCTACGAGGATTGCCCGCTCGCCTACCGCGACCTCGATGCCGACACCTTCGGCGGCGATTCCGACGTGCGCATCCAGTGCCCGCCGCTGCCGGCGGGCTACGTGGCGATCGGCGGCGACTGCGACGATGCCAATGCGCTGGTCAATCCGGCGGTGGCCGAAACGCAGCCCGACGCGCAATTCATCGACGAGAACTGCGACGGCGTGGACGGCAATGCCGCGCTGGCGGTGTTCGTGGCGCCGGGCGGATCGGCCGCCGCAAACTGCGGCTCGCGCGAACTGCCGTGCGCGCTCCTGGTGGCGCCCGCGCGGGCGCAGGCGCTGGGGCGCACGCAGCTGTACCTGCGCGCGGGCAACCACACTGGCCTGCCCGCGCTTGCCGGCTTCGCCGGCGGGCTGCACTTCTACGGCGGCTACGATGCCGCGTGGGTCCGCGCGCCGCGGGCGGTCAATGCCAGCCGGATCGTCGGTGCCGCTAGTCCGCAACTCGGCGCGGTGGGCGTCGAGTTCGGCGCCGGCGTCTACTCGCTCAACGACCTCGAGGTTTCCAGCCCGCCGGCCACGTTCCTGCTGGCCGACGGGTCCGGCGGCGGCAGCTACGGCGTGCGGGCGCTCGCGGGTGCGCAGCTCACGATCGCGCGCTCGCTGATCGCGGCAGGCGCCGGCCGCGCGGGCACGGTGGGAACGAACGGTTCATCCGCGTCGTCGATGCCGGCGCCGGGCGGCGGCGATGGCGGCCCGGGCGACGAGTTCAACACGATCTGCAACGACACCAGTCGCGGCGGGCGCGGCAGCGCGGCCAACCACACCTGTCCCGGCGGACGCAACCCGGACGGCGGGATCGGCGGCCTGGGCGGCTTGATGGACGCGAATTGCGGTGGGATCGGCGGCATCTGCACCGGCACGGATTGCAACGCCACCAGCGGAACCGCGGGTGGGGACAGCGCCGCCGTCGCCGGCAGTGGCGGTCCCGCCGGGGGCCCGTGCGCCGGCGGTGGCGCCGGCGACAACGGCCCCACCGTGATCGACGGGACCGGCGGCCAGCCACCGGTCGCCAACGGCCGCGGACGCGTGCTCGCGGGTCCCGATCGCTGGTCCGGATTCCCGGGCAATACGGGCACGCTGGGCGACAACGGCGTGGGCGGCGGCGGCGGCGGTGGCGCGGGTGGCTGCGACACCGGCGTCGACAGCTACGGCGCCGGCGGCGGCGGTGGCGGCGCCGGCGGTTGCCTCGCGCCCATCGCCGGAACCGGCGGCAGGCCGGGCGGAGCCAGCATCGCGGTGTTCGCGGTACAGGCACTGTCGGTGACGATCACGTCCACCACGCTTACCACCCAGGGCGGCGGCGACGGCGGCGCGGGCGGGACCAGTGGCAGCGGCCAGCCGGGCGGCGCCAGCGGCCAGGGTGGACCCGGCCTGGGGGGAGGGACAGGCGGGAGCGGCGGGGTCGGCAGCCGCGGCGGGCACTCCGGTGGCGGCGCAGGCGGGACCGGTGGCCTGAGCGTGGGCGCCTTCACGCTCGGCACGCCGGTCACGCTGGTCGGGAACACGCTGCAGATCGGCAGCGGCGGCCAAGGCGGCGCGGGCGGCGCCGGGCCGCGCGCCGGGCAGGTCGCGCCCAACGGTTTCACGGGCGGCTCGCTGGTTTGCGCGGCGGCGGGCGGGTGCTAGGGAACCTCTGAACAGGAATCCGCATCCGCGCCGGAGCTCGTGCGGCCGTCGGCCGCGCGAGTCCGGTCGTCGCAAGTGGCGGGACCCCGCGGCGCGGGGCCCGGCCGACTAGCAGGTGATGATCTTGCCGCCGTTGCTGGTGATGTTGAAGCAGGGGTTGACGTCGAACATCGTGTTGAGGATGCGGTTGGCTTCGTCGCGCGCCCATGCCTTCATCGTGCTGCTGCTGTGCTGCGAGTCGGCCTCGAAGGCGTACCACCACAGCCACAGCACCTGGTAGCCGTCGGCGCCGCGCCCGCTGGGCGAGCCGATGCCGCTGCAGCCATCGAGGTACTTCTCGTCGCAGGAATTGCTCCTGGCCGGGCACTTGTTCGAGCCATCGTTGCCGTTGTGCCCGCACCAGTCGGCGTGGCGAGCCTCGTGCACCAGGGTGCCCGCCCGCTCGACCGAGTTCTCGTTGTAGAAGAACGGCAGGTAGAGCTCGGTGTAGTCGTCGAAGCCGCCCCAGGTGGTGTACGCACGCTTGGTGCCATCGCCGCAGCGGGCGTCGAGCTCGTCGAACTCGCGGATGGTGTAGTTGCCGCCCCAGCGCAGGATGTTGCCATTGAAGTCGCCGGTGGTGGTGGGCTCGTTGGGCGAGGCGTAGTTGAGGATCTGGATGGCCTGGAAGGTGCGCGCCAGCGGCAGGCGCCGGTTGCAGGCGTCCTCCCAGCCGAAGCCGTTGTCCCAGTCGCCCTTGTCGAAGTCGTAGGCGTCCCAGTAGAAGTCGACCCACGGCTGCGTGCACCAGAAGCTGGCCATGACCGGCGGGTCCAGGGTCTGCACGGCGCTGCAGGTCGCGGCGCGGGCGTTGCCGGCGCCAAGCGCGAGGCCGGCCAGCAGGAGGGTAGCGATGCGATCGAGGTTCATGGCGTCACTCCTTCGTCCGTAGCGCGGGCGTGTCGCCGCGCGGCTTGACCTTGAATCCCTGCGCGCCCGGCTTGTCCGGCTGCGCGGCGCGACCCTTGCCCGGCTTGTAGTCGGCGGCGTCTGCGCGCTCCTCGGCCAGCGCCGCGCGCGAATCGACGCGGCGCACGCCGCCGACGTCCACGCCCAGTTCGAACAGGGCCGCGGCGGTGGCGTTGGACAGCGTGCTTTCGCGTTCGTGCAGCGCCTTGAGTTCGTCCACCGCCTTGAGCTGCTCGAGGCCGGCGACGGCGCGCAGCTTCACGCGGTAGTCGTCGGCGAAGTCGATCTCGCCGTGGCGCGGATCGAGGTCCTCGCGGCGCGCGATCTCGTACAGCACGCGCCGGGCGTCGTCGGAGCCGAGCGCCCCGAGGACGTAGGTGGCGCGCCAGCGCATCTCGCCGGGCCGGGCTGGCGCGGACTCGTCGGGTTTGCGGTTGCGCGACCAGTCGTTGTAGGCGTCGTGCACGGCGCGCACCGCCGCGGGGCCGGCCTGGGCCAGTTCCCGCAGCGAGGCCTGCTGCGCCTTCTCGTTGTCGAACTCGCCCATCAGCGCCAGGTGCCGATCGACCTGCGCGCGCAGGCGGCAGTCGCGGTCGCAGTCCGCGGCGGAGGGCGCGGCGCCGGGTTCGGACGGCGGCGGTCGTTGCGGTACCAGGCCCTGCGCCGCGGCCGCGGCGGGACCCAGCAGGAACAGCAGCGCCAGGCTTCGGATGTCCATGCAGGTGTCTCCCTCGAGGGTGGGGTCGCGGCGGCGCCACGGTCGCGTGGCGCTGGTCGCTTGTACCCATCCACGCAGGGCGGAGCAGGGTGGCGCCGCGCCCTTGCGCAGCCACGCTGAGGATCGACTGAGCGCTTGCCGCCGGGCCGGCCGGCCGGCGCTGGCCCCGGTCGGACGCGGTTGCCGTAGAGTCGTTGGAATCGCGGCGGCACCGCGGGTCCGTCCCGGTCCCGCAGCGCCTCGATCGCAACCCGGAGACGAGCATGCGCAACCTCATCTTGTTCCTGTGCCTGGGCGCCGGCACCGCCGGCGCGGCCGGCGCCGCCACCGTCAGCGGTGAATGCCAGCGCGAGGGCACCACGCTCAAGTGGGTCGACGGCATCGCGTTCGAGTCGGCGCGCGACGCGAGCGGGGTGGTGACGACCTCGATCTACCTCACCACGAGGCCGATCGACCGCAAGCAACTGGCGAGCTGCCCCGATTGCGGCGGCGAGCTGCCCGAGAACACCTTCATGAGCACGCGCCGCGACTGGATCGGCGCGCAGTTCAAGGCCAGCAAGGGCGGCTGGCTGTCGGCCGAGTACGTCGGCGGCGAGTTGGACATGGTCAACGTGCACGGCGTCGACTACTACGCGCCGGATGGCGTGCAGACCGGCATCGCGGCGGGCAACGAGCGCATGACGCTGGACGTCAACGATGGCAAGCGCATCGCCGGCACGCTGTCGTATGCCGAGGGCGATTACTGGGGCGCGACCTGCAGCGGTCGCTTCGACCTCGAAGTGGGCTGGCCGCAGCCCTGAAATCGGCGCGCGGCGCGCGTGCTCAGTGCCGCGCGCCGCGCCTGCCCGCGAACCTGCCGCCCGCCGGCGCCACCTCGACGCTGAGCGTGAAGGTGCAGCGCTCGTCGGGTTGCATGGCGCCGACGCCGACCACGCGGCGCGCGATCTCGTCGCCGCGCTCGTCGCGGATCGTCAGCACCATGCTGTACTCGCAGGCTTCGCCGCCGGCCGGATTGTGGAAGCTGCCCTCGACCCGCAGCGGCGTGATGGCGCCGGGCGCCGGCGCCGTTTCGCCCGCGGGCTCGTAGCGCAGGTGATGGCGGCAGGCCGGACAGACGGCCGCGCTCTCGAGGATCCGCTCCCTGCAATGCGGGCAGGTGCGGGTCGCGCCGGGCGTGCCCGGGCGCGGCTCGGTCATGGGCTGGCGCCGCGATCCGCCCCGCCGCCGTGGCCGCCCTTGCGGCCGCCATCGCCGGCCGGGGTCTCGTCCCAACCGAAATCGGCCTGGCCGCGCATGCGCGATCCGGCGGCCACGGTGAGCGAGGCGGCCTTGAGATCGCCGGTCAGCGCGCCGCTCTTGACCAGTTCCACGTGCGAGGCGGCCTCGATGTTGCCGACCAGTTCGCCGGCGATGTTGACCTTCCCGGCGCGCACGCTGCCCGTGACCTTGGCGCCGGGCTCGATGGTGAGGTCGCCG
The DNA here is from genome assembly GCA_964614825.1 of uncultured Gammaproteobacteria bacterium. Classification (GTDB taxonomy): domain Bacteria; phylum Pseudomonadota; class Gammaproteobacteria; order Xanthomonadales; family Ahniellaceae; genus JAGOEZ01. Next base: position 30,845 of record CAZTNB010000013.1, read on the forward strand.
CGCACGTCGATGTCGCCCTTGAAGCGCCCGGCGATGCGCACGTGGCCGGTGCCCTCGATCTTGCCTTCGATCGAGAGCTCGGGCGCGATCAGCGACTCCGCGAGCGCTTCGCGGCCCGGCGTCCGCTCGCCCGCGGCCGCATTGGCGGCGGGCGCGGGCCGGGAGTCGGGGGCGGCATAGGCGTCGAAGCGCGCGGTCGGAACGGCTTCGGCGGAAGCCACTGCAGGCACGGGCGCAGGCGCGGGGACGGTGGCTTGCTTCGCGCCGGCGTTGCTGTCTTTCCAAAGGGCCATGGCCGCGTTCCTCTGTGCTGGGGGAGAGGCCACGCTACGCCGGTCGTCGCGCGCGGACACCCGCGGGATCGCCGCAATGTGATCGGCGCCACGAATTCATTTGTTAAGGCGATGTTCCGCGTTCAGCTTGCGCGGCGCGCGCGCTCAGGCGAGGTGCTTCCAGCGCTTCATCAGGGTCGAGCCGTACAGGTTCGGCGACTGCGGATACTGCTGCGAGGGCAGCGCCTGCCGGATCGCGTTGAACCATTGCTGGTAGCTCGCGTTGGCGCCGAGCCTGGCCAGCGCGCGCAACGCGACGTAGGTGAAGGCGCCATTGGGACGGCCCTGGAACCAGGCGTCGTAGCTGTACTCGGTGTCCTGGCAGCCGGACATCAGCAGGGCGGCATGGCGGCCCGGCGGGCTCGACGCGCGCGCGGCGCGGCGCAGGCCCAGGCTCGACAGCTCCCGCTTCGACAGGAAGGCCTGCGGCGGCAGGAAGCGCACCACGCGCCGATGGGCGCCGGTGCCCTTGAACACCGCCGGCGTGTCGATCGGGCGGAAGCGCGCCACCGTGCCCGAGTGGCACGAGTCGGAGATCATCACGAGCTTCACGCCCGCCGCCCGCGCGCTGTACATCTGGAACAGCTCGTCGTCGGTGAGATAGCCCTTGCTGTGCACATCGTAGGGACACAGGCACTCGTCGGTGCCGTCGGGCTCGTCGCCGTCCTCGTCGGGCACGAACGAGCCATGGCCGGAATAGGTGATGACCACGGTGTCGCCGCGCGCCGCGCCGCCGACCACCGCATCGATGCGCGCGCGCATGTTCTTGCCGGTGGCCTGGCGGTCGAGCAGGCGCGCGACCTCGAAGCCGCGCTCGCGCAGGGCCTTCGCCCAGTCGTTGGCGTCGTTGAGGCAGCCGGCGAGGTCGCTGCCGGTGCCGGGGTAGTCGTTGATGCCGATGCAAAGGGCGTATCGGGCCATGGCGGGTCTCCAGTCGTGGCGTCGGGAGCTGGCGTCGGATGCGCGGGCATTCTGCACGAGCAACCTGCTCCATCCACGGCGCCAGCGCGCGCCGTCCGCCGGATCGACGCTGAGCATGCCTGAGGGCCACGCTCAGCGGGACTGATGATTGACGCTGCGCGACGGGCCGCGCAGCATGGATCGGTCCAGCCCAGGCCGCAACGCCATGTCCGCGACCCCTGCCGGGCGCACGATGCGCGCGATGCGCCACCACGGCGAACGCGAGCTGCGCAGCGAGGAAGTGCCGGTGCCGGAACCGGGCCCGGGCGAGCTGCGGGTCCGGGTGCACGCTTGCGGCGTGTGCCGCACCGACCTGCACCTGGTCGACGGCGAACTGCAGGAGCCGATGTCGCCGGTCATCCCCGGCCACGAGATCGTCGGCGTGGTCGACCGGCTGGGCGCCGGCACGCGCGGGCCGCCGCCCGGAACGCGCGTCGGCGTGCCGTGGCTGGGCTGGACCTGCGGCCGCTGCGCCTACTGCACCAGCGGCCGCGAGAACCTGTGCCCGCAGGCGCGCTTCCACGGCTACACCCGCGACGGCGGTTACGCCGCGTACGTGGTCGCCGATGCGCGCTACGTGTTCGCCTTGCCCGCTGGCTACGACGACGTGCAGGCCGCGCCGCTGCTCTGCGCCGGCCTGATCGGCCATCGCGCCTACCGCATGGCCGGCGCCGGGCGACGCCTGGGGCTGTACGGATTCGGCGCCGCCGCGCACCTGCTGGCGCAGGTCGCGGTGGCGGAAGGACGCGAGGTCCACGCCTTCACGCGCCCTGGCGACGCCGCGGCGCAGGCGCTGGCCCGCGCGCTGGGCGCGCACTGGGCCGGCGGCTCCGACGAGCCGGCGGTCGCGGCCCTGGATGCAGCCATCCTGTTCGCGCCGGTCGGCGCGCTGGTTCCGGTCGCCCTGCGCCAGCTCGCCCGCGGCGGCACCGTGGTCTGCGCCGGCATCCACATGAGCGACATCCCGGCATTCGCGTACCGCGACCTGTGGGGCGAGCGCGCGGTCCGCTCGGTGGCGAACCTCACCCGCGACGACGCCGAGTCCTTCCTGCGCCTCGCGGCCCGCATTCCGCTGCGGGTCCAGGCGCGGGCCTATCCGCTCGCCGAGGCCAATCGCGCCTTGGCCGACCTGCGCGCCGGGGCGGTGCAGGGCGCGGCGGTGCTGCAACTGCCGCCGTGAAGGCCCCGCGCCGCGCTCAATCGCGGGCGGCCACCGCCTGCGCGCGCGGCTCGAGGATCATGCGCTCGCGCGCGTAGTCGAACACCACGTTGTAGCGGCGCAGGAAGCGCGCGCCGAGGCGGCCGTTCTGCCCGCTGTCGATGACTTCCTTGTCGAGCGCATAGCTGGCCGGCGTGGTCACGGCGGCGGCGCCGCCCAGGCGCAGGTCGACCGAATTGCCGGTGCGGTAGGTGGCCAGGCCGCCGACGAAGCAGCCGCCGTCGGTGGCGCCGGTGTCGGGTACCACGATGGCGGGGTGGGTCCGCGGGAACAGGCTGAGGTCGATGCCGGCGCCGCTGTCGACGTGCAGGCGCGCCTCGTAGCGCGCCCCCTGCGGCGACTCGACCTGGGCCTGCACGAAGGGCTGGCGACCGCTGATGTCGGCGGGAATCACCGTGCCGGTGCCGCGATAGGTCCAGGTCTCCGGGTCGTGCAGCGTCACTTCGCGGCGGTCGTAGTTCACCTCGACCACGTAGCGGTGCAGCAGCTCGTGGCCTATCACGCCGACGAAGGGCGGGTCCGGCGTCCGCTCGCCCTCGCACTTGAGCGACTGCAGCGGAATCGCGAGCACGGTCTGGTCGAGCAGCGTGAGCGGCCCGAAGCTGAGGTCGAGCCCGGACTGGGGCGCGGCGAACGGCGCCGCGAGGTCGCCTTCGGCGCCCAGGCGATGCGCATCGCGAAGGTCCAGCGGCAAGGCCTCGGTGCGCGGCCCGGTCAGGATCGCCAGCATCGACGCGCCGGTGTCGATGACGAAGTCCACCGGCGCCGAGTCGCCCACGCGCCCCTGCACCACGATCCAGCCGTCGACGTCGCGGAACGGCAGCGTCACCGGCAGGGGCTGCGCGAGCCGGGCCTCGGTGCCATTGTTGGCGACATACAGCCGCGCCAGTTCCACCTGCGAGCAGCCGGCCAGTGCCGAAACCAGTGCCACGGACAGCGCCGCCGCGACGCCGCGCAATGCCCCGGTGCGGGCGACGACGGGGCGTTGCGGCATGACGGCATCTCCAGCGCGATCGGATGCCACGCACGGTGCCGCGCAGGCGACGCCGCGGCAAGCCAACTGACGACACGGAGGTCCAAAGTCATGGCCGCCGATCGGCACCGGTGCCGGCGGCCGCGACCAGGCATACCATGCGCGCATGGCACCGCGAATCCGCCAGCGCAGCGCACTGCTGGCCAGCCTGTTGCTGGCGGCCGCCGGCTCGTCGCAGGCGCGCACCGTGTACCGCTGCATGGAGGGCGGCACGGCGAGCCTGTCGACCGCACCGGAACCCGGTTCGCGCTGCCGCGCGATCGAGATCGACGACCGCGCGCCATTGCTGCCGAACCTGTGGGGCGACGTGGGCGTGCAGCGCGTGTACCTCTATTCCCGGGTGCAGGACGGCCGCACGGTCTATGGCACGCGCGAGTTGCCGGGTTCGGTGCGGCTGCAGGCCTTCACGGTCGTGACACCGGAGCCCGACTGGGCGCACGCCGGGCTCGGCAAGGTGGGGCGGCCGCGGCTCGATCGCTTCCCGAGCCAGTTCCGCGGCGCGGCCCTCGCGACCGGCGTCGACGATGCCTGGCTGCGCGCGATCGCGCACGCGGAGAGCTACTTCGATCCGCGCGCGGTGTCGAGCAAGGGCGCGCTGGGAGTGATGCAACTGATGCCGGACACCGCGAGGCAGTACGGCGTCACCGATCCCTTCGATCCGGTCCAGTCGATCCGCGCCGGCGCGCGCCACCTGCGCAACCTGGACGCGCTCTACGACGGCGAGCGCACGCTGGTCGCCGCGGCCTACAACGCGGGCGTGGCCGCGGTGACGCGTTACGACGGCGTGCCGCCGTATCCGGAGACGCGACTTTACGTGGCCAAGGTGCAGGCCCTCCACGCGCGCTACCGCGCGGCACTGGCCGCCGCGCAACCCGCGCTGGGAGATTGACCCCGGTCCTCGACGCGGCCCGCCGACGTCCGCCACAGGAGACCAACATGACGCTGATCCTGGGTTCGACCGTATTCGCGCACCATGGCGCGATCCCCGTCCGCCATACCTGCGAGGGTGGCGACCGCTCGCCGCCACTGCACTGGGCCGGCGCGCCGCCCGGCACGCGCAGCTTCGCGCTGCTGGTCGACGATCCGGATGCGCCGGACCCGGCCGCGCCGCGCATGACCTGGGTGCATTGGGTGCTCTACAACCTGCCGCCGGACTGCACCCTGCTCGCCGAGGGCGTGGCGCCGTCGCAGCTGCCGCCGGGCACGCGCGAGGGCCGCAACGACTGGAAGCGCACCGGCTACGGCGGACCGTGCCCGCCGATCGGGCGGCACCGCTATTTCCACAAGCTCTATGCCCTCGACGCGCTGCTGCCCGACCTCGGCCACCCGACCAAGGCACGCCTGCTGGCGGCGATGGCCGGGCATGTGCTCGCCCAGGCCGAACTGGTCGGCACGTACCAGCGCAGCGCGGTCGCATGAGCCTGCGATCGCTGCCGCCTTCGAAGGTCGATGGCCTGCTCGAAGCGGGGCCGAATGCGGTGCGGCGCCCACGACCCCTCGACGTTGGAAAAGGGGTGAAGGGCGCCGCGTCCCCGGCCGCGGCACCCGGAGTCGACGCCGGGTGGCGGCCGCTGCCTCCAGCCTGCGCCTGCCGCGCGTGGGCGGGGCAGGCGCCGTTGCCGTCAACTCACGCTGATCCGCTTGCGGGATTCGCCATTGCCGCGCTTGGGCAGGGTCAGGGTCAACACGCCCTTGTCGTAGCTCGCGCCGACCCTGGCGGCATCGATCTCGGCCGGCACGGTGAAGGCGCGATAGACCTTGCCGTAGTAGCGCTCGGCGTGGACCAGCTTCTCGCCGTCCTTCTTCTCGGCCTGCCTGCGCACTTCGGCGCTGATCGCGACCTTGTTGCCGTCGACCGAGACGTCGATGTCCTTCTTGTCGACGCCGGGGATCTCGGCATGGACCGTGTAGGACTTGGCGTCCTCGGATACGTCCATGGTCAGTTCGGGTGCGAGCTCGAACTCGCGCGCCAGCGGCCGCAGGCCGCGGAACAGTTCATCGAATTCCCCGCCGGGGTCGAGACGACCCATGGCCTTGAAGGGATTCCAGTGGCTCAGGTTGCTCATGACTGCCTCCTCGCGTGTGGGAGAAGGCGCGCCGCGCAGGGCGGCGCGTCGATGCGAAGGCTATCCCCGCGCGAGGGGCCGCGCCTTGATCCGGATCAAGGCGCGCGCATTGCGTGGCGGTAACCTGAACTGAATGGTCACGCCGTCGTGGCGAGGGAGTCCGGAACATGCCCAGGATCTACGATCGCCGCACCGGGGAAGCACTGGGAACGCTGGGCGCCGACGACCTGGCGCAGCTCTGGGCGCTCATGGACGAGCCCGCGCCCACGGACGAGGAGCAGTATCCGATCGACCCGGAGGCGCTGGAGCGCCTCGAGGCCGGCGGGGCATCGCCGCAGTTGCTGACGATCCTGCGGCAGATGCTCGAAGGCCGCGACGGCTTCGACCTCGGTTGGAAGGGCGACGGCGAGGCCTGAGCGCGCGCGTCGGCGTCACGCCGGCGGCAGGTGCCGCAGGAACCAGTCGCGGCTGAGCGCGACCACGGCGTCGAGCGTGCCGGGCTCCTCGAACAGGTGCGTGGCGCCGGGCACGATTTCCAGGCGCGCGGTGCAATGCAGGTGCCGCAGCGCCTGCCGGTTGAGTTCCAGCACCTCGGGATCGTCGCCGCCGACGATCAGGAGCGTGGGCGCGACCACGGCGGGCAGCGCGTCCTCGGCCAGGTCGGCGCGTCCGCCCCGTGATACGACGGCGCGCACCCGTGCCGGTTGCGCCGCCGCCGCGACCAGGGCCGCCGCCGCACCGGTGCTGGCGCCGAACACGCCCAGGGGCAACTGCGCCGAATCCTCGACACCCTCCAGCCAGTCGATCGCCAGCCGCAGGCGCCGCGCCAGCAGCGCGATGTCGAACACCTTGCGCCGATCGGCGCTTTCCTCGTCCCGCAGCAGGTCGAACAGCAGCGTGGCGAGGCCGGCCCGGCCCAGCGCATCGGCCACGTGGTTGTTGCGCGGGCTGTGGCGGCCGCTGCCGCTGCCGTGGGCGAACACCACCATGCCGGTCGCCGCCGGCGGCACGCGCAGCAGGCCCTCGAGCGCCAGCGGCGAAACGTGCACGCGGCGCACG